>JBGTFQ010000030.1:0-6439 GCA_041747155.1 Rubrobacteraceae bacterium
GGCGCAGTTACGTTGCGAGAAGTTGTGAGCGCGGTCAGCACCTTCGAGTATTCGGTCAGGATCGCCGAGGAAGTCGAAGCCTATGTTCGGGAGCTCGGGAGCGAAGGTCGGCTGGTCGAGATGCAGTTGGAGCAGGCATTCCATCACATACCCGAGCAGTATGCCGCACTTCTACGGGACTACGTGGACGAGAGCGTGGACTATAAGGAGGCGCGGAAGCGACTCGGTGAGTTGTCCAGCGAAGAGATGTCCGAGCCCGATGATATCCCGCAGATACTCGGTTACGGTTCCGTAGGTGGCACGGAAGACTTCCTGGTTACGCCGCGAGGTTACCGGCAGTTGGTGCGGGTGCCAAGATTGCCGCGTAAGGTCGCCGAGAATCTTGTTAGAGAATTCGGTACGTTAGAGGGATTGTTGGACGCTTCCGAGGCGGATCTCGACGACGTGGAAGGTGTTGGACAGGCTCGGGCGCGGGCGATCCGCCGTGGTTTGGATCGTCAGCGGGACCTCGAAACCACGGGTGAGGTGCTCTAAGATGACGGAGAAGGATACGGCTAAATCGAGTTTCAAAGAAGGCGACAACGTCGTCTATCCCAACCACGGCGCGGGATGCGTCGCTGGTATAGAGAAAAAGACTATCGGCGGTGAGGAGCGTTCGTACTATATCGTGTACATCCCGGACTCCGAGCTCACTTTGAGTATCCCGGTTGATGGAGACACGGGGCTAAGACCGGTCTCGGACAAGGAGAGCACGACGGTGGCGCTTGGGACTTTGAGCGACGAAGTGACGGAGATGCCCGCTAACTGGAACCAGCGGCTCAAATACAACCGGGAGAAGCTGCGCGACGGAGATATCTCCGAAGTAGCCGAAGTCGTGCGGAACCTGTCGGTCTTTGGAGGCGAGAACGGACTGTCGACGGGCGAGCGGGGGATGTTGTCGAAGGCCCGCCAGATCCTGACCTCCGAGATAGCATTGGTGCGTGATGTCGAAGTCACGGAGGCTGAGACCATGATAGAGGGCGCTCTCAAGAACGGTAAGGAAGACGAATAACTTCTTTCGCAAGTGAACGAGCGGTCGCGCTTATCCTGGCTGGCGGTACTGGCAGCCGGATGGGTCGCCCGAAGCAATTTATTCAGCTTTTGGGATCTCCCGCGCTGTTGTATTCCCTTCGCGCTTTCCAGGACGCTCCGGGGGTGGATCGTATCTATACGGTTGGGGATCGAACTCGGATAGAGAGCGTCGTCGCGGGAGCAGGAATCGACAAGTACGCCGGATGCGCCGAGCCGGGCAAGACTCGCTCTATTTCCACAAAGAACGGCCTCAAGCTGTGTGAAGAGAACGAGGAGACCATCGTGCTTGTGCAGGATGGCTCGCGGTGTCTGGTAACGTCGGAGTTGGTGCAGCGCGTTATAGAGGCGGCTCGCGAAGACACCGATGGCGTGGTCCCAGCACTCCCGGTCTCCGATACGATCAAGACCGCCCATAATGGATCGGTGCTTGAGACTTTGGACCGCTCGAAACTTCATGCCGTCCAGACGCCGCAAGCTTTCCGTCTCGGACTACTTCGCGACATCCATACCGCCTCCGACGACGAGTTGAGCCTCGCCACCGACGATGCCTCCCTGGTAGAGCGCAAAGGCGGCAAAGTCTCGCTGGTAATGGGCGAGCGGACCAACATCAAGCTGACCTCTCCCGAAGACATAGTTTTGGCCGAGGCGATCCTAACGGCTCGCGGGGTCCGGGGGGCTGGGCGTCACGGAGCCCGGCGCTGAGCTTCCGGGTAGGTCTCGGGGTGGACGTACACGCTTTTACTAGCCCTGAGTCCGGGCGGCCCTTGATCCTGGGCGGCGTGACCATTCCCTCTGACCGCGGCCTAGCCGGTCACTCCGACGCTGACGTACTAGCTCACGCCATAACCGATGCCCTGCTCGGAGCCGCTGGCCTGGAGGATATCGGCCACTATTTCCCCGACACCGACGAGCGCTTCGAGAACGCCGACTCCATCGAGTTGCTTCGAAAAGTCCGGGGGATAGTGGGCGACGAATGGATCATTAGCAACGTGGACTCCGTCGTCATCTGCGAACGCCCCAAGATACGAGACCATCGAGGCGCCATGCGAGCCAATCTGGCCGGAGCTTTGAGTGTTGAGTCGGGTGAAGTATCTGTGCGCGGCACGACCAGCGAGAGACTTGGTTTCACGGGTCGGGGCGAGGGCATCGCGGCTCAGGCCGTATGTCTTTTGGAGCGCGTATGAGCGAGGTTCGGGTACGGTTCGCCCCTAGTCCCACCGGTATGCTGCACCCCGGCGGCGCTCGCACCGCGTTGTTCAATTACCTGTTTGCCCGCTTTTACGGTGGTGAGTTGGTCCTGCGCATTGAGGATACCGACCTTGCTCGCAGCACGTCGGATTTCGAGCGTTCACAGCTCGAAGACCTCGAATGGCTCGGTCTGAGATTCGATGAAGGCCCGTATCGACAGAGCGAACGCGGGGCGATGTATGCGGTGGCTCTCGAACGCCTGTCGGGTTCGGGGCTTACCTACGAGGCTGAAGATGAAGCCGGGCGAAGGGCGATTTACTTTCGCCCACCCACGAGAAGCGGCTCGTTCCGGGACGAGTTGCGCGGCGAGGTAACGTTCTCCAAAGTCTCAGATTTCGTTCTGATGAAGTCCGACGGCACGCCGTCCTACAACTTCGCGGCGGTCGTGGACGATGCGGAGATGGGCATTACTCACGTCATCCGGGGCGAGGAGCACATCTCCAACGCTGGCCGTCAAGCATTGTTGTATCGGGCGTTGGGAGAGACAGAGCCCAAGTTTGTCCACCTCGGCCTGATCCTCGGCTCTGACGGCAAGAAGCTCTCCAAGCGCCACGGGGCCGCAAGCGTGCGAGAGTACAGAGATGCGGGCTACCTGCCGGAAGCTTTCGCAAACCATCTAGCACTTCTAGGCTGGACCCACTCAGACGGAAGGGAGTTCTTCCCGGACCTCGCATCACTCTCCGGGGAATGGAGCCCGTCCAGACTCGGAGCGAGCCCGGCGGTCTTCGACACCGAACGCTTGTTGACGCTGAATGCCGAGCACATCCGGTCGCTCACCCCCGAAGAACTCTTGCCTCGGTTGACTCCGTTCCTGGATAGACCGCTACCGGAAGGCAAGGAATCTCTGGTCGTCGAAGCGATCCAAGAGGACATGCGGCTCCTCACGGAAGCTCCTCGATTGCTGGAAGAACTGGTCGGAGAAGTAGATCCCGCGAGGTTCGCGGATGGTGTGCTGGAGTCGAGTGAAGAAGTCTTGATCTACACGGTCAGCGAGCTAAAAGACCGTGAAATGGCTGATCTCGACGAAGCGAGAGTTTTCGTCAAAGAGTTGCGGGCCTGGGCCAAAGAGACAGGGATAAAGACGCGGGACTTGCTGCATCCGCTGCGGCTCGCGCTGACGGGACGCGACAAAGGGCCGGAGATGGGTTATCTATTCGCGATACTCGGCTCGGAGGAGTCGCGGGCTCGGATAGAGCGGGCGAGAGAGGCTAGACTAGGCGCATGAGCGTCTACGTGCGGGATACATTGAGTGGCGAATTGATTGAGGTCGGTCAGGATGGTCGGGTTGGCATCTATGTGTGCGGGCCGACGGTCTACGATCACGTGCACATCGGTAACGCTCGGGCGCCGCTGTTCTGGGATGTGGTGACGCAGTATCTGAGGAGCCGAGACTACGAAGTTACGTTCGTCCAGAACATTACGGATATAGACGACAAGATCATCGACAAAGCCAACGAGGAAGGCGTTCCCTGGAACGAAGTAGTGGACCGTTACGTTGACTCCTTCCACAAGCGGCTAGAGGTGTTGGGCGTTGATCCGCCGGACATCGAGCCTCGTGCCACCGAGCACATACCCGGCATGATCTCGTTGATAGAAACCCTGATCTCGTCGTCACACGCTTACGCTCCCGGCAACGGCGATGTCTACTACGCCGTTGAGAGCTTCCCAAACTACGGCGCACTCAGCAAACAACGCCCCAAAGAGATGCGCGAGACCGAGAAGGGCGCGATCTCGGACAAGCGCAGCCCCCTGGACTTCGCACTTTGGAAAGCCTCGAAACCCGGCGAACCCGCGTGGGATAGTCCCTGGGGTCCAGGTCGCCCCGGCTGGCACATAGAATGCTCCGCGATGGTTGAAAAGCATCTGCCAAACGGTGCGGACATCCACGGCGGCGGCACAGATCTACGCTTCCCGCATCACGAGAACGAGTTAGCGCAAAGTTCTGCCGCACATCCCGAGCACGACTTCGTCCGGGCTTGGGCGCATCACGGGATGGTCACTCTGGCGAGCGGCAAGATGGCGAAGAGTGTTGGCAATGTCCTGGACGTTGAGGCGGCGGTCGAGCGTCACGGGCGCAACGCCGTGCGGATGTGGTTGCTCCAGAGCCACTACTCTCAGCCAATCGAGTACTCCGAGGAGATCCTGGAGGAGAAGCGGCGTTCCTACGAGCGGTTGGCTCGGTTTTATCGTCAGATCCAGGATTCCGGATCCAGTTCAGATCCCTCTAACAGCCTCGCCGCCGATTTGAACGACCGGTTCGATGCTGCGATGAAAGACGATCTCGGTACGCCCGGAGTGATCGCCGGTCTCTTCGAGGTCGCGCATCAGGCGGGAGGTGAGATCTCCGCCTCCGAAAAGACCGCCGGAGAGTTCGCCAGCCTCGCGGAAGTCGTGGGGGAGACCCTGACTATATTCGGCTTTGATCTCTTAGAGGAACAATCAACGGATGTGGACGGTATCCATATCCGGTACGAAGGGAACCCTGGCGAAAACCTGCTGAAGTGCGTGGCCGGAAGAGCGATCGCTCGCCAAAACAAGGACTGGGTAACCGCCGACCGTCTACGAGGCGAGATAAACGCTGCCGGTTGGACGGTCGAGGATACGCCTGAAAGTCCAATACTGAGCCGTGCGTAAGTGAAACAGGAGAACATCTACGGTATACGACCTGTCATTGAGGCGATGCGGAGTGGTCGGCGTAAAGTTTTCGAGATCCTGGACGCTGTCGGCGATGGGGAAGTCGCTAAGGCCGCTAAGGTTCATGGTGTCAATGTCCGGCGAGTCTCCCGGACGGAGATCGAAGACCGCGCAAAGGGCGGCGTGCATCAGGGCGTGGTGGCGCGGGTCGAGCCGTATCCGTACTCCGGGCTTGCGGAGATCATGGCCGACCCGGTTCCGCTTATTGTCGTGCTGGATGAGGTGACGGACCCACGCAACTTGGGCGCGGTTATGCGGGCGGCGGATGGAGCCGGAGCCAGCGGTATCGTTGTCCCGAAGGATCGTTCCGTAGGCGTGACGGCGGCGGCTGTGAAGGCCAGCGCGGGCGCGAGCGAGCATGTTCGTGTGACGCGGGAGACGAACTTGCGGCGGTCTATCGAGCGCATCAAGGAGGCCGGTGTTTGGGTCTACGCTGCAGCGGCGGAAGGTACTCCGTATCCGAACTTGGATCTCTCGGGGCCGGTGGCGGTGGTGCTTGGGAGTGAGGGGCGAGGCGTGCGACGGTTGGTTCGTGAGGGATGCGATGGTGAAGTCGCGATCCCGATGTTCGGTGCTGTCGAGTCGCTGAATGTGTCGGTTGCGGCGGCGGTCTTGTTGTACGAAGCCCGGAGACTACGGGGGTGACCCTGATCCTGGACGCCTATAATATCGTGGGCGCTCTGGACCGCTACCGGAACGCCGAATCGTTCGACGAAGCGCGGGAACGTCTAGTCCGGGACACGCTGAAAGCCGCAGGCTGGACAGGCCGAGACATACTGGTAATTTTCGACGCGCAGCGTAGCCCGGAGCCGCGCCGGGAGACCTTGCTCGCCGGTGGAGCCGTCCGAACCGTCTACAGCGCACCCAACGAATCAGCCGACGACATCATAGAGCGACTGCTACACACTTTGTCGGGGCCGGTCACGGTTTATAGTGCGGACTTCGCGCTGCAACGGGCGGCGCTGGCCCAGGGAGCTACGCGGGCGACTCCTCGCGAGTTCGCCGATTTGCTCGACGAATTGCCCGCTGTAACGCACGCTCCGACCCGTCCTAAAAAGGTGCGGGTTGCGGACCATCTCTCCCCGGAAGCGTTGCGGCAACTAGAACATCTGCGCCGTGAGTTGGAATAGGGATCATCCGGCAATATTCACGGTAGAATACGGTCGGTCAAAAGTTGAAGCCTTGAGTATTTCCTGCCCGGGTAGCTCAGTGGTAGAGCAGCCGCCTTGTAAGCGGCCGGTCGGGGGTTCGACTCCCTTCCCGGGCTCTGTTGAGGGCGCGACGGCGGTTGTATTGAAAAGTCGTAGGCTTTTGCTACCATAGTCCAGCGTTTCGGGGCAGAACCCTGTACGCGGCTGGGGGTGTGCCCGAGTGGCCAAAGGGAGCAGACTGTAAATCTGCCGGCTTCGCCTACGGAGGTTCGAAT
>JBGTFQ010000031.1:0-25942 GCA_041747155.1 Rubrobacteraceae bacterium
TATTCTGGAGATCTCACCGGCCAAGTCTTCGAGCGCGGCTTCATCTAGAGTTCGCCGGTCTTTTTCGGGCGGCGTTACCAGAGTCCGGGTTGCAGGGGTTCGCGCTCGGATGCGTCGAAGTCGAGGTTCAGGGTCTCGTAGGTCGCGGGTCGGTCGGAGGCTAGTAGCTCCGGTATGCGGGAGAAATCCGAGATGACAAACGCTCGCTCCGCCGGTACGTACAACGCCCGCGTTAGCGCGAGTGTCGGGAAGACATAGCGACCATCGAGCGGAACAGCCCGGCCCCGGATGCGGGCGACGGCCTCTTTCCTGCCGGTGAGGACTCTGCTTGCAAGATCCCCCATCGCTACTACGACTTTAGGGTCCACGGCGGCAAGTTGACTCATCAAGTAGGGTCGGCAACTGCTGATCTCACCAGGCTTGGGCGACCGACTCTCCGGCGCTCGACACTTGACGAGGCTGGTCAGATAAACTTCTTCCCTACCGAGCCCCATCGAACCGAGCAGCCGATCCAGGAGCATCCCCGACGCTCCACGAAATGGCTTTCCTTCGGCATCCTCGTTGAATCCCGGAGATTCTCCGACTATCAGAAGCTCGGCGTTTAGCGGGCCTTCGCCAAAGACGACTTTCGTGCGGTTTTTCGAGAGGCCGCACTTGATGCAGCCCAGGGCTTCCTTCTGAGCTTCGGCGAAGTCCATTGCCACGACTCTAGTACGCTCGGCTCTCCGGTAGGATCGCCCCAAGAACGATGTAGGCCAATATCACCACGACGTTCGGGCCAGGAATGAACAGCGTCAAGGCAGCAACCGCCAGGCGCACAGCCGTCGGACTCCAGCCGTAAGTGTGCGCAATACCGCCACAAACACCCATTAGCCACCGATCCCGCGTAGCACGTTTCAAACCCATCTTTCTCCTCCCAACTCGGTGGTATACGTCACCGCCGCTTCGTGTCTTCCCGGATATTATCCCCCGACAAGCGTTTTTGAAAGCCTCCTACCCGGAGCGTATGCCCCCTTTGGGCAGCAGACTACGGATGCTCTGGATAGCTTCCTCCGTTTTCAGGCCGCGAGCTTCGAGCGCCCGGACGCGGCTCGCGGCGTATCCAACGTCGGCGGCGATGTCGAGTTTGAGGTCTCTGGCGAGGGTTTCATAGTCGGGTTCCTTTGAAGGTTTGGCTCCCTGGTAGATCTTGAGGAACTTGGAGCAGAGATCCCGGTGCCGTTCTATATGTTCTTCTTTGAGTTTCGGCCCCTGGGCAGCGAGGCGGTCGGACCAGCACAAGACAGCCAGTTCTTCACCGAATGGTCCAGCGGCCCGGACAAGTCTCTCGGGCGGGTGGTCGGAGCGGGCACTCTCCATAAACCCGATCTTGAGGTGCAGAGCCGTGAGAGTCACGGCGAGGTCGGTGCAGGCGGCGGAGAGCCCAAGTCGTCCACAGATGTCGTGGGCGAGCCTCGCGCCCAGCGAATCGTGCGCGACGAACAATACCCGGCCCTCGAACTCGCCTCGTGTCAGGGGTTTGGCGATGTCGTGGAGCAAGGCGGCTACGCGAAGGTTAGGCAGGATATCGGGGCTTACTCTGGCTTCCAGGCGGTTTTCTTCCATTTCGCGGTCGACGCCTCGGATAGTTTCGAGGATGTGACCCCGGACATCCAGATGATGATACGGGCCTTGCTGTATCCCCTGCGCCAGCGATAGTTCCGGCACCAACTCGTCCAGGACGGCGGCGGCCAGGGGCGGGCGAAGTGCTTCGTGAATATCCGCTGGCGAGGCTATGCTAACGCTTGCGACGGGTCTTTTTGCGGCTGGCGTTTGGGTTGGGACGACCCTTGAGTGGTCCGGGTTCGCCGCCAGCGCCGTTCTCGGAATTGCCGGAAGCGTTGGACTTCTTGTCCGGGTTTTTGGCGTTCTGCTGCTGTGCGCGACGACGGCGGGCCCGGTCGGTGAAGGCGGTAAAGATCGTGAACATGACGAACACGAGGACGGTCGTTATGACCAGGCTGACCGGATTCTGTCCAGACAGGCCGAAGTTCTCCGGAAAGGCAGCGCTCATCCCGTACACGATCAGCCAGTAGAAACCAGTCATCAAGGCTGCGCGTCTTAGTGCCGAACGCCAGTCGAATCCTTCAGACATTGCTGTATCTCCTCTCCACCCGGCGGTCGTTTATGCCGGTTGTTATCTCGTAGTTTATCGTGCCGGCCCACCGTCCGGCTTCATTCGCTCCAATGCTATCTTCTCCCTGACCCCCGATCAGGACGACTTCATCCCCTATCGCAACCGACGAGTCGATCCCAAAGACGCAAGCATCCATCGTAACCCGCCCGAGCAATGGCCGCCGGAGCCCGCCGATCAGTGCCCGAGCCTCCCCAGAACCCGTCCGTCGATATCCTTCAGCGTACCCGACCGGAACCGTCGCCGCGAACATCGGCTCCCGCGCCCGAAACGTCAAACCGTAGGAGACTCCTTCCCCTGGTGAAAGCTCGCGCACCGCCGCCACGTAGCTCTTGAGGCTCAAGGCCGGATGAAGGTCTTCCTCAGCCGCGTCACCATTCGCTGGATGCAGGCCATACACTGACACGCCGGGCCGCACACAGTCGTACCGGGCCGCCGGATGCCAGAGCGTCGCAGCGGAGTTGGATGCGTGGACGAGCACGTCGCCGAGAGAGTGAGCGGAGAGGACTTTGTCGAACGTCGAGATCTGGGCTTTCGTCGCGGCTTCGTCCTCGTCGGCGGAAGCGAAATGCGTGTAGACGCCGGTGAGTTGATCCCCGAGCACTTTCATCGCCACGCCGACTTCATCCGGTTCGACTCCCCAACGGTTCATGCCCGTATTCACTTTCAGGTGTGCTTTGAGATCCGGCTGTTGGGCTATGAGTTTCGCGCTCTGGATGGAGTGAGCCGTCACCGTGAGGTTCTGAGCTTCGGCGAGGTATAGCCGATCCAGCAGTAAATCCGTGAAGACGAGAATTGGCGCGTCGATCCCAGCATCACGAAGCTGCGTCCCTTCCTCGACGGTCACGACGGCCAGGGAATCGGCTCCCGCTTTGAGCGTGGCTCGGGAGACTTCGACGGCTCCGTGACCGTAGGCATCGGCCTTTACGACAGCCATCAGGTCAGTATTGGCGGCGCGTTGCTTAAGAAGCCGGACGTTGTGCCGGATCGCCGAGAGGTCGATCTCCGCCCACGTTCGGCTCGGAGTTCGGGCGGCGTCCACGTCGATTATCGGCGGGGCTTTAGGACGTGCAGCGTTAGGATGTCCATTCGGGTGACTACACCACGAAGAACTCCGTCCTCCGCTACGGGGAGAAGTTTGATCCGCTCTTCGGCCATGATAGTCGCGGCTTCGGTGAGGGTCGCGCTCGGAAGGATGGTGAAGGGGTCCGTGGTCATTACCTGTTCGACGGTTACGGCGGCGCTTTTCAGAGTTTCGCGTTGGTATTCGTCCCAGTTTCCTAGTGGGATCATGCCGCCCAGAATGTCCAGAAATCCGGGGCTCTTTATATCGGCGTCCCGGAAGATCAAATCCCCCTCGGTCACGATTCCAGCAAGCTCACCCTCCCGAACCACGGGCGCACCAGAGATTCCGTTCTCGGCGAAGAGCTTGATGACATCCTCGACGGTTCCTTCAGGTTCGAGTGTCGGCCACCCCGACTGCATGATGTCCGCGACTTTCAACTCTCTGATGTCCGTCTGATCCAATACTCCATCCTCCGTCTGCGCTCGAAATGCTCATCCCGACTCTCACCCCAACATACTACATCCAAAAACGCTCTCTACAGCAACTCCCCGATAGCATCCGGCACGTGGGACAGAAGATCCGTAGCGATGAGGCTCTCTGCAGGCCAGCCAGTCTTCTCCAACCAGAGTTGCGCGGCCCGGCCATGCGCCCAGGCGCCGATGCGAGCCGCGTCGAACGGACTGGAGCCCCGGGAGAGCAAAGCCCCGATCACACCGGACAACACATCTCCAGTTCCCGCCGTCGCGAGCGCGACACTCCCGGTCGAGTTGACGGATATCTCGTCCCCATCGACCACTATAGTGTCGGCCCCCTTGAGCAACACGCAACAGCCATGCTCCTCCGCCGCCCGTCGCACGCTTTTCAGACGTTCGGCGGATACTTCCTTCGCGCTCGTGCCAAGCAATCGCCCGAGTTCACCAGTGTGCGGCGTGATGACCGTAGGAGCTTCGCGGCGAGAGATAGCGTCGCTGCCAGCGAGGGCTGTGATCCCATCGGCATCCAACACTACCGGGACTTCTACCTCCTGCAAAATCCCCTCGACGAGCGACTGGCTCTTCTCTCCCGTGCCAATAGCCGGTCCCACAACCAACGCGGAAGCTCTCTCAGCTAGTTTCAAGATGTCTTCCAGCGCATCGGGGCTCATGTAGCCAGATTCGTCTTCGGGCATTCCGTGGACGAGCGTCTCGGTTAGCTTCAGGTCCAGTGCGGATGCCGCGCTCTCTGGAGTCGCGAGGAAAACTATTCCACAACCGGCACGCTGCGCGGCCTCCACGCTCATCACGGCGGCTCCGGTCATACGCCGGGCGCCCGCCACAACTAGAACAGCTCCCGCCGAATACTTGTGCGATGAAGTCGTGGTTCTCGGGATTAGACCTCGGAGATCGTCCCGGTCGGCCAACGTTACGGACGGCCAGAAACTTTCGGCCTCCGGTGGAATGCCGATCTCAACGGCTGCCACTTCACCGGCGTGTTCGGCTCCGGGTGAGATGACACATCCCACTTTCGCCGCGTGAGCGCAGATTGTTAGGTCAGCTCGCACAGCTTCTCCCGCTGTCTCGCCAGTCGAGCCATTCACGCCCGAGGGCACGTCCACCGATACTGTCGTCACCTCGGCTGAGTTGAGTTGACGGATCAGTCCAGCTTCTTTCTCCCGCACAGCCCCCGTGAAACCGGTTCCAAGCAGCGCGTCCACAACGAGACTCGCTCCGTCAAGAAGTTCGTCCAGCATCTCGGGGTCGTGGATAGCCACGCCGAGGTTTCGCAGGGCTTCGAGATTCGTCGCCGAATCCCCGGAGTATTCGTCTTTGGTAACGATGACGTCGACTCGAACGCCCGCCCGGTGCAACTCGCGGGCCACGACGAAGCCGTCGCCGCCGTTGTTTCCGCCGCCGCAGACGGCTAACGCTCGGCGTAGACGACGCGGTGGATAGCGGGTCAATATCTCGGCGGCCATCGCGGCTCCGGCTCGCTCCATCAGGACACCGCCGGGGATGCCCAGAGACTGAGCGGTCTTATCGGCGGCGGTCATCTCTTCGGCGGTGTAGAGCTTCATTCGGGTTTTGGTCGGTCGCCCCGGCGGATAATGCAGACGGCTACGGCTGAGAGTTCGGAGTGGGTTATGGAGATAGAGAGGTCCTCTTCGCGCACGCCTACGAGATCGGCGAAGGCTTTGATCTTGCCGGAGATCCGGACGGTCGGAGCTTGTCTCGGCTTACGGAACACTTCGACGCCGTTCCACTGGATCAAACCGCACCCCAAAGCCTTCGTGACGGCTTCTTTGGCGGCCCAGCGTCCGGCGAAGTGCCGAACAGCGAAGCGATATTTCTCGCAGTAAGCGATCTCGGCATCCGTAAACAACCGCTGACGGATGCGCGGCGTCCGCTCCAACGCAAACCTCATCCGCTCCACATCCACGACATCCACCCCAATCTCGGGTACGACGAAGTTCTTCAGACGCTCTTCAATATTTTTATCGGGTTTATCCATCCCACTATGTTACGGCAGATTACAAGTCGTGCAAAACGGCTATAGTAGACGCTATGGAAAGCATCGCTAAACAAACCGAAGCAGTAATCATCGGCAACCCCAACTCGGGCCGCGCCGCCGACGAAGGGTTCCTCGAACGCCACGCCGACACGCTCCGAAAAGGCGGCATGGAAGTCGAGGTACTCAACACGGAACAACCGAATCACGCAACCGAGCTTGCCACAAAGGCCGGTGACCGGCTCATAGTAGCCGCCGGAGGCGACGGCACGGTTAACGAGGTCGTAAACGGGATGTCGAAAGGGGCGACCCTGGGAGTCATCCCACTCGGTACGGCTAACGTGCTGGCGCGGGAGCTGGGCATACCGCTGGACCCCCACGAAGCCTGCAAGCGCGTCCTTACTGGAAAACCGATCCAGATGGACATCGGTGTCGCTAAAGACTCCAAAGATGTCGAGCGACGCTTCATGCTGATGGCGGGCATGGGCTTCGACGCGAACGTGGTAAACGAGGTGACCCCCGGCGTCAAGCGATACCTCAAGATGCTCGCTTTTCCGCTGGCGGCTCTAAAAGTCTACTTTGAAGGGGATCTCCCAAACCTCCACATAATCGACGGCGACACCATCTACGTAGCCCAATTCGTCATCGTCGCCAACGGTCGCTACTACGGCGGCGAGCTTCAGAGCGCCGAGGACGCCTCACTTACCAGCGGCAGCTTCGAGATCGTACTAGTGGAGCGGGTAAGCACCCTGTTCCGGGCGGATGTCTTTACCCGCATTCTGGCCCGCAGTCCGCTCGATAAATCCGTAAAATCCGTCAAGTCCAAAGAACTCCGAGCCCGCGCCCCCGGCTCCGACGTACCCGTTCAGTTAGACGGCGAGGTCTGGGGCCGCCTCCCGATGAGCTTCCGCATCGAACCCGCCGCCATAACCGTCATTCGCTGAGTTCTAGACTCTCTCCTGCAAGGCGAGTCGCAGCCCGAGGGCCACCAGTACGCCGCCGGTGATGCGATTCAAGGCTCTGCTATAAGTGGGACGACTGGATATCTTGCCCCCCAGAAAGCCGGAGAAGTATCCGAATACGCTGAAGAGCACCCACGTCAGCGCCGCGAATAAAAGGCCGAGCGCCAGGAGCCGCAGGCCGCTCGGGCTACCGTTCGCGAATTGCGGCAGATACGCTAAGAAGAACACGGCAATCTTAGGGTTCAGGACGTTAGAAGCAACCGCCTGAGAGAAAACCTTTCTCATCCCCGTCCGTGGAGAATTGTCCGGCAATACGACGATCTCCTTGCTAGCAAAAGCCTTGATACCTATGTAGATCAAATACGCCGCCCCCGCGTACTTGACAACCGAGAACGCCACCGCCGACTGCGAGAGCAGGGCGGAGAGACCAACCGCCGCGAAAACGGAGTGACACACAAGACCGACGCTGGCACCCGCAGCCGAGATCATAGCCGCGTTGCGTCCCATCGTGATCCCTCTAGTAAGCACCAATATATTGTCTGGTCCCGGCGCCAAGATCACGACCAGCGAGGCCACTAGAAACAAATAAAGTTGAGGGTCCATACTAGCGGCCTCTCTTTGCCAGATTATTACAAAACTACTGGGTGTCGCAAAGCCCAGTGCTTGCGCATAAACCTACTCCACAGTCACACTCTTGGCTAGGTTGCGGGGCTTGTCTACGTTGAGTCCACGGCTTTTTGCTACTCCGTAAGCGAGAAGCTGCAGCGGGATGCTCGCTACGAGGGGAGAGATGAACTCCGACGACTTCGGCACGGGGAGCGTGGCTTTTGCAATTCGTTGAGCCTCCGAGTCGTCTTCGCGGCCCACAACGATGACGTTCGCGCCACGAGCTACGGTCTGCTCCACGTTGGAGAAGGTTTTATCGCGGGTGAGTCCTTCGCCAAGGATGGCGATGACGGGGCAGTGTTCGTCCACGAGGGCTATCGGGCCATGCTTCATCTCCCCGGAGGGGTACCCTTCGGAGGGGAGGTAGCTGATCTCCTTGAGCTTCAATGCACCTTCCATCGCTACCGGATATAAGGCTCCACGCCCCAAAAACAACGAGCACCGGGCTTCCTCGAAAACGTCCACGGCGGGCTGAATGCGACCTTCCAACATTCCGAGCGCCTCCTCGACTTTCTCTGGCGCAAGCCTCAAACCTCGGCCCAACTCCTCGCGGTCCTCACGAGAGAGCGTCTCGCGCACCCGAGCAAACTCCAGCGCCAGAAGATCCAGGATAGCTACCTGCGTAACGAAGGCTTTGGTCGACGCTACGGCTATTTCCGGTCCCGCTTTGGTGAGCAGTACCGCGTCGGCTTCACGAGTAAGCAGCGAGCCCTGAGTGTTGGTGATCGCCAAGATTTTAGCCCCGAATTTCTGTGCCGACTCGACGGCCGCCAGGGTGTCACTCGTCTCACCGCTCTGGCTTATGGCTATAACGAGCGTACGCTCGTCGCCTATCGGGTCGGAGTAACGGTACTCGCTCGCAACAGCGACCTCCACAGGGACGCGGGCGAATTTCTCGATAGCGTTTTTTCCGAGTAGCCCGGCGTGTAGCGCCGTACCGCAGGCCACCACCACGACCCGGTCAATGTCCGATAGGTTGATGGTCATCTCCGAGAGGTCCACATCGCCATCCACACCGATACGTCCCAGAAGCGTCGCGCCGAGGGCGGCGGGTTGCTCGTGAATCTCCTTGAGCATAAAGTCTTCGTAGCCGCCGAGTTCGACGGCGTCCGCGTCCCAGTCCACCGCGAACGGCTCCCGCTCCAGGGGCTCGCCCGCCAGCGTAAACAACTCGACGCTCGAATCGGTGATCTCCACGATCTCATCGTTTTCCACCAACAGAAACTCCCGCGTTTCCCCAAGCAACGCCTGAACCGCGCTCGCCAGAAAGTTCTCCCCCTCGCCGAGCCCAACCACGAGCGGACTCTGATGCCGGGCCGCCACGACCGTATCCGGCTCCCGCACGCTGACCGCCGCCACCGCGAACGAGCCTTCAAGCCGCATCAGCGACTCGGACAGAGCCTCCCGCAACGAGACACCCTCCTCGACCTTCTCCGCGAGCAGGTGCGCTATGACCTCGGTGTCGGTCTCGGAGCTGAACTCACGCCCTCGGCCCTCCAACTCAGACCGCAACTCCTCGTGATTCTCGACGATGCCATTGTGGACCACGGCGACCGTGCCACCGCCGCCGATATGGGGATGCGTATTCGTCTCGTTCGGGCGGCCATGCGTCGCCCAGCGCGTGTGTCCCACACCGGCCCGAACTTTGGAGAGCTCCCCGTTGAGCTGTCCGACAACTCCGGCGAGATTGTCCAGCGGACCAACGCCTTTAATCGGCTGAATACTTCCATCTTCCGGCATGTTCAGGGCGAGCCCCGCCGAGTCGTAACCCCGATACTCCAGGTGTCGCAAGCCTTCCATCAGAACCTCGACGCACCGCTCTTTGCCTACGTAACCAACTATTCCGCACATATCTTCTCCTTCTCACGAACTCGTCCACGACAAAGACTGGAGCAGGACAAAGAGAGATACAGACGTTTACAGGGCTGGGATGAAGCTTTGTCCCCGGTGTCACCACCGGAATTTGTCGTCATCCTCACGACCGCCCTAGAAACCGAGACGCACCCGCCGAATAATTCGATGAACGTCTACCTCGTCAACTCCCTCGCAGGGAGTTCTGGCGCTTTCTTGCTCTTCTCTTTGTACCTCGCAAATACGACAGTCCCGTCGAATCTACTCAGTTATCGACCACGATGCTTTTTCTCTTAAATCCACCTCCCGGAAAGACAATCTCCCGACTACGACAGCAGCAACTATACATCAGCGCGGGTCAAACAGAAAGACTCAAGCTCATAGTTCGATCACCCCAAGCACTGAGAGAGCCGCGATGAGCACTGGCTGATGAACCAAATATATCCCGAGCGACCAACGCCCCAGAAAGCCGAGCGGTCGTGCAAGATACGGGGTTCGCATTGCCCGGCGCTTGCTCTGTCCATAAACCAAATTACCTACGAATACTCCCAGCAGCACAACGCCAAACCACGGCAGCAGTGGTCGGTAATCTGGCATAAAAAGACCCTGCGGTGGGATGCCGAAGGGCAGGAGAAACGGACTCTGCGTCGTAAAGTCTTGGGCCATCAACCAGGCTCCGGTTGCGATCACGGCGAGGCCCGTAACGAGGCTCAAGAAGCCGTGCCGCAGAAACGGATACGCGAGGATGATGCAGACCCCGATCAAATGCAGTATCCCGAACACTATGAGCCCCATCCCGAGCACCCAAGTCACGAGCGTCAGGATCATGCCATACCCGAAAGTCCGCGCTCCTCGCCAGAGAAACTTGCCGAAACCGCCTCGGCCTTCACCGGACTTCGACGCGCTTATAACGACCGAAACCCCTACGAGAAAGAGGAACAACGTGGCCGTAGCATCGGCGAACAGCGACCAGAACCCAGACGTTGACTCGATACCGTACCCACCGAAAGTATCCAGGTCGTACATAAAGTGGTAGAGGACCATCATCAGAATAGCGACTCCTCTAGCCGCGTCGACTTCCCAAAACCTACCCGTATCGCTTCTCCGATCCCTCATCCTCCGATAATAACCGCCGAAAAGACTCCATGCCCTCAACTACAAACTTAATCCGGTAGGATTACGCTATGAATGCCGATGAGTTCATCGTCCGTACCGGAAAGCGAGGTGACGCACGGGCCGCCGCTCGACTCTGGGTAATGAGCGCGGAGGAGCACACCACCTACGACACCGTCTACACGACCGCCCCGGACGCGGAGAAGACCATGCGGAGCTTTCTCGAAGATCTCGCAGCGGGCGGATTCTCCCGGCTCTTTGTGGCCGAAGTCGCCGGTGAGATCGTCGGTTTCGCCTCCGGTGAGATTCGCGAGGGCTCGCTTGCGTTCGACGCCAGGACTTGGGCCTCCGTCGAAGACGTATACGTCCTACCCGAATTCCGCAGCTTCGGCATCGGTCGCACCCTACTCGCCGCCTGCCGCGAGTGGGCGATGGATAAAGGTGCGAACGGCATTACGCTGCAAGTGGCGGCTCGCAATAGTCGCGCTCGAAAATTCTACGAAGATCTAAACTTCCGCGAGATCTCCGTGTACCAGATACTTGAGTTTTAGAACGTTTCAGCCTGTCAGAGTCTTTCAGAATGGACGATCTCACAGCGCGTTCGATAACGACATGACCCGAACCTCTGATTCGGCCTCGAAGCCACAGGCTGTGTAGAAATCCTTCGCTGGGTCGTCGGTCTGGACTTCGATATAGGAGATGCCGAGGTTCGCGCAGTCCTCGATCGCGGCTCCCAGCAGAGCACGTCCGAGCCCTTTGCCCCGGTCCTCCAGGCGCACGTGCAGCTCTTCGATGCTAGCCAATCGCCCACCGACGGATACGTTGAAACGATAATGAACGGTGGCGACTCCCACCACTCCGTCGCCGGAACGAGCCGCGAAAACGGCTATCTCGCCGCGTGCGACCGATGCCTGAAACTCCGTCATGAAAACTTCGGGCGGAGGCTCGTTGTCTCTGAGGACTCTCCCCAGAAAATCCATTGGCGCGGCCAGGGCTTCGGCGGGGACTTTCTCTATTCTGGCGGCGGGCGGTTTCAGAGAGCTTCGGTGGCTATCTGGCTTCCGGCCTGGACAGCGGCTTCGATATCTTCGTCGGATACATCCAGGTGGGTGCAGAGCCGTATCGCCCCGGCCCGGCCCATTGTGACGAGGACACCGGCGCGGGCGAGTGCCTCCTGCAGACTGCCGGGGTTTTCGGAGTCCACCATCACAATGTTGGTCTCTGGCGGTTCGACCGTGAAACCGGCTTCGCGAAGGCCAGTGGCGAGTCGTTGGGCTCGGGTGTGATCCTCGGCGAGCCGCTCGACGTTGTTCTCGAACCCGTATAGGGATGCGGCGGCGATGATCCCCGCCTGCCGCATCCCGCCGCCGAAAATTTTTCTAGCGCGGCGGGCTTCCCGTATGGTCTCAGCATCCCCGGCGAGCAGCGATCCCACCGGTGCTCCAAGTCCCTTCGAGGAACAGACGGAGACGGTATCGACGTGCTCACACCATTCCCTGGCCGATACGCCAGTAGCGACCACCGCGTTAAAGAGTCTCGCGCCATCCAGATGAACTTTCAGTCCTAGCTCGCGGCCTGCCTCGGAAGCGGCGGCGAAGTCTTGAAACGGATACACCTTGCCACCGGCTCGATTGTGCGTGTTCTCCAAGCACAGGAGTTTTTGGCGCGGATGATGGACATTCTCTCCGTGGACAGCCGATTTTAGGGTTTCGGGCGACAGGACACCGTTCTCACCGGGTAACGTATGGGTCTGGACGGACGAGAGGATCGCCGGAGCACCCCCCTCGTAGAAGAAGATGTGAGCTTCTTCGTGGAGGATGATGCCGTCGCCCCGACCGGTAGTGTGGACGTAGACCCCGATCTGGTTGGTCATGGTTCCAGATGGCGCATAGATGGCGGCCTCTTTGCCGAGCATCTCCGCTACACGCTCTTCGAGCTGGTTCACTGTGGGATCGTCGCCGAAAACGTCATCCCCAACCGGCGCGGCGGCCATCGCCTGGCGCATCTCGTCCGTTGGTTTCGTCACCGTGTCACTGCGAAGGTCGATCAAGCCTCTATCCCCCACTCTTGGTTACCCGCTCCGTCGTCCTAAAGCTTACCTTAGCGAGATCCCGCAGTCTCTTCATCCCTCCCTCGTCATAGACCCGCCTCCCAGCCCCAACTACATGCGTGGCCCCAAGCGGCAGCTTGAACCCAACCTCCTTCGACAACCGGTCCATCTCCTCAAGTTGCCGAGCCCGCGCCACAATAGAGGCCGCCGCAACCGCCGCGTCATCCTCCGCCCTTGTCCGAACCTCCAGCCGCACGCCCTTCGGCACCGAATGAGCCACATAGGACCGAGCAGCAGGCGCGAATTGATCCACCACAACGACCTCAACCTCTACTGAAAGTTTACGTATAATTTCAGTATCAACCTCGCCGAGCAATTTGTTAACGTTTCCAGCCGCCGAGCGTCGCTCCTCATACTCGCGAGGCGAGAGGCATAAGATGTCGAAATTCCCATCTCCTACGGCTTCTGAGATGCGTTCGGCCATCCGTCTCACCTGCGCGAGCGAGAGGTCCTTAGAATCCCTGACACCTATCTCTTTGAGCTTTTGCGCCGCTTCTACACCGGATATCCGCACTCCCGCGCAGACAATTGGCCCAAAGTAGTCGCCTTTACCTGCCTCGTCGATACCGAGACGAGGCGTGCCTTCAAGGAGTGGTCCGGATTGAGAAGCTCCGGTCTTCGTTATGGCTTTCGAGCTACCGACTTTTCCACCGCCGCTGGACGTTCGCCAACCTTCCAGAATCTCTCGCAATTTTGAAGCTTTACCTCCAGTAGATACCTTTCCCGTGTGGTAGACGTTTAGTTTTGCGGTGTCGTTTAAGCGGGCTAGGTCGTATTGGGTGGCGTTTGGGATCTCGCGGTGGCCGGTTACTCGGATGTTTTCGCGCTGGAGTAGTTTGTCGAGATTGGATGGGATGGCGTGTTTGGGTTTCAACGGACCTCGAATCCAGAAAGGTTCTCGGGTGGTTCGTATTCTGTGGATACATCGTCGACGTGGGCTTGCTCCGGGCCGTAGGCGCACCAATCGACTGCTTCGCGGACGGCATCCTCCGGGCCTTCGAAGACCGCTTCAACGCGACCGTCGGGGAGGTTTGTGGCCCATCCGGTTAGGCCGAGGCGATTGGCTTGTTGACGAGTAGAGTCTCGGAAGAAGACACCCTGGACTCTTCCGGTGATAAAGACGTGGGCTCGTTTGTGGTCTTTGGTGGTCTCTGAGATGTGGTTGCCTCCGATTGTGGTTTTGTTGGATTTGCGGTGTATGTTAGCCTAGTGCGATCGTGGGAGTGGAGAAGCGCACATTGAGCACAGGCAGCGGGATTGGTCGAAGAGATGCGGCGGCTGGACCGGCGCTAACCGTCGTGGTGCCAACGCGCAACGAAGCCCAGAATGTCTCTCGGCTTGTAAGCGAGGTCGGCGCGAGCCTTGCGGGGATCGACTATCGGGTGCTCTTCGTCGACGATTCTACCGACGAGACACCAAAAGTCATACAGAAGCTCGCCGACGACGATGAGCGAATTGCCCTGATTCACCGCGTAGACGCGGAGCGTGAAGGTGGTCTCTCCACCGCCGTCACCGCTGGGATAGAAGCTGCGGGCGGGTCGCGGGGCGCGTACATCTGCGTGATGGATGCGGATCTCCAGCACCCGCCGGATAAGTTGCGCGAGATGCTAGAAGTCGCTGAGTCGTCGGAGGCGGATGTCGTGGTTGCAAGCCGGTACGCGCCGGGTGGCGGCTACGAGGGGCTGTCGGGACCGGTGCGGCGGGCTGTGTCGGTTGGGAGCAAGTATCTGGCTCAGGTTGTTTTCAGGGAGGCTCGGAAGACTAGCGATCCCATGACCGGGTTCTTTCTGGTGCGGAGCGATTCGATCAGCGGGATCCAATTTCGTCCGACAGGGTTCAAGATTCTGCTGGAGATCCTCGTCTGCGCGCCGGAGATGAAGGTGGTCGAAGTACCGTTCGAGTTCCAGGCTAGAAACGCCGGAGTCTCGAAGGCGAGCATGAAACAAGGCTTGGAGTACCTCATGCACATCATGAGCCTGTTTCTGTATGTTCCGTCAGCGGGTCGATTTTGGAAGTTCGCTCTGGTCGGAGCTTCCGGGGTGTTGGTCAACAATGCCGTCTTGATCACGTTGGCTGAGTACTTCAACGCCCAGAAGGTGATCGCCTGGATGTTCGCCGTGGGACTCTCCATCTTGAGCAACTTCCTGCTGAACAACGCTTTTACGTGGCGCGACATTCGGCACTCGAGCCGCATCCACTTCTTGCTGCGTGGCGCCCTGGCGTACCCGGTGGCGATCATGGGTATCGGCGCGAACTTCGCGGTGTTCTACCCCCTGATCAAATACGTCTCCGACGCTTTTCCCTACTACGTGCTCTTTAACTTCCTTGGTATCGTGGCCGCGACGGGCGTAAATTTCTTTCTCTCCTCCCGACTGATCTTCCGACCTTCGCTACCAAGCAGCCTGGATCCCACACTCCCACCAAAGGAAATCTCCGAAGGCATCCGCAACGAACTCAAAGCCGACCGAGTGGACTTCGTGCAACTACCCGAACTGCTCTCCTTAACTCGCTCCGCAGCAGACAACGCTCTCACCACCGCTGACCGGAGCGTAGTCGAGTTGGTAGCGAAAACTTCTCACCCAACCCTTACTGTAACCGGCCCGCGTCGACTCCCCCAGGCCCGGACAAATACTCGCTGGGCCAACTCGCTCGCCGTCCCCGTAATGCGCGGCGAGCACACCGTGGGAGTCGTCTACGCTTCCCGAAACTCCTCCGAGCCATTCACCGAGGAAGACCTCCACTGGCTGACAGCCTACGCTAGCACCGCCGAGCCAATCTTCGCCTAAAACAAAGCGCCCGATCCTCCGACCGGGCGCGCCGGGCTTCTCCCATCAAGAAGCCATGAAACGGGACCTCACCACCCCTCCCCGTCGGTGAGGTCCCGTGACGGATCCCAACTATAAACCCCGACTTCATCCAAGTCACAGGTCGCCGGAACCAGTCAATACGCATATCTAACATCCGCCAGCACAACGCGCAACCCCACCACAATCCTTATACCTAAAGGATATTCAAGCTATCCAAACTTCTATCCACGATATGCCGCCAACCCTCAACGACTCTCCACCACATCTTGATATTTGATCCTGATGCAAACGCCCAATAAAATTTGCATCAACCATTAGTAGAAGGTTAGGTTAGTTTAAGGTTGAGATGGAGTTATTGTTTAGAATCCGCTATTTCAGCGGGATACTAAAGTGAAGCTGATGACGGGACGATAATAGTTAAGACAATTAAAGGTCGTTGTTAAGCAGGGAAGGGGACCGCTGGTGTTAGAGACCAATACTATCGACGCTTTGGTAAGCAAATTGGTGGAGTTGGGAGGGAGTGACCTGCATCTGAAAGTCGGTGCGCCACCGATGTTTCGGGTGGACGGCTTGCTCAACAGTTTGCCGGAGCAGGAAGTTCTGAGTCCGTCGGATACAGATCGGGTCTTACACGAGATCATTCCCGATGAAGTGGTTGGGGAGTATAAGGAGGAGGGCGAGGCGGACTTCTCGTATTCCGTGAGGGGAGTGGGCCGGTTCCGAGTGAATGCTTTCAAGCAGCGGGGGTCCACATCCATCGTCATGAGGTTTATTCCGTTTGGGGTGCCTAAGTTTGAGGAACTCGGATTGCCTGAGGCCATAAAGAAACTCTCCTACGAGGAGCGAGGGATCATTCTGGTCACAGGGACAACGGGTAGTGGTAAATCCACCACATTGGCGTCCATGCTGGACCTCTTGAACCGAACGACCTCGAAGCACATCGTTACTATCGAGGATCCCATAGAGTTCTTGCACCGGGACGACAAGAGCATTATCAACCAGCGTGAGGTTGGCACGGATACGGTTTCTTTCGGGCGGGCTTTGCGGCGAGTTCTCAGGCAGGACCCGGATGTCATATTGATCGGTGAGATTCGAGACGCGGAGAGTGCTCAGATCGCTTTGTCGGCCGCTGAGACCGGGCACCTCGTCCTCAGCACGCTGCATACGCTGGACGCGACGGAGACCGTCAACCGCATGATTGACCTCTTCCCGCCGCACGAGCGGGCGCAGGTTCGCACGATGCTCGCGGGGACTCTCAGAGGGATCATCGGACAACGTCTCATCCGGTTAAAAGATGGCCGCGGGCGAGTAGCGGCGTGCGAGATCATGGTAACCACCGGACGCATCCAGGACTTCATTATGGACCCCACGCAGACCGGCCAGATCCAGACAGCCATCTCTGAGGGCGAATACTACGGAATGCAGACTTTCGACCAAGCCCTCTTGAAATTGATCGAAGAAGATCGCATCGGCTACGAGGAAGCCCTACAGGTCGCAAGCCGCCCACAAGACTTCCGCCTGATGGTTCAATCCCTCGGCCTCGGCGCCCCCCGTTGATAACCGCCTGACCTTCCAGGATAATCGTGTCCGGTAGCGAAACACTCGCTGCTGGACATTCTTTGTATTCAACTCGGAGGTAAGGTCGTTTTTAGAGAAACCCAAGACCGGAAATTGTGGAACCGCGCCGTGGAAGCTCTCGGCGGCGGCGTCCTGCAGTCCTGGGAGTGGGGCGAATTTCGTGAGCGTCACGGCTGGCGTCCTCTACGCCTCATAAACGACAATGGCACAGCCGCCGCCCAAGTGCTTCTCAAAGACCTGCCTATACCGGGCTTGGGCGCACTGGCCTACGTCCCACACGGCCCCGTCTGCTCAGATGAACTGTTCGACGAGGCCACGACTGCAGTATCGGATCACGCCCGCAGGAGCGGCGCCGTGCTTATCAGGGTAGAGCCTCGTAGGGAGCAGGATCTTCTCGTCGAAACGGATGGCTTTACGCGGAGTGAAAGCTCCGTGCAGCCGCGCTGTACGCGCATTCTCGAAGTCCTGGGAGACGCAGAGGAGCAGTTGAAGGCACTCCCCAAGGACACGCGCTACGGTGTGCGGCGTGCGGGACGGGAAGGTGTTGTAGCCGGTCCTTCAGACGCTCCGAAGCAGGATCTCGAAGTCTTTCTGGATTTGCTGGAAGAGACATCTTCGCGGCAGGATTTCGCGCTGCGATCCCGCGACTACTACCGGGATTTTCTGGCGAGCTTGCCCGCCCATCTGATCGTGGCTCGCAAGGAGGGCGAAGATCGGCTGCTGGCGGGTGCGGTCGTGCTGACGTTTGGCGAGGAAGCGTACTATCTTTACGGTGCTTCAGCGGCGGAGAGCGACAACTTGTACGCTTCCTACGCGGTGCAATTCGCGGTTCTGGACGTAGCGCGGGAGGCTGGAGCTCAGCGCTACGACATGTGGGGACCGTGCAAGCCTCGGGAGGGAGATCCTCTGTGGGGCGTATATCAGTTCAAGAAGAAGTTCGGCGGGCATGAGGAGAGTTACGTTGGTGCTCACGAGCGGGATCTCCACCCCGTCAAAGGCCCGTTGGCGCGGGCAGGGATAAAAGGCTACTACGCCGCTCAGAAGCTTCGGGGCAAAAGCTCCGGCCCCATAGCCGACTAAAACCGCGAAGGCGGCGCGTCTTGCGGTACAATCTGCATTCGAGTGCCCGCGCCGCAGGGCCATTTTCTTTGCCTGGAGACTTTCTACGGATGAGTTTCGCGGGGTGTCGATGTCGCGGTAAGACGAAACCGATTGGGAGAACACATGGAATATCGCAACATCGCCATCATAGCGCACGTAGACCACGGCAAGACGACTCTGGTCGACGGAATGCTCACTCAGACGCTAGAGCTTGGACATGGACAGGAGATCTCCGAGCGAGCCCTGGACAGCAACGACCTCGAAAAAGAACGCGGCATCACGATCCTCGCCAAAAACACGGCGATCGAGTACGGGGGGGTCAAGATCAACATAGTCGATACCCCCGGACACGCGGATTTCGGCGGCGAAGTCGAGCGGGTGCTGGGCATGGTCGATGGTTGCCTGCTCCTCGTGGACGCGGCGGAAGGCCCAATGCCCCAGACGCGCTTCGTTCTGCGCAAAGCCATCGAACTCGGCCTCAAGCCAATCGTGGTGATAAACAAGATCGACCGCCAGGATGCCCGTCCCGAAGAGGTAGTGGACCTTACCTTCGATTTGATGGCGGATCTCGGCGCGACGGACGAGCAACTCGACTTCCCGATCCTCTACGCCATCGCCCGCGAGGGCAAGGTCTTCACAGATCTCGCCGAGCCCCGCGAAGACATGAAGGAGCTGTTCGAGACGATCCTGGAGCAGATACCACCCCCGGAAGTGTCTCTGGATGAACCGTTCCAGATGGTGGTCACGAACCTGGATTACTCTGAGTACCTGGGGCGCATCGTGGTTGGCCGGGTGCGGCGTGGAAAGGTTGGTCGAGGGGAGTTCGTCAACCTGATGCACAAGGACGGCACGATGACCAAGACTCGCGTAGCTCAGCCGTTCACACACCTCGGTCTCCAGCGCATCGAGGCTGAAGAAGTGAGCGCGGGAGATATCGTAGCGTTATCCGGGATAGAAGACGCCCAGATCGGGGAGACGGTCGCGGATCTCGCAGACCCGTCGGCGCTGCCAATCATCACGGTGGATGAGCCGACGGTGAGCATCGTCATGCAACCGAACACGAGCCCGTTTGCGGGGCTGGAAGGCAAGTACGTTACGTCCCGCCACCTACGCGACCGGCTGCTGCGGGAGGTCCAGACAAACGTCTCCTTGCGCGTCGAGGAGCTTAGGCCCGACGAGTTCGAGGTATCGGGACGCGGCGAGTTGCACCTGTCGATCCTGCTAGAAACCATGCGGCGCGAGGGGTATGAGGTGCAGGTTGGCTCCCCGAAAGTTATTGTGCGGGAGATCGACGGCAAGAAGCACGAGCCGGTCGAGCATCTGGTGATCGACGTTCCGGAAGAGTTCGCCTCTAACGTGATCGGGGTTCTCTCCGCTCGCAAGGGCAAACTGGCGGACATGGAGCCACAAGGCTCGCGCACCCGGATCGAATTCCGCATTCCATCGCGGGCACTGTTCGGTTTCCGAACGCAGTTTCTGTCCATGACTCAAGGGACCGGCATCATGAACCACGTCTTCGACGGCTACGCGCCGTGGGCCGGAGACCTGAAGACGCGGCGCAACGGTAGCCTGGTGGCGATGGAAGCTGGCAGCGCGTTCGCCTACTCCATCTGGAAGCTGCAGGAGCGCGGCGGCTTCTTTATCCAGCCTGCTACAGATGTTTACGTCGGGATGGTCGTGGGCGAGAATGCCCGGGAGAACGATCTAAACGTCAACGTGTGCAAAAACAAGAAGCTCACCAACGTCCGGTCTTCCGGGGCCGACGACGCGCTGAATCTCACCCCGATCCGGAGTCTCACCCTGGAGGACGCGCTCGAATACATCGGCGGCGACGAGTTGGTGGAAGTAACGCCAAACTCCATCCGGCTGCGCAAGAAGATCCTCGAACCCGGTATGCGCAAGGGCTAGAAGCGCGTAGAGGGGATCCGGCCCTATAATGTGAGCATGAAAACCATCTGCTTTCTCTCGGATTTTGGATTGTCGGACGACTTCGTGGGGACTTGCAAGGGTGTGATCTCGCGCATCTCGCCGGGAACGACCGTCATTGACCTGACCCACTCCGTCTCCGGCTTCGCCATCGAGGCGGGAGCGGAGATCCTGGAGCACACGACCCGATACATGCCAAAGGACTGCGTCTTTCTGGCTGTCGTGGACCCTGGCGTCGGGACCGAACGCCGGGAGATAGCCTTGCGGACCACAGAGGGCGCGTTCTTCGTAGGTCCCGACAACGGGCTTCTGGTCTCCGCCGCTGAATCCCTGGGTGGCGTAGCCGAGGCCGTCGTGCTGACGAACCCGGACTATCGCATCCATCCTGTTTCGAGCACCTTTCACGGTCGCGACGTGTTCGCACCGGCGGCGGCGCATCTGGCTGCGGGTGTTGCCCTGACGGAATTCGGAGAGTCTATCGACACTGGCTCTCTCCAGAGGCTCCCGCTCCCAGACGTGGAACAAACTTCGGGCGGAGAACTGGACGCTCAGATAATGGACGTAGACAGATTCGGCAACGCGCGGCTCTCGATCCGGCAGTCAGAATCCGGGCTCAGTTATGAAGACACCCTCGCCCTCGATGCTGGGGACGGAACGATGATTGTGCGCTACGTCGAGACCTTCGGAGCGGCCCAGACGGGAGAGTTAATCCTGGTCCCCGACTCGCACTGGCGATTGAGCCTCTCGATAAATAAGGGCAACGCGGCCCAAGCCCTGGCTCTAAAGGTCGGTGGCCGCGTGAGCCTTACTCCTCACGGGACCACCGCCGATTCCGGTGCCTGACCCCCGTGACCGCGACGTCTCGCCGGAGGATCGCCGCAAAGTAACCAAAGCCGCGTTCCTGCGACCTATGAACATGTTCGTACTCATCATCGGCAGCGTGTTCTTCGCGGCGACCGGATTGTGGTGGATAGCTCCCCTGACGATACTCACCTACGCCTCAGTCGTAACGCTAGCCGCCAGAGACCCCCTCTTCGAGCGCAGAATCCTCGAAGGTCGGCCCTCTTCCCGAGCTCTAACCAACCCTACTCCCTCAAAAGACATATCCCCTGAACGCCGCGCCCGCTGGCTGCCCCGAGGCGAGACCCGCCGCAGAGTCGAAGAATCACTCGAAGTCTATCGAAAGGCCGTCCGAGCCATCGAAGAGTCCGACGAACTCACCCGCGAAGTGCTCGAAGATGCCACTCCGAGGCTTCACGCGGCGGCGGACCACCTCGTGGACCTCGCACAGGAGCGAGAGAAAGCCGCACAAGTCTTGAACGAACTACCAGAAGACGTGGAGAACGAGAGCACGCGGGATCTGGAAGGCAAGATTCAGGCTGCGGACGCTGAGATATCTGGAGTAATAGAGAAATTCGTCGAACTGCGTACCCGAGTGGTCCGCATATCGCTCGACTCTGGACCAGCGGCCCAAGCGATGGCCGGAGAACTCAACTCTTCCCTAGACGAGCTGAACTTCCGACTCGAAGCCCTGGGAGAGACAATGTCCGACACTGACCAGGGGAGATAAACAGAGCTACAGAGGTTTGAGAGACAAAGGATCAAAGCCTTTGAATTTTACTGCGACACGACAGTAAGCGAATCCCGAGGGAAACGCCGAGTGGGCTACGCGGAGCTAACTCTCCAGCCCCGCTCGTCTTCTTCCTCGTGGTCATCGCGCTGCATCGGCTGGGGTTCTGGTGCTTGCGTCTGAACCACCGGACGCACGGGGACTCCACCCAACTCCTGGCGTGATTCACCCACCGAAACCAGGGAATCCTCGAACCAATTCTCCAACTGACCCATCACGCGATCACGGTAAGCCTCCGAACCCGTCGAGACCTCGTCTGCGTACCTCTCGGCCCGCTCGGTGACTTCATCAGCCCGTCGCAACGCCCGGCGGTAGACCTCGGACTCCTCTACTCGATCCTCCGTGCGCCTATGAGCATCCTCGATCAAACGCCGCGCGTCTTCCTGAGCCTCGGAAACCATTTCGGCACACTCACGCCTGATGGCCTCGGCCTCAGAGAGCTCACCCGGCAGGGAACCACGCAACTCGTCAAGCATCACGAGCAAGTCCGACCGGTCCACAACCGCAAGACCCTTGCGCATCGGAACACTAGATGCGTCCTGGACTATAGCGTCTAACTCGTCCATTACTCCGCTTATGTACTGCATGTCTTCTCTCATGGCTCCAACCCTAGCACGCCTATTAAGGCTACGCTAGGCTTTCTGAAAGTATTTTTCGGAGCTTTACCTTAACTTCAGGTCTAATTTTATCTCAAGGTTAAGTGTAATTGGACCTACGCCTAAAGTTACCCCTTTAGATAGTTTCGTTGCGTGCATTTTCCGCTCGGCACTGCGGTTTGCGAGAAGTTATCCACAAGCGATGTCCGCTTATACAAAGGTTAAACCCGTTTGGCATGGGTTCCGACGGCATCTAGTGGGACGAAGCTCCTCGGGGGAGATGGAGGCTAGCATTCAGGCCTCGCTAGATGCCGTGAACTCGGGGTCGAAAGTAAGATATTGGGAGCATCCTGTACTGAAATTTCCAGAGATACGCGAGTGAAAATTTTACGTGATTTCGAGGTTGCCTCGAAGTTTGCACGCGAACGAGGCTGTTCGCCGCTTCCAAAGGCTACTATAGGGTCATCGGCGGCATTCGGGTACGCTTGGTTCAGCGAGCTTGGTAGATAGCGAAGCCGATGGCTATAAGCGCGGGAAGTATCAGGAAGATCTGGAAATTTCCAGCGAGGAGTTGCGGCAGCAGGAAGGGCGAGAAAGCAAGGGCTACGGAGACACCGGCGGTCGCCATGGCTAGGGGGCCGCCGTTTCTACCTCCGACGCGGTGGATCAGCCTTCCGGCGAGATACCCGGCAAGGGCGGATAGGATCAGCCGGAATGGAACTTGGTAGATTGCAAACGCTACCGCCGAACCAAGAACGGAGATGGCGACGCCGGTAAGCAAGGTTTTGACGACTTGGTTCGTTCTCATGGCTCCGGCGCGGGCGCCTCGGGGAACGCGGGCATCGTCGGGACACTTTATGCCAACAGCGGTCTGATTCATGCACTCCGTGCAGATGGGTCGTCCGCAGGTCGCACAGGAGACGCGGGTTTCGCGTTTGGGATGGCGGTAGCAGTACGTCGCCTCGGACATCAGGAGTCCCGCCGTGAGATCTCACCACGAGGAATCAGCACTATCTCTCGCCGGTATCCCCGGTGTATTTCCTGAACCACCGTCTCGTGCTCGACTCTCATTCGTTCTATCTCCTTCCGCAACCGGAGGTTCTCGCTCCGCAGGCCGAGGATACGAGCCTCCATGTCTAGAGTTCTCGCGACACCCGCGAGGTTCATGCCCATCTCTTGGGTGAGTTGCTGTATGTGACGGCCTAACTCTACATCCTCCTGCGAATACAGGCGGGTATTCTTGATACTTTTGCGGGGCCGCAGCAGTCCTTTCTGTTCGTACATCCTCAAAGTCTGTGGATGCACGCCTATAAGCTCGGCGGCCACCCCGATCATATACACGGGACGCTTGGCGAAGCTCACTACGCACCGGCCTTCTTGAACAACTCTTCGCGCACGTCCTCGTCTCGCTCGTCCGCCAAAGCCATCAGAATGTCACGCTCCCGGCGATTAAGCTTCTTAGGCACCAGAACCTTTACACGCACCAGGAGATCTCCTACCCCACCATCCCGAGGCTTGGGCGCACCAGCGCCCCGCACCCGAAACTGCTTTCCGTCTTGCGTGCCATCAGGTAGCTTGAGCGTCACGGAACCACCGCTCGGACGCGGAACCTTGACCTCCGCCCCGAGAGCCGCCTCGACAAAGCTCACCGGTGCCTCGACTAAGAAATCGTCACCCTTGCGCTCGAACACGGGATGCGCTTCCACGTGCGTCACGACGTAAAGATCCCCCGCCGCCGCGCCTTTTGCTCCGGCGTTGCCACGGCCCGCGACCCGGATCTTCATCCCTTCCCTGGCACCAGCCGGTACTTTGACCGTCACTGAGCGCGTCGTCTTCGTGCGGCCATTTCCCCCACACACGCCACAGGGAGTCTCGATCACCCGCCCCTCACCACCGCATCGTCCGCACGGCTCCGACAAAGCGAAGAACCCCTGATCCCGACTCCTCAACCCACGTCCCCCACACTCAGGACACTTCTTTGGAGCAGTCCCCGCAGCCGCTCCCGTACCGCGACAAGCCCTACACCCCTCTTCTACCGGCACCGACAACCGCGTAGTCACACCTTCGAGAGCATCTTTGAACTTCAGGTTAACGCTTAAAGTTATGTTGGCGCCTTTGGCGGGTGCTTCACGGCGACGAGCACTTCCACCGAGAACATCTCCGAAGGTTCCGAAGAGGTCTGAGAGGTCGGATACGTTGGCGAAGTTGCCGCCACCCGCGCCCGGCTGCGCACCTCCAGGAGCTCTTCCACCAGCGTTCGCACCGCCAAAGAAATTCTGTGGGCCTTCGTCGAATTGTCGGCGTTTCTCGGGGTTTGAAAGAACTTCGTAGGCACCCTGTATCTCTTTGAAGCGGCCTTCGGCTTTCGGGTCGTCGCGGTTCGCGTCCGGGTGGTGTTTGCGGGCAAGCTTGCGGTAAGAGCTCCGGATTTCATCCTGCGAAGCTCCCTTTGAAACACCCAGGGTTTTATAGGGATCTTTAGCGGCCAAGACTAACCCTACCCCGCAACTACAACTTTCGCCGTGCGGATCGGCTTGCCGTTGAGAGTGTAGCCTCGCTGAAAGGTCCGCAGAACAGTATTGTCCTCGTGCTCTTCTGAGGGTTCACTCATCACGGCTTCGTGGATGTTGGGGTCGAATGGTTCTCCGTCGGAGGGTACGGGCGTGAGTCCCTGTTCCCCAAGGACAGCGGCGAATTGTTCCAGAGTAGCTTGTACGCCACCGCGCACGTCGCCTTCGACCTCTAGGGCGCGCTCCAGATTATCCAGGACTGGCAGCAGGTCGTTCACTAGCCGCTCTGAGGCGTTGCGCATTACACGCTCCATCTCGCGTTCCTGGCGTTTGCGCGCGTTGTCGAACTCGGCCCGCAGATACATCATGTCGTCGCGATGCTGATCTCGCTCCAGGCGCGTGGCCTCTAGCTCCTGTTGTATGGACTCAATGTCCCCCACTTCATCCGAGTATGAGATATCTTCCTCGGAGGTATCTTCCTCCACAATCTCGACGTATTCGAGCACTTCGTCGGGTTCCGTGCCGTCGGGCGGGTTGTCCTCGTTCGGGGCTTCGACTACCGAGGGATCGTCTTCTGCAGGTTCGTTCGTGGGGTCGGCATCCGTCTCGGGGGCTTCTGGCTCCCTCTCGTTGTCTTCCGTCTCTCGGGGCCGCTCTTCGCTGCTCAAGGGTTTGTGATCCTCCTGTGTATTCGTACTGGCCGGAGCGTTACGATTCCCCCGGCCAGTCGGGCTTCGAGCGTCGTTACTTGTTTTCCTGAGTCTCGTTGCCGTCGTCGGCGACCTCGTCTTCCACGACTTCGGCATCCTCGACCAAGTCGTCGTCGAGATCCTCGGTTGAGGCGGCTTCCTGTTCTTGCTCGGCCTGCTGGTAGAGCTGCTGCGAGAGCGCGTGCGAGGCGGAGAGTAGGACTTCCTGCTTACGCTTTATTTCCTCAATGTCCTCACTCGCCAGCGCCAGCTTCGCGTCCTTGAGAGCCTCGTCGATGTTGTTCTTCGTCGCTACGTCGACCTTGCCGTCCACGTCCTTCATGTTCCGCTCGACGGAGTAGACGAGGTTGTCGCAATTGTTGCGGATATCCGCTTCCTCGCGGCGGCGCTGATCGTCCTCGGCGTGAGACTCGGCGTCCTCCATCATCTGCTCGATGTCTTTGTCAGAGAGACCGCTTGAGGCGGTTATGGTAATCCGCTGTTCCTTGCCGGTGCCGAGATCTTTGGCCCCGACGTTTACGATGCCGTTGGCGTCGATGTCGAAGGAGACCTCGATCTGAGGCACGCCCCTGGGCGCTGGCGGTAGTCCGACCAACTGGAAGTTGCCGATCAGCTTGTTGTACATCGCCATCTCGCGCTCGCCCTGGTAGACCTTGATC
>JBGTFQ010000032.1:0-14110 GCA_041747155.1 Rubrobacteraceae bacterium
GGAAAGCCCGTCAAGTTTGCATCCGAGGGCGAGAAGATGAGCGAGTTCGACTACTTCTACCCGGATAGGATGGCCGGGCGGATCCTGGGGATGGGCGACGTTCTCACGCTCATCGAGAAAGCCGAGCAGACCGTCGACAAAGACGAGGCCGAGGCGCAGAGCAAGAAGCTGATGTCTGGCAAGTTCACGTTCGAGGACTTTCTAAAGCAGATGCAGATGATAAAGAAGATGGGGCCGATATCGAGTCTTATGGGTATGATCCCCGGTCTAAACAAGCAGCTTCAGGGGGCTACGATAGACGACAACGTCTTGAAGCATGTCGAGGCCATGATAACCTCCATGACGGCTCAAGAGCGTAGAAATCCCAAGTTGTTGCAGAATCCCGGTCGGGCGCGTAGGATAGCGCGTGGTTCGGGAACGACGCAGCAGGACGTTCAGAAGCTCGTCAAGCAGTTTGGCGAGATGCAGAAGATGATGAAACAGATGGGCCGGGGCGGAAAAATGCCGCGCATACCCGGAATGCAGGGACGACGGTAGAGCAAGCACGAGAGGTGGAAACATGGCGGTAAAGATCAGGCTGACAAGGCGAGGCTCCAATAAGGCGCCGTTCTACAGAATAGTGGTGGCCGACTCCCGCAGTCCGCGCGATGGCAAGTATATCGAACGGGTCGGCAGCTACGATCCGCTGAAGGAGCCCTCCGAGATTCATGTGGATGCGGAGAAGGCTAAAGCCTGGCTCGACAAGGGCGCGCAGCCCACGACCCAGGTCCGCAAGATACTCAAGATCTCTGGCGTTCTCTAGGAAGTATTTGCCGTGGAGAAACTTCAAGACGTCCTCACTCTTCTGGCTCGTTCGCTCGTCGACGAACCCGACGCGGTCGAGGTCACCGGGACTGAGGACGGCTCGAAGGTGGATCTCCAACTAAAGGTCGCCCCGGATGACGTAGGCCGCATCATCGGTCGACAGGGGCGCACCATCAAGGCGATCCGAACGGTCGTGAAAGCTGCCTCCGTGAAAGCCGGAAAACGCACCAACATGGAGATATTGGACTAACTACCATGACGAACCTCTCCGACCCGATCGTGGTCGGAACAATCGTCGGCGCTCACGGCATCCGGGGAACTTTCCGGGTTCGCTCGGAAGGTCGACACCTCCGCGAAGGCTTGACCCTAACCGTCGCTGGAACCTCACGCCGCATCACAAAAGTTCGTGAAACCCCAAAAGGATGGCTCGTAGACTTGGAAGGTATCCGTCGAAGAGCGGAAGTCGAAGCATTGCGAGGCGAAGAATTTGTCATGGATCGCTCCGAGCTAGACGACCCAGAACCGGACGAGTTCTACGTCGCGGACCTGATCGGCCTGACAGCAATCAATGACTCCGGCGAAAAACTCGGTGTCGTGACCGCCACGATCCCATCAGCAGCCCACGAGACTCTAACCATCGACGCTGGCGGCTCGGATATCTACGTTCCGTTTACCCTTGAACACGTATCGGAAGTACGCATGGAAGAGCGCGAGATCGTCGTGCGCCCGCCGGAAGAGTAGCCTTTGAAGGGTGTCGACGTATTCTGCGTCTTCCCGCAGGCCGTGAATGCGATGCTTGGCGTTGGGGTCGTCGGACGGGCGATAGAACGCGGGACGGTGGATCTTCGTACCTTCGATCTACGAGAGTACGCACCCGGCGGCAGGATAGACGACGCTCCTTTCGGCGGGGGCGCGGGTATGGTAGTTCGCGTAGACGTGGTTGCGCGAGCACTTGAAGCCGTCTACGGGATGCCTGCGGCTGAAGTCCAACAAGAGCGGCGCGTCATTCTCACGGAACCCGGTGGACGCCGACTGACGCAAGGATATGCGCGGGAATTGGCCGATGGTCGAGACATCACGGTGATCTGCGGTCGGTATGGCGGAGTGGATGAGCGAATTTTTACCGAACTTGCTACGGAAGTTGTTTCGTTGGGGGATTTTGTGTTGTCGGGGGGGGAGATCGTGGCTGCCGCGCTGGTTGATTGCGTAGTTCGGTTGCGGGATGGCGTGCTCGGCAATGCAGAGAGTCTGGTGGGAGAATCGTTCGAGAAAGAGGGGGGGATCGGGCCTCCCGTCTACACGCGACCAGCTGAGTGGGATGGGAAGGAGGTGCCGGGCGTGCTATTATCCGGCAATCATGCGGAGATACGCGCCTGGCGCGAGACTGAGTCTTGGGCGAGGACGCGGCAAAGAGCGGCGGATGTTCGCTGTGATGAGGATTCCGTAATATCCCGGCGAGAGGAGAACGAACATGATAACCAGTGAGACTTTGCAGCAGACTGCGGCCTTCCGTCCCGGCGACACGGTACGGGTGCAGTACCGCGTCATCGAGGGCAGCCGCGAACGAATACAGAACTTCGAGGGTTTGTGTATCTCTCGCAAGGGCAGCGGCATCGGCGAGACGTTCGTCGTCCGAAAAAACTCCTTCGGCGTGGCGGTCGAGCGTATCTTCCCGCTTCATTCGCCGAAGATCGCTCAGATAGACGTGGTCTCCCGTGGCGCCGTGCGCCGCGCGAAGCTCTACTACATCCGCGAGAAGGTCGGTCGCAAGGCCCGCGTCAAGAAGGCCAAGTAACACCTGAAGAACCGCGTTGCTCCCGGTCCAGCTCTCCACGCCTTCGACGCGGCGTGGATTATGGACCGGGCTGCGCCCCTAGCCGGAGCCGATGAGGCTGGACGGGGCGCTCTGGCTGGTCCTCTGGTCGCCGCCTCAGTCGTCCTCGATGGCGAAACCATCCAAGACCTGAACGACTCAAAAACTCTGAGCGTTACGACACGCGAGCGGTTGCTCTCTAGCATTTTGGAGAATGCTCTGGCGGTCTCGGTGGTCTCGTTGCCGGCTTGGTGGATCGACGAAAACGGTGTCGGGGTCGCTAATCGTCGGGCTCTCTCTACGGTGCTCACTTTGTTGTCCGAGCATTGGGGGTGCGCGTTAGCCGACGGCAATTTGAAGTTGTCGGCGGAAATCACCTGTTTGCCACGAGCGGACTCTCGGAGCGCTGCGGTCGCGGCAGGTAGTGTGGTGGCGAAGGTTCTCCGGGACTACGCTATGACTAGTCTCTCCGTGGAGCATGATGGGTATGGATTCCAGCGGAATCGGGGGTATGGGACTTTAGAGCATCGTAAAGCGATTCTTGAGATCGGAACTTGCCGGGTGCATCGTCTGAGTTATTCGGGGGTGGGGAGGCCAAGAGACGTTGGGGAACCAGCGTAAGGGGAACCGGGGGGAAGATATTGCTCTGCAGTATCTTCTTTTGCAGGGATTCGAGCTTGTGGAGCGGAACTACCGGACGCGCTATGGGGAGGTGGATCTCGTCCTACGTCAGGCCGATACTCTGGTCTTCGTTGAGGTCAAGTGGCGTTCGAGCCTGAACTACGGATCCCCCGTGGAAGCCGTGGGTGAACGTAAACAGCAAGCGATACGTAGCATGGCCGAACAGTATCTCGCGGAGAAGGCGCCCGAATTCGAGGAGATACGGTTCGATGTCGTGGGGATACTTGGAGGAACTAGGCGTACAGAGATAGAGCATGTGAAGGATGCATTCTAGACCTATTTTGATTTAGGATCGAATGTAGCGTATCGCTGTTGTACACTTATGCTTCGTGTGGCAGGAAGGCCACTCAAGAGAATCGTGTATTTGCAGGGAATCTATAGGGACGTGGTGACGTAAGTAATGTCGGTCTGCCGGGCGCGAAGCCTAACTCTACAGGGCATTGATGCCCTGCCGGTAGAGGTCGAGGTGGATGTAAGCCCGGGACTGCCGGGTTTTGCCATTGTCGGGCTGCCGGACGCTGCGGTTCAAGAAGCCCGCGAGCGGGTGCGAGTAGCGATATCGAACTCCGGCTACAAGTTTCCGACCAAGAAAGTTATCGTCAACCTTGCTCCCGCAAACCTTCGGAAGGAGGGTGCGGCCTTTGATCTCCCTATAGCTCTAGCCGTCCTTGCGGTATCAGGCATATTACCTGCGGAGAAGCTGGAAGATACCGGAGTCGTCGGAGAACTCTCGCTGGACGGTGGCTTGAGGGGAATTCGAGGATCTCTTTCGATAGCCGAAGGGGCTCGCCGAGAAGGCATAAAGTCGCTGGTCTTGCCGCAGGACAACGCTAACGAAGCCGCCGCCATCGACGGAGTAAGTGTCTTCGGTGTAACGTCCCTGCGCGAGGCGGTAGAATTTTTCGATAGCAAGGCGCGAATACCGGCTTCCGAACACTCGTTCAATGGCAATGAGGAAGAAAGTGATGAGTCGGGTGATTTCGAGGATGTATCGGGTCAGGGCTATGCCAAGCGGGCATTGGAGGTAGCGGCGGCAGGTGGGCATAACGTAATTATGAGTGGGCCGCCGGGATCCGGAAAAACCATGCTAGCCAGGCGATTGCCGGGCATATTGCCTCCGCTAACCATCGAGGAGAGCATCGCCGTCACGAAGGTCCACAGCGCGGCAGGCCAGGGTGGTGGTTCCCTGGTGCATAGGCGACCTTTCAGGGCTCCGCACCATACGATATCCACCTCTGGACTGGCTGGTGGTGGGAGCAATCCGCGTCCCGGAGAGGTCTCATTGGCCCACCACGGCGTGTTATTTCTCGATGAGTTTCCCGAGTTCAGCCGGACAACGCTAGAAGTGTTGCGCCAGCCGCTAGAAGATGGTCAAGTCACCATATCCAGGGTCGCCGGAACGTTGAGTTATCCGGCTCGGGTAACGTTGGTTTGTTCGATGAACCCGTGTCCTTGTGGATACGCGGGGGATCGTCGGCACAAGTGCCGATGTTCGGCGGGGCAGATAGAGCGTTATCAAAGTCGCATCTCCGGGCCATTGCTGGATCGCTTGGATCTTTTTGTGGACGTTCCGCGTTTGAGCCGGGAGGAACTTCGCGCTGGTGGACGGGCTGAACCGTCGTCGGAGATCAGAGAAAGAGTCGAGGTGGCTCGTGAGACTCAGGTCAGTCGTCAGGGAGTTCCGAACTCCGCGCTTGCTGGAAAGGCACTTCGAAACGCCTGTCCGCTCAGTGGCGACGCGGAATCATTGTTTTCTACGGCCATTGATCGGATGGGATTATCGGGGCGGGCCCATGATCGGATTCTGCGGGTGGCTCGAACCGTCGCAGATCTGTCGAACGCGGTCGACGTGGCGGTCGAGCACATCGCCGAAGCCTTGAACTACAGGCGGTCGAAGCTCATTGACCGATAGAGCACGCACGGCGTACCTCTTCCTCTCCCTGCTGCAAGCGCGGGTTGGGGCCAGCTTGATCTCACGCCTCGGAGACATCCCGCCGACGGAGGTACTGGACGCAACCGGAAGGGATCTCGCGTCAAAGGTGAAGATGACGTCTAAGGCCGTTCGGGAATTTGACAGCTTGAGGCACAGCTTCGATCCCGCACAGACCGAAGCTCGCTTGAACGAGCGCGGCATCACCGTCGCCACGCCTGCGGACGAGGAGTATCCCGCGCATCTGAAGGAGATAGCGGATCCACCACCCGCGTTGTTTGTGAATGGAGAGTTGCCCGTTGGTCCGGCTGTTGCCCTTGTAGGTTCGCGGAAGTCCACGGTGACTGGCAATGACGTTGCCCGGAGACTCGGGCGAACATTGGCCGAGCGAGGCGTTCTGGTGGTCAGCGGGCTCGCCCTCGGCATTGACGCGGCCGCGTTGTCGGGGGCTGTGTCGGCGGGTGGGCCAACGGTCGGGGTGTTGGGATGCGGTATCGACGTGGTTTATCCGAAAAGCAATCAGGGGCTTTTCGAGCAAGTTCGGAGTGGTGGCGCTCTGGTGTCCGAATATTATCTAGGCGAGGCACCACTGGCTTGGAGGTTTCCGGCGCGGAATAGGATCATCGCTGGGCTCAGTGACTACGTCGTCGTTGTAGAGGCAGCCGAGAGGAGTGGGGCTTTGATCACGGCTCGCCACGCTCTGGACGCGGGGCGCGACGTGTGGGCGGTGCCGGGACCAATGAACGCGGAGGAGTGTCGCGGTTCTAACCGGATGCTCGCCGATGGCGCGGGTGTCTTATGGGAGATCGGCGAGTTCGTGGATATGGTCGCGCCTGTAAGTGAGAGCACTGTCCGAGCTTCCGAGCTCCCGCAAACTACGATACCGGTTGGCTTGCCGGAGAGCGAGGCATCGGTTTTGGCGGGTGTGGGTTTTGAGCCTACAGCGTCGGATGTGGTCGCCGGTCGTAGCGGACTTCCAATGAGCGAGCTTCTTCCGGCGTTGACGTTGCTGGAACTGAAAGGATACGTTAGTCGTGATTCGTCAGGGGCGTTCGTGAGGAAATCCGTGTAGTGGGCGCTCCGACGCTCGGGCGGTTATGGCTTCGATATCTCAAGCTGCGCTCCGAAGTAGGTGTCCGTACGCCGACAGATGGGCGGAGTCTGGAGGACGCTGAGCGCCGGGCTAATCAGATGCGAGATCGGCTCGTGGTCAACTACTCGCCGCTCGTGAAGTATGTCGCCAGCCGGATCGGGGCTCGGTCGACCGGCTCAGTGGATTATGAAGATATGATCTCGTGGGGAGTGCTGGGACTGCTGGACGCTATAGAGACTTTTAGGCCGGATCGGGGGGCCAAATTCGAGTCGTATGCTATCTCGAAGATTCGGTGGGCGATTTTGGACGAGCTGCGCAAGGAGGACTGGGTTCCGCGCCGCGTTCGCGTTCGAGCCCAGGAGATAGAGCGAACTCGTGAGAAGCTAACCCAAGTTCTTCGCCGCACTCCGACGAAAGAGGAGATCTCCTCGGAGCTTGGTATTGGGGCGAAGGAGTATCAAATTTTCTCGGACCAATATTCGCGGGCGAGGGTGGGATCACTAGAAACTCGGCTGGAGACCGATGGAACCTTCGGAGGGGAGTTTCACGCCATGATCCAAGACCGAGCTACGCCCGCGCCTGACTCCGTCGCCGAACAGGTCGAACTGCGCGAACATCTGGTTAGGGCGATAGGTGACCTCGAAGAGCAAGAGAAGCTAGTAGCCACCTTCTATTTCTACGACGGCCTGACACTCAAGGAGATAGGGATCGCCATGAAGCTCTCCGAAGGCCGCATCTCCCAAATACTACGACGTGCGCTCTCCAAACTGCGGGGGCTGGTCTCCGAGGACTTGGTGACCGCACAGGGGCTTGAGACCGGCTCCTAGTGTGCTAACATCTCCGAAGTTTTGACCACTAACGTTCGCTAAAGGGCCATTGAGCCCAGGTGGTGGTCCATCAACCGTTGATGGATTGCGAAGCGCGGACGAAAAAGCACCAACCACCTGAAAGAGAGAGGATAGTTTTGGAGAGTACGGTAGAGAAGGTAGGCGTTCGCGAGCTTTTGGAGGCCGGTGTCCACTTTGGTCATCAGGCCAAACGCTGGAACCCCCGGATGAAGAAGTATATCTTCGCCGAGCGGGCCGGGGTACACATTATTGACCTTGACCAGACCCTAACGTTGCTTCAGGAAGCCCAGAAGCTAGTACGCAGTGTGGCCGAATCGGGCCGCGAAGTGTTGTTTGTGGGAACGAAGAAACAGGCCCAACTGACGCTCGCCGAGCAGGCGATGCGCTCCGGGCAGCCCTACGTGGCTGAGCGGTATATCGGCGGGATGCTGACTAACTTCCAGACGATCAAACCTCGCATCGAGTACTTTAAGGGTCTCGTAACGAGCGTCGAAGAGACTCCTGAAGAAGCTCGCACCGGGCGAGACTGGTTCGCCTTGAACCGCGAGTACCAGAAGCTGCGCCGCAACTTCGCTGGTCTGACCGAGATGGAGCGTCTACCGGGAGCTGTGTTTATCGTGGATCCCAAACGCGAGGAGTTGCTCGTCAAAGAGGCGAATCGGCTCAAGATTCCGGTCGTAGCTCTTACGGACACTAACTGCGACCCGGAAGTCGTGGACTATGTGATTCCGGGCAACGACGACGCGATACGCGCGATCAACCTGATCTCACGCCTGATGGCGAACGCTGTCCTCGAAGGCAGCGGCGCCGACGAAGTCCCCGCCGACGACCGTCCCGTGCCACCCGTAGTTGAGGAAGCTCGTCTGGCCGAGGAAGCACTCTCTCAGAGCGCGACCGACGCCGCTGAATCCGCTGAAGTAACCACCAACGGCTCAGCGGACCCCGCTGCCGAAGCGCCCGCTGCCGAAGAGCCGGTCGCCGAAGAGCCGGTCGTTGAAGAGGCCGCAGCCGAGGAACCCGCCGTGGAGGAACCCGCCGTGGAGGAGCCTGCGGTCGAGGAAGCGGCTGTTGATGAGCCTGCTGAGGCGGAGGTTGTTCAAGAAGCTGAGGAGTCCGCTGAGACAGGGACTGACCAAGAGACTGAGGAGAAGTAGGGAAGTTGGCTAGTACGATAGAGAAGATCAAGCAGCTCCGTGAGGAGACAGCCGCCGGGATGATGGACGTAAAACGGGCTCTTGAAGAGTCCGATGGCGACGTTGATAACGCTCGCAAGGTTCTGCGGGAGCGCGGTCAGGCCATCGCGGCCAAGAAGAGCAGCCGGGAGACTAACGAAGGGCTCGTGGATGCTTACGTCCACTTCAACGGTCGAGTCGGAGTGCTCGTGGAGATCAACTGCGAGACAGACTTCGTGGCCCGGACCCCGGATTTCAAGGAGTTCGCGCATAACGTGGCCTTGCAGGTCGCTTCGGCGAGTCCTGAGCCGTTGGCCGTATTGCCCGAGGACATTCCGGCGGAAGAGTTGGCTGAGGAGCGGAGTATTGCTGAGAAGCAGGCCGCCCAGATGGGCAAGCCCGAGAACATAACGCAGAAGATCGTCGAGGGACGATTGGACAAGTGGATCGCCGAGCGGGCTCTCGTTCGTCAGGCTTACGTAAAAGACCCGGACACGACCATCGGGGATTTGCTCCAGGACACGATCCAGAAATTGGGCGAGAATATCGTAATTCGGCGTTTCGTGCGCTACGAACTCTAGGGAGACAGTCGTGGAGGATAACGCTTCGGCGAGCAACGGTTCCAAAGGCGAGAACGAACTCGGCCCATTAAAACGAGTTGTTTTGAAGCTCTCCGGCGAGAGTCTCGGCGGACCCGATAATATTGGTATAGACCCGAAGAGTCTCCAACTGACCGTCACCCAGATCCTCGAAGCGGTGGAAGCCGGAGCGGAACTCGCCATCGTGGTCGGTGGAGGAAATATCTTCCGGGGCTCGCAGGTTGCGGATGAGCTTGGCATCGAGAGTGCTACGGCGGACTACATGGCGATGCTCGGGACTGTTATAAACGCGCTGGCGCTTCAGGCGGCATTGGAGCAGCGCGGGATGGAGACGCGGGTCCAGTCCGCTATAGACATCCAGGAAGTAGCCGAGTCGTACATCCGGCGGCGGGCGATCCGTCACTTGGAGAAAGGCCGCGTGGTTATCTTTGCGTCCGGTACCGGGAACCCGTTCTTCACTACGGATACGGGCGCCGCGCTGCGGGCGCTTGAGATCGGGGCCGACGCCATCCTGATGGCAAAGAATCAGGTGGATGGTGTTTATGACAAAGACCCCCGGCGAAACCCCGACGCGGTTCGGGTGCCACGCTTGAATTATATGGACCTTCTTTCGCAGAATCTCTCGGTCATGGATCACACTGCCGCCACGCTCTGCAAAGAGGAGGGGCTACCGATAGTTGTATTCGATATACTGAAGTCCGGTAACCTGCGGAGGATATTGCAGGGTGAGAGCGTTGGCTCTCTAGTGTGGAACTCCGCGACGACGGGCTGAGGAGGCCGCAAAATGTCCGATGTCATAGATCTTAGTGCCGCCGAACGCCGGATGAAGGGCGCTGTCGACTCGACGAGAACGCAATTCGGAACTATCCGCACCGGACGCGCTAATCCATCCATCCTGGACCGGGTCGAAGTGGAAGCTTATGGCTCTCGCATGTCGCTCAAGAGCGTTGCGAATGTCTCCGTTCCGGAGGCCCGGATGCTAACTGTCACGCCTTTCGATCCGAGTACCATGAAGGCCGTCGAGCGAGCGATCGAGCACTCGGACATCGGGCTGCATCCCCAGAACGATGGCAAGATCATCCGTCTCCCGATCCCCGAACTAACCCAAGATCGGCGCAAAGAGTTGATCCGTCTGGCCCGAGGTATGGCCGAAGAAGGCCGCGTCTCTGTCAGAAACGTTCGGCGCGACGAGCTAAAGGATGTCGCGGAACTAAAGAAGATGGGTGAGATCTCCGAGGACGATGCCCGAGGTGCTGAGAACGAACTCCAGAAACTGACCGATGGTTACGTCAAGAGCATAGATTCCGCGCTCTCGGACAAAGAGTCCGAGCTCTTGGAGGTCTGAGCACTGGAACCAGCCCCACAGAGCGGCATCCGAAAACCCGAGCGTGTCCTATCCCGCATCGAAAAAGACCCAATCCCCCAGCATGTCGCCATTATCATGGACGGCAATGGTCGCTGGGCGCAACGTCGCTGGCTCCCACGAGCTGCAGGACACCGCGCCGGAGTAGCTGTCCTCACCCCAATTCTCGAAGCCGCCGGTCAAGCTGGCGTCAAGACCCTCACGCTCTACGCATTCTCGACCGAGAACTGGACCCGCCCGGACGACGAAGTCGACACGCTTATGTCCCTCTTTCTCGAAACAGCTCGCCGCAAAGTACCGGAACTAAACGAACGCGGTGCTCGGCTGCGTTTTCTCGGGCGTACGGAGCTACTACCAAAAGGAGTTCGGGAAGCCGTCCGCGAAGCCGAAGAACTAACGGCTCACAACGACCGCCTCGACGTTTACATCGCGCTCAATTATGGTGGGCGCAGCGAGATCGTCGACGCGACCCGACGCTTGATGGCATCCGGGTTGTCACCTGATGAAGTGAACGAAGAGACTTTCAGCAAATACCTCTACGCACCAGAGTTGCCGGAGGTGGATCTCGTGATCCGGACCAGCGGAGAATTGCGAGTCTCCAACTTCTTGCTCTGGCAGATCGCCTACGCCGAGTTCTACATTACGGATACGTTATGGCCGGATTTCTCTCGCGAGGAGTTCAAAAAAGCCGTCGAGATATTCGGTTCCCGGTCTCGTCGCCGGGGCGGAGCTTAAGGGAATTTCGCGTGCTCCGCTGGCGCACCGTAACCGCCGCTGTACTCGCCCCGATAGTCATTGGGGCCATCCTGATCGGGGACTGGGCAGTCCTCGCTCTGGTTCTCATCGTAACGGGACTCGCCGCCTACGAGCTGTCACGGGCCTTAAACCCACTGCCATTCATAGCCGCTCTCGGCGCTGGGTGTCTGCCGATCCTGCTCTCCATCCCCTACGAATTAACAGGTATCCTAGCGGGCGCAGTCCTGGCGTTGCCCTGGGCATTGTTCTGGATGTCAGGCAAACCCGAAGCCCGCACGCTCCGGGCCGTCCTTGCGATACTGTTGATGGCGCTGTGGGTCGGAGCACCGCTCTCGCATATTGGACTTCTCGCCCAACTAGATCATCCAGTTACGCTCATCGTGATAGCCGTCATGGGTCCGTGGCTCTCGGATTCCGGGGGATATTTCTTCGGACGCTTTTTCGGACGACATCTCGCCTTTCCGAGCCTCTCGCCTAAAAAGACCATTGAAGGAAGCCTCGGTGGGTTGTTGGTAACGACGTTGGTGGTCGGGTGGATCTCGATAGAGTTCCTTGATCTTCCGATGTTGCAGGCGGCTGTGATGGGAGCTTCGATCTCGATTTTCTCCCAGAGCGGTGACCTTTTCGAGTCCATACTAAAACGCATCCTGGACATCAAGGACATCGGAAAATTCTTGCCCGGCCACGGTGGTATCCTGGATCGCATCGACAGTCTGCTCTTTACAGCCCCCGCCGTCTACTATATTTACCTTCTACTATGAGACGAGTAACCATACTAGGCTCGACCGGCAGTATCGGCGAACAAGCTCTCGACGTGCTGCGCGACAACCCCGACCGATTCGAGCTAGTCGGGCTCTCCGCCAACTCGAACGCTGACCGGCTCGCCGAACAAGTGCAGGAGTTTAGCCCGCGTTACGCCGCCCTGGAGACGGGCGATGCAGCGGCACTCAAAGGTCTCCCGTGCGAAACGCTGACCGGAGCCGGTTCTGCTCGACATCTATCGGAAGTATCAGCCGATGTGGTTCTGAACGGCATTGTGGGATTCGCGGGGCTTGCAGCGACTGTTGGAGCGCTGCAAGCCGAGAATACCGTTGCTCTCGCCAACAAGGAGTCGCTCGTCGCTGGTGGAGATTGGGTGACGGAGTTGGCGTCCGGGGGTCGTTTGGTGCCGGTTGATTCGGAGCATTCGGCGATCTTTCAGTGCTTGGATGGTCGACGGGAGGATGAGGTTAGTGGGTTGCTCCTGACGGCTTCTGGTGGTCCGTTCTTCGAGTGGGAAAAGGACCGGCTGAAGGATGTCGAGCCGGGGGATGCGTTAAAGCATCCGACGTGGCAGATGGGGGCCAAGATCACGATAGACTCCGCCACGATGATGAATAAGGGCTTGGAGGTGATCGAAGCTCACCACCTCTTCGGCGTCTCTTATGACGAAGTGAAAGTCGTGGTTCATCGGCAATCCGTTGTTCATGGTGGCGTGTTTTTCAACGACGGCTCGGTTGTGATGCACGCGGCACTGCCGGACATGCGGCTTCCGATCTCCTACGGCTTGCTCTATCCAGATCGTATTGACGTCGGCGCGGAACCTGTCTCCCTATCCGAACAAACGTGGACTTTCGCCGAACCTCGCAGCGACGTGTTCCGGTGTCTGCCACTCGCGGTGGAGGCTGGAAGGGCCGGGGGATCACACCCGGCAGCTTTGAACGCGGCCAATGAGATCTCCGTCCAAGCATTTCTCGAAGGTCGGATACAATTCCTTCAGATACCAGATGTCATCGAGGAGGTCCTCGAAACCGTGCCAGAGTTTGGAGCGTTGCGTAGCTTGGATGAAATAGTAGCTGTGGATAACTGGGCCAGAGAACAAGCCAACCTCAAGATAGGGGCTCGCCAATGACCGTAATTATCGCGGTGCTTGGACTGATCCTGCTCATAGTTATCCATGAAATGGGACACATGCTGACCGCAAAAGCCCTTGGTGTGCGTGTCACGGAGTTCGGGGTCGGCTTCGGCCCAGCGCTGTTCAAGAAACAGTTCGGCAAGACGATCTACTCTTTCCGCATAATCCTCCTCGGTGGGTTTGCGAAGATGGCTGGAATGAACGATGATGCCACGGGACCGGACACTTACACCTCGAAGCCACCGTGGCGGCGGGCTCTCATCATCTTCGCCGGGCCGTTAGCGAACATTCTGGCGGCGGTCGTGATCCTGGCCGGAATCTTCATGTTCTCGGGGGAAGTCACTGGCGTGAAGAACGAAGTGAGAGCCGTCGAATCCGGTACGTTGGCCGCTGAATCCGGCGTAAAGTCCGGTGACAAGCTGGTCTCGGTGGACGGCAAAGAATTTAGCTCCTGGGAAGGCTTCAAGAATGCTATCGCGGGCAAGAAGCCGGGCGATGAGGTAACGGTCGGATTGCAGCGGAATGGTGAGGCGAAAGAGATCAGCGGTGCTCTCTCGGCGAATCCCGAACAACCAAAGCAGGCGTTGGTCGGTGTTCAGCCCGTAGTCGAGCGTGAATACTACGGGTTCTTCGCGGCTATTGGTAAAGCTGTCTCAGAGTGCGTGCGGTTTACGGGAGCTATCGTTACCGGGGTCGCGCAGCTAATAACGGGACAGCTAGATTTCTACGACAACGTGACGGGTCCGGTTGGGATCGCCTCGGTCGGTGGAACGGCGGTTCAGGCTGGGTTCTTCCCGTTGTTGCTTGCGCTTATCAGTTTGAATCTGGCGTTGATGAACTTGTTGCCGATACTGCCGCTCGATGGGGGGCATCTGTTCTTTATTGCGGCGGAGAAGGTCATGGGACGTCCTGTTAGTGCGGAGACAATGGGTAAGGTCGCGGCGTTTGGAATTGCGTTGGTCTTGATGCTCTTTGTGTTCGCGTTGTATGCGGATGTTAGTAAACTGGTCACTGGACAGTCCTTCCTACCGCAATAAAATAGGGACATCAACTAGTTTTGGGAGTGAGATGACAGAGGCAGCCGTACAGGAACGTCCGATCACGAGCCGTCAGATCACCGTGGGAAATGTTCCCATTGGTGGAGACGCGCAGGTCGC
>JBGTFQ010000033.1:0-2738 GCA_041747155.1 Rubrobacteraceae bacterium
CTGGATATAGCTTTAGGGTGCAAAGAGGCGTTCCACCTCATCCACAGCGGACGCCACCGTGAAGATTACGGCATCGTCCCCGCTCGTCAGGACATCATCGCCGCGAGGGATAATGACCTCGTCATCGCGCAGCACCGCGCCGATGATCGCACCCTTCGGAAATCCAACCTCCGAGAGAGGTCGCCCCGCCACCGCGCACCTGTCCGGCACACGCATCTCGATCATCTCAGCCCCGCTTTCGAGCACGTTTACCGCCAACACGTCGCCTTTTCGCACAAAGCGCAAAATAGCCCCAGCCGTTATGAGCCGCGGCGAGATGGAGATATCCACCCCGAGCGCCTCGGAAAGCGGCGCGAACTCCAGGCGGCTGACGACTGAGATGGTCCTACGCGCTCCGAGTTGTTTGGCGTACATAACCGCGAGCAGATTGGCTCGGTCGTCGCCGGTAGCCGCTATAAAAGCGTCCGTGCGGTCCACGCGCTCCTGGAGCAGAAACTCTCGCGAGATGCCTTCATCATGCAGAACGAGAGATTTTCTTAGTCGAGAGGCGACGTATTGGGCTCGTTCTTCATCCTTCTCGACGACCTTTACGGAGATGCCTTCATCTTCCAGTATCAAGGCCAGACGCAACCCGATTTTGCCTCCCCCGAAGATCATCACCTCCTGGACTTTCTTGGTGTCGGTGGCTATCGCGCCCACCGCCTGGGCGATACGGGCTCGCTCCCCGATAATAAAAACGTGGTCATTCTCCCGCAGCACCGTGTCGCCCTGAGGAACAATGATGTCGTCCTTACGAACCACCCCAACCACGAGGCTGCCCTGCGGCAGACTGACATCCTTTACTTCCTTGTCGATCACGGCGGAGTTTTCTTTGACTACGACTTCGGCTACCTCTATAGAATCCCCTGCGAAAGTCTCGACGTTCACCGATCCCGGAACTCGCAGGGCGTCCCGGATCTCCTCCGCCGCTGCTCGCTCAGTGTGGATCACGAAGTCTATACCCAGAACGTCCGTAGCGAACGGGCTAGATGTATCGTAATAATCGGGGTTTCGTATGCGGGCAACTGTCCGCTTTACGCCCTGGGCCTTGGCTACCAAGCACGCTGTAATGTTTACTTCATCGGAGTCCGTCACGGCAATGAGAAGTTCGGATTTGCGGGTGCCGATCTCGGCCAGCAGTTTCGGGCTCGCGCCGTTGCCTTGCATCACGAGGGCGTCGAGTTGATCCGTGGCCCGATTCGCCAGAGCCTCGTTCTGCTCCACCACGATCACCTCGTGTCCCTCGCGAGAGAGCAATTGAGCCGTATTGAAACCAACCTCTCCAGCCCCCACGATGAAAACTCTCATCTAACCCGCTCCCGTCCGCCGCCCTTACAGCACTATTCTACGACTACCGAAACTACACGTTGCCGAAGATGCCAACTATGACCAGTACGATGACGATAATGGCGACGAAGATTCCCAAGTAAACCAATAGGCTCTTCTCCGCCGCTTTGGCTTTAGACTCCTGTCGGGCTCGTTCGCGTTCATTCTTGGTGTCGCGGCGTTTGTTTGCCACGCCGAAGCCTCCTACTGCCCTAAAGCTTCGGCGACTAGAGCGGCCACTTCGCTCGGGTTGGTCGCAGCCCGGATGCCTGCGGCCCGCAGCGCTTCGCTCTTGGCCTCGGCGGTCGATTCTCCACCGGAGACTATCGCGCCCGCGTGGCCCATCGTCTTGCCTTCGGGGGCGGTGAAGCCCGCCACGTAGGCGACTACCGGAGTTTTCATCTCGGATTGGACGTACTCGGCGGCCAGTTGCTCGGCATTACCGCCGATCTCCCCGATCATCACGGCGCACTCGGTCTCCGGGTCAGCCTCGAACATCTTGAGTATCTCGATAAAGTCGCTGCCGATGATCGGGTCTCCACCGATTCCAACTGCCGTCGACTGCCCAATACCGCGTTGCGTCAACTCGTTCACTACTTGATACGTGAGCGTCCCACTGCGCGAACAGACACCCACGTTGCCCGGCATGAAGATGTCCAGCGGCATGATCGAGACGTTGGCTTTGCCTGGCGAGAGCATCCCCGGACAGTTCGGCCCGATGAGCGTCGCGTCCTTGACTCGCAAGTAGTTCGAGACCTTGAGCATATCGTGGACCGGCAAACCCTCGGTGATGCAGCAGATCGTCTGTATCCCCGAACCAAGCGCCTCAAAGATTGCATCCGCCGAGAATGCCGCCGGAACGAAGATGACACTGGCGTTCGCCCCGGTCTCTTTCACAGCCTCCGAGACTGTATTGAAGACGGGAACGCCGTTGGCATCCTGTCCACCCTTGCCGGGCGTTACACCCGCCACTACCTGAGTGCCGTACTCGACCATGCGGCCCGTATGGAACGCGCCCTCGCGCCCGGTTATGCCCTGAACCACGAGCCGCGTGTCGTTGTCTACGAGTATCGCCATCCTATCGGCCTTCCTTCCGTGCAAGCTCCACGGCGGTCTTCGCCGCATCGAGCATGGTCTCCTCGGTGTGTACATTAGCCGGGGTGTTCTCCGACAGGATGCGTCGGCCTTCCTCAGCGTTGGTGCCGTCCAGCCGAACCACGATGGGCAGGCTAAGTCCGGTTTGCTCTATGGCCGACAACAAGCCTCGCGCCACCTCGTCGCCACGGGTTATACCGCCGAAGATATTGAAGAACACGCCTCTCACCTTCTGATTCGACGTAACGATATCCAGGGCCGTGGATATTTTCTCTGCG
>JBGTFQ010000034.1:0-3116 GCA_041747155.1 Rubrobacteraceae bacterium
CACGCCGCACACTCGCCGCACCGAAACACGGGCTCTATGGCGACTGAATCCCCAACGTTCACTCCGTCCGAATCATCCCCCACCTCGACAACCTCACCGGCAAACTCGTGGCCGAGGGTAAGAGGCAGTGTCTCGCCGGTGTTGGGCTGCGGGCTACCGTCGGGCGGTATAAAGATCGGACCAGCAAGATACTCGTGAAGATCGGTGCCGCAAATAGCACACCAATCCACCTTAACCTTCACAGTTCCGGCCCTAACATCCGGCTCGGGTACCTCTTCGAGCCTGATGTCCTTTTGGCCGTGGACTACAGCGGCTTTCATGCGTTGCTCCTCTCCCGAGCACCCCTGATGCTCGTAATTGCTTTCACTATTACCAGAAAGCTATCTTTCGCGCAAGCTGGCCCGAAAGATAGACGCAGCTCCGACTTGACCGAGGTTTTGGGCCGTTGTATCGTGTCTATTGCTACAAACATAGGGGAAAGGAGTGCCCATGACGGAAGTTGCCGGTGCTAGAGAGTTAAGTAAGGACGGTTTGCTGGATGCATACCGGACTATGTGTATGATCCGGGAGTTCGAGGAGCGTCTGCATACGGAGTTCGCTACAGGTGAGATCCCTGGCTTCGTTCACCTCTACGCGGGTGAGGAAGCTATAGCCGCCGGTTTCATGGCCCACCTGGATGAGGACGACTATATCGCCAGCACCCACCGGGGCCACGGTCACGCTATCGCGAAGGGTTGCGATCCGAAAGCGATGATGTTCGAGATCTACGGCAAGCAAGACGGCCTCTGCCACGGCAAAGGCGGCTCCATGCACATCGCCGACCTTGACAAAGGTATGCTCGGCGCGAACGGTATCGTCGGTGGCGGTCCGCCGCTGGTGTGCGGCGTTGGTCTCTCCGCGAAGACTCGCGGCACTCAACAAGTAGCCATCTCGTTCACGGGTGACGGCGGCGCGAATCAGGGGACGGTCTTCGAGAGTTTGAACCTGGCGAGCGCTTGGGATCTTCCGTGCATCTTCGTGATCGAGAACAACGGCTACGCTGAAGCGACGGCCCAGGCTTTTTCGAGCAAAGGTATCGACATCGCCAAGCGGGCCGATGGTTTCTCCATGCCGGGTGTGGTGGTAGATGGTCACGACTTCTTCGCAGTCTACGAGGCGGCGGGCGAGGCGATCCGACGTGCTCGCGAGGGTGGCGGTCCGTCCATGGTCGAGTGCAAAGTCAACCGCTATTTCGGACACTTCGAGGGCGACGCTCAGACTTACCGGGGCGAGAACGAGGTGGAAGAAGTCCGCAAGGAGAAGGACTGCCTGATGCTCTTCCGCAACCGCGTCACCGGAGCGGACCTAGTCGAAGAATCCGAACTGGATGAGATAGACGAAGAGATCAGGGCCTACATAGACGAGTGCGTCGAAGAGGCCAAAGCAGCCCCCGAACCCGGCGAGGAGCACCTCGTCACCGACGTGTACGGAAGCTATTAGAGCTAGTTAGCGAGTCAGCACGCCGCCTGCGGCGGCTCTCAGCCGGTCAGCAAACCCGGACTAGCTGAGACGCTGACAAGCTGAAACGCTTTTCGACCGAAGGGAGAAACCGTGGCGAACATAACGTATATGCAGGCGATCAACGACGCGCTCGCGCAGGAGATGGAGCGGGACGAGACGGTGGTTGTTTTTGGCGAGGACAACGTCGGTGGGACCGGCTCTCCGGGCGAAATGGATGCCTGGGGCGGCGTTATGGGCGTTACGAAGGGTCTGTATGGGAAGTTCCCGAATCAGATCCTAGATACTCCTATCAGTGAGTCGGCGTTTATTGGAGCGGCGGCGGGGGCGGCTTGTTCGGGGCTGCGTCCGGTAGCGGAGTTGATGTTCGTAGACTTCATGGGCGTGTGCTTCGATCAGATCTTCAACCAGGCCGCGAAGTTTAAGTATATGTTCGGTGGTAAGGCGAAGACCCCGATGGTCATACGCACGATGTACGGGGCGGGAATTCGGGCCGCGAGCCAGCACTCTCAGAGTCTGTATCCACTTTTCACGCACATCCCCGGTTTGAAAGTTGTCGTGCCATCCACGCCGTACGATGCGAAGGGGTTGCTGATCGCCTCGATCCGGGACGATGACCCGGTGATCTTCTTCGAGAACAAAGTCCTCTACGCGGTCGAAGGCGAAGTGCCGGACGAAGCGTACACGATCCCTCTCGGCGAAGCGGAGATTGTGCGCGAAGGCGATGACGTTACCATCGTCGCCATAGGTCGCATGGTCTCGATGGCCGAACAAGCAGCCGTGGATCTCGCAAGCGACGGCATAGAAGTCGAGATCGTGGACCCGCGCACCCTCTCGCCGCTGGACACGGACACTATCTACGAATCCGTCGAGAATACGGGCCGTCTCGTGGTCGTGGACGAGGCGAATCCACGTTGCAGCTTGGCTTCGGACATAACCTCGCTCGTGGCCCAGAACTGCTTCGAGCATCTAAAGTCCGCCCCGCAGATGGTTACGGCCCCTCACGCACCGCCGCCGTTTAGTCCATCGCTCGAAGACCTCTACGTGCCGGACCCGGAGAAGGTCGCCGACGCCGTGCGTCAGGCCGTCGGCCAAGGTGTGACTTCTTGAGCGAGTCAGAAGGTCTCGCCAAGCTCGGGATGCCCAAATGGGGCCTCTCGATGACCGAGGGGACCGTCGTGCAGTGGCTTGTCGAGGAAGGGACTGAACTAGGTAAAGGCGACGAAGTCGTCGAGGTGGAGAGCGAGAAGATCAACAACTCGGTAGAGGCGCCCACTGCGGGCGTCCTACGGCGGCGGGTAGCCGGAGAGGGCGACGTGCTGCCAGTCGGAGGACTTCTCGCCGTAATAGCGGACGCCTCAGTGCCGGACTCGGACATAGACGCTTACGTCGAAGAGTTCCAGGCGAACTTCGTCCCCGGGGAAGAAGAAGCTGGTGGCCCCGAACCGGAGACGGTCGAAGTCGGAGGAAGAAGAGTCCAATACCTCAAAATCGGGGAGGGCGATGGTCCACCGTTGCTGCTCCTTCACGGCTTCGGCGGGGATATCAACATCTGGGTCTTTAACCAGGAAGCGTTGGCCGCCGAACGCACCGTCTACGCGGTGGATCTACCCGGTCAT
>JBGTFQ010000035.1:0-19824 GCA_041747155.1 Rubrobacteraceae bacterium
CTGGATATAGCTTTAGGGTGCAAAGAGGCGTTCCACCTCATCCACAGCGGACGCCACCGTGAAGATTACGGCATCGTCCCCGCTCGTCAGGACATCATCGCCGCGAGGGATAATGACCTCGTCATCGCGCAGCACCGCGCCAATGATGGCACCCTTCGGAAATCCAACCTCCGATAGTGGCCGCCCCGCCACCGCGCACTTGTCCGGCACACGCATCTCGATCATCTCAGCCCCGCTTTCGAGCACGTTTACCGCCAACACGTCACCCTTGCGCACAAAGCGCAAAATAGCCCCGGCCGTTATGAGCCGCGGCGAGATAGAAATATCTACCCCAAGCGCCTCGGAAAGCGGCGCGAATTCCAGGCGGCTGACGACGGAGATAGTCCGACGCGCACCGAGTTGCTTGGCGTACATAACCGCGAGCAGGTTGGCTCGGTCGTCGCCGGTAGCCGCTATAAAAGCGTCCGTGCGGTCCACGCGCTCCTGGAGCAGAAACTCCCGCGAGATGCCCTCGTCGTGCAAGACTAGGCTCTTTCGCAGCCGGGAGGCGACATATTGCGCTCGTTCTTCATCCTTCTCGACGACCTTTACGGAGATGCCTTCATCTTCCAGTATCAAGGCCAGACGCAACCCGATTTTGCCTCCCCCGAAGATCATTACTTCCTGGACTTTCTTGGTGTCGGTGGCTATCGCGCCCACCGCCTGGGCGATACGGGCTCTCTCTCCGATGATGAAGACGTGGTCGTTCTCTCGCAGCACTGTGTCGCCTCGGGGGACGATAATGTCGTTCTTCCGCACCACCCCAACCACGAGGCTGCCCTGCGGCAAACTCACGTCCTTGACTTCCTTGTCGATCACCGAAGAGTTTTCCTGAACGACGACTTCGGCTACCTCTATCGAATCCCCCGCGAAAGTCTCGACGTTCACCGACCCCGGAACCCGTAGGGCGTCCCGGATCTCCTCAGCCGCCGCTCGCTCAGTGTGGATCACGAAGTCTATACCCAGAACGTCCGTGGCGAACGGGCTGGATGTGTCGTAGTAATCAGGGTTTCGTATGCGGGCAACTGTCCGCTTCACGCCCTGGGCTTTGGCTACCAAGCACGCCGTAATGTTTACTTCATCGGAGTCCGTCACGGCAATGAGAAGTTCGGATTTGCGGGTGCCGATCTCGGACAGGAGTTTCGGGCTCGCGCCGTTGCCTTGCATCACGAGCGCGTCTAGTTGGTCCGTGGCCCGATTAGCCAGAGCCTCGTCCTGCTCCACCACGATAACCTCGTGTCCCTCGCGAGAGAGCAACTGAGCCGTGTTGAAACCAACCTCTCCGGCCCCAACGATGAAAACTCTCATCTATACCGCTCCCATCCGCCGATACTACCGGCCTATTCTACGACCACCGGCCCTAGACGTTGGCGAAAATCCCAAATGCTATGAGTACCAGGACAATAATGGCGACAAAGATTCCCAGGTAAACAAGTAGGCTCTTCTCCGCCGCTTTGGCCTTTGCCTCCTGTCGGGAGCGGTCACGTTCGTTCTTGGTCTCGCGGCGTTTGTTTGCCATGCCGAACGTCGCCTATTGTCCCAGGGCTTCGGCCACGAGCGCGGCTACCTCGCTCGGGTTGGTCGCGGCCCGGATGCCCGCCGCCCGCAACGCTTCGCTCTTCGCCTCTGCGGTTGATTCGCCACCGGAGACTATCGCACCCGCGTGGCCCATCGTCTTGCCTTCGGGGGCGGTGAAGCCCGCCACGTAGGCGACTACCGGAGTCTTCATCTCGGATTGGACGTACTCGGCGGCTAGTTGCTCGGCGTTGCCGCCGATCTCCCCAATCATCACGGCGCACTCGGTCTCCGGGTCGGCCTCGAACATCTTTAGGATCTCGATAAAGTCGCTGCCGATGATCGGGTCTCCACCGATTCCAACTGCCGTTGACTGCCCAATACCGCGCTGCGTCAACTCGTTCACTACCTGGTACGTGAGCGTCCCACTGCGCGAACAAACCCCCACGTTGCCCGGCATGAAGATGTCCAGCGGCATGATCGAGACGTTAGCCTTACCCGGCGAGAGCATCCCCGGACAGTTCGGCCCGATGAGCGTCGCGTCCTTGACCCGCAAGTAGTTGGAAACTTTGAGCATGTCGTGAACCGGCAAGCCCTCGGTGATGCAGCAGATCGTCTGTATCCCCGAATCTAGCGCCTCGAAGATGGCATCCGCCGAGAACGCCGCTGGAACGAAGATGACACTTGCGTTCGCCCCGGTCTCTTCCACAGCCTCTGAGACTGTATTGAAGACGGGAACGCCATTGGCGTCCTGGCCGCCTTTGCCGGGTGTAACTCCCGCGACTACCTGAGTGCCGTATTCGACCATGCGTCCCGTATGGAACGCGCCCTCGCGTCCGGTTATGCCCTGAACTACGAGCCGCGTGTCGTTGTCTACGAGTATCGCCATCCTATCGGCCTTCCTTCCGCGCAAGCTCCACAGCGGTCTTCGCCGCGTCGAGCATGGTCTCCTCGGTATGTACATTAGCCGGGGTATTCTCCGACAAGATGCGTCGGCCTTCCTCGGCGTTGGTGCCGTCCAACCGAACCACGATAGGCAGGCTAAGTCCGGTTTGCTCTATGGCCGACAGCAAGCCTCGCGCTACTTCGTCGCCACGGGTTATGCCACCGAAAATGTTGAAAAAGACCCCGCGCACCTTCTGGTTCGACGTAACGATGTCGAGGGCCGTCGATATCTTCTCGGCGTCCGCGCCACCGCCGACATCGCAGAAGTTGGCTGGCTCACCACCAGCCTGCGCGACCACATCGAGCGTGCTCATAACGAGCCCCGCACCGTTGCCGAGGATTCCAACGTCGCCGTCCAGCTTCACGTACTGAAGCCCGGCCTCCAAAGCTCGCTGCTCCTCGGGGTCGGCGGCTTCCGCATCGTGGAGGTCCGCGATGTTCGAGTGGCGGTACAGGCTCGAATCGTCCACCGTCACCTTCGAGTCTAGCGTCAGGACTTCGCCGTCTTTTGTGACGACTAGTGGGTTGATCTCTACTAGGCTAGCATCCAGCCCAACAAACGCTTTGTGTAGATTCTGGAGCGTCTTGCCAACGCCCTTCGCTGCGTCTCCCGAGAGTCCAGCGGCGAAAACGATCTCACGGACTTGGAAGGGCTGAAGCCCGATCAGGGGGTCCACGTGCAGCCTTACAATCGCCTCTGGCTTGGTCTCGGCGACCTCCTCGATATCCACGCCGCCCTCGGTCGAGAACAAAATGAGCGGCATCTTGGCGGTTCTATCTACGGTGATCGAAAGGTAGAACTCGCTCTCTATCTCCGCGCCGCCTTCGATGTAGACCTGTCGCACGGTATGACCGTTGATGTCCATTCCGAGGATCTTCTCTGCGGCCTGCGAAGCCTCACCTGGGTCGTGGACCACCTGGATGCCTCCGGCCTTTCCGCGTCCGCCGGTCAGGACTTGCGCTTTTACGGCCACAGTTCCACCGAGGTCGTCCGCCGCTTGTCGGGCCTCATCCGGCGAGGTCGCTACGACACCGTCCAGAATCTTTAGACCGAACTCTTCCAACAGTTTCTTGCCCTGATATTCATAGAGATCCAAGGATCCAACTCCCGCGCCGCCCGCAACAACGGCCCGAATTATACAGACGGATCGCACGGGGGTTTCCACTTACAAACTTGCATGAGAAGAATTTTGAAGGTAATATGTGTTTCAAAATACGCAAAGGCGCGTAAACCTTAGCGAAAGGTGGCACGGTATGTTCACGAGGCTGCATCTTTTGATGGGATTGGTTTCTTTTATCGTGGCGGTATTGGTTGGCTTTGTTGTTGGGAGTTTTGCGCTTGGGATCATGGTGGCGGTTCTCGCGGGTGTCGTGATCTACTACCTGGCATGGGAACGCCACACACTTGGAGAGGACGCGGGACAGCGAGAGAACAGCGACGATCCCGGTAGCGTCCCACACGCTGGAGTGACCATTCATCGCGGTGGTGATGGAGGCTTCGGCGGGGGATTCTAGGCTGTTCTAGTGCAGATCTCCTCATAGTCACGACGAAATTCGCGTAGATTCTTTCCTCTATACTCTCGCTTCATGGGCATCGGAACCGCAATAAACGTTGCAGCCGTTCTGGTCGGTGGTGGCATTGGGACTTTGGTGGGCTCGAAGCTGCCAGAGAAAATGCGGTCCTCGGCGATGGCGGCTATCGGGATCGTGACGCTCCTGGTCGGTGTCGCCAATTTTATTGAGTTTGATAATCCCCTCGTGCCGCTCGTAAGCGTGGTCGTAGGTCTTGTGGTTGGAGAGTTGTTGGATATCGACGCAGCACTCCGGCGGCTCGGGGATTCTTTGGAGCGGCGCTTCTCAAAGGGAGAGAGCCCAGTTAGTCGAGCTTTCGTGACCACGAGTTTGTTGTTTTGCGTGGGACCGTTGACGGTGATCGGATCGTTGGAGGATGGGCTGACGGGGAATTACGATCTGCTGGCGTTGAAGAGTGCGTTGGACTTTATCGCGGCTTTGACGTTTGCTTCGGTGCTTGGATGGGGTGTTTTGTTGTCGGCGGGGACCGTGCTTCTTGTGCAGGGTACATTGACCTTTGGGGCGGGATTCTTAGAGCCGGTGGTGACGGAAGCCATGATCGGGGCTACGACCGCGACAGGTGGAGTATTGATCGTGGGTCTCGGGCTTGGGTTGTTGGAGTTGAAGGAGATTCGGGTGGCGAATATGTTGCCCGCTTTGCTAATTGCACCGGTCCTGGTGGCCGCCGCACCGTTGTGGCCGCTCTGACTTTCTAAAGCCGGCGGGATGTTCTAGTATTCCTACCAAGAGATCGCTACGAAAGGTGAGGCTCAATGGGCTTGTTTCCAACTAAGATTCTGCTCGCTACTGATGGTTCCGAGAACTCCCTGCCCGCGCTGCACGCGGCGGCGGAACTCTCCTCCAACACGGGTTCTGGGGTTCATATAGTGTACGTTGGCAAGGACATCTCCACTCCCGGCGCGTATAACGATCCCGGAGCCAAAGAGACCGAAGCGGTAAGAAGGGCCAAGGAGATTATCGACGAGCAGAAACGTCAGATCGAGGCCGAGGGCGGGAATGTCGCGGACTCTAGCGTCGTCCCCGGCAAGAAACCCGCGAAAGAGATAGTCAAGTTCACCCGTGATGACGAGATCGGTCTAGCTGTGGTCGGTAGTCGCGGGCTCGGGCGGTTGCGTTATGCTTTCGGGGGTAGCGTTTCGGCAGAGGTCGTCCGAGACGCTTACTGTCCAGTGCTCGTCGTACACCAGCAAGGCTGAGAAGGTACATTGGATCAGAGAGGAAGTGCGAGTTGGAGAACTCAGAATGGCGGGGCAGCCCGCTGGATATGGGATCGGAGATCGACCCTTACGGAATACGGGAAGTCGTGATCCAGTTCGAGAATGGCGACACGGATACTTTTCGGCCTAAGCAGCGCGACGAGTACCAGTCTTACGAGCTGCATCAGGTCGCCGCCTATCTAGCCTCTATGTCCCACTCGATCCGCAAGGGACAGAAAAAGTAAAGGAGAGACGTTGCACGGTATAGAACGCATTCGCAAACTTGATGGAAACTTTGAAGGCGACAATGGCGTAGTTGGCATCCTGCTCCGCTACACGGATGGCCGCGTCGCTAATTTCGTCCCGGACGCCAGCCGCTCGACCTTCTCCGAGGACGATGTCATGGAACTCGTGTCAGCCCTCGAAAAAGCTTCCTCGACCTCCGAGTGGGCCGAACTCGGCGACAACCAGAATTTGCAGATCTGAGAACCTATGCCCCTGGACCATCCTTGCCGGTGTATCGGTCGTAGCGGTCGAAATAGTCTTCTTTCAGGTTGACGCGCTCGCCCGCCAGATCTCGCCGTCGCAGATCCCACAGGACCTGAAGATCGTGGTCTATTCGCGAGAGTCGTTGGTGGTCCTCGCCCGTCGCGTGATGCGTGCCTTCACGCGCCACAATAGCTTCGCGTTCTCCGGTGAGTTCCTTGATCTTGTCCATAATAGCGTTAGCCATATTCATCCTTTCACTATTTGTGGCAGAGTTTATCTGGCTGTAAACGAAAGGAAGTAAGGTTTTGTTGCGAAAAATCCAACATCTTGGATACGCCGTGGAGGATATAGAGGCTGCGGCGCGATTCTACAGGGACGTACTCGGAGCGGAGACTCACGAGCCTGAGACGGTCGAGGATCAGGGGATAATCGCGACGATGTTCGATGTCGGAGAGTCCACTATAGAACTCGTGCAACCGACGCGACCGGATTCACCGGTGGGCAAATTTATCGCCAAGCGTGGCGAGGGTTTTCATCATGTCGCTTTTGGCGTCGAGGATCTGGACGCGGCCCTGGCGGATTTGAAGTCGAAAGGTATCGAGTTGATCGACGCAGAGCCGCGTATCGGGGCAGGTGGCGTGCGCATGGCGTTCATCCATCCCAAGAGCGCGTTCGGAGTTCTTACGGAGCTAGTAGAATTACCGCGAAGCTGAACCGAGACGGAGGATAGCGTATGGATGTCGAGAAGCGGGGCCAGTCCAAAGACGAGCGCCGCACGGAGTCCGGCATCGAGATCCAACCGCTCTACCGCCCCGAAGACATCAACGGCCTCGACTACGAGAACCGACTAGCGGACCCCGGCGAGTATCCGTACACTCGCGGCCCGTATCCATCCATGTACCGGGGCCGTCCCTGGACCATGCGCCAGTACGCGGGTTTCGGGACCGCCCGCGAGACAAACGAACGCTTCAAATACCTAACCGAAGCCGGGCAGACCGGCCTCTCCGTCGCCTTTGACTTGCCGACCCAGATGGGCCGGGACTCCGACCACGAGCTTTCTCTGGGCGAAGTAGGCAAAGTCGGTGTCGCTATCGACTCGCTGCTGGACATGCGCGAGCTTCTCGACGGCATCCCTCTCGGAGAAGTCTCCACCTCCATGACCATCAACTCTACGGCTTCCACGCTTTTGCTCTTGTACGCACTCGTTGCCGAGGAGCAGGGCGTAGGGGGTGAGGCCGTCACTGGAACCACCCAGAACGATATTCTCAAAGAGTATCTTGCTCGCGGTACGTATATTTATCCGCCCAAGCCCTCTATGAGAGTTACGACGGACATGTTCGCGTATTGCGCCCAGGAGTTGCCGCGGTGGAACACTATCTCGATCTCCGGCTACCATATCCGCGAGGCCGGTAGCACGGCGGTGCAAGAGTTGGCGTTTACGCTCGCCAACGCCATCGCGTATGTGGAGGCGGCGGTGGCCGCGGGACTCGATGTTGACGAGTTCGCTCCCCGACTCTCGTTCTTCTTCAACGCGCACAACGATCTCTTTCAGGAAATAGCCAAATACCGGGCGGCTCGTCGTATGTGGGCCGGTATCATGCGAGATAGGTTCGGTGCCACGGACGAAAAAAGCCTCAAGCTCCGCTTCCACACGCAGACCGCTGGGTCTTCCCTGACGGCCCAGCAAGCCGAGAACAACATTGTGCGGACTACCGTACAAGCCATCTCCGCCGTGATGGGTGGAACACAAAGTCTTCACACCAACGCCTTCGATGAGGCTCTCGCGCTACCAACCGAGCGTAGTGCGCGTATAGCGTTGCGAACTCAGCAGATCCTCGCTAGCGAAGGTGGTCTTACAGAGACCGCTGACCCGCTCGCCGGTTCTTACTACGTCGAATCGCTCACGGACGCGGTTGAAGAAGAGGCTTGGGAATATATTCGGCGCATCGACGACCTCGGGGGGTCTGTAAAAGCAATCGAAGAACGGTTCATGCAGGCTGAGATCGAAGAGGCTGCTTATCGCTACCAGCGTGAGATCGAGAAAGACGAACGCATCATAGTCGGTGTGAACCGCTACGCTTCCGAAGACGATCCACAGATGGATCTTCACTCCGTTGACGAGACCATCCGAGACAGCCAGACCGAACGCCTCCAAGAACTAAAAGAGAGCCGGGACTCCGCCACCGTAGAGAAAGCACTAGCGGACCTCAAGTCCGCCGCCGAGAGCGGAGAAAACCTGCTCTACCCAATGAAAGAAGCTCTTGCCAACCTCGGTACGCTCGGCGAAGTTTCGGATACTCTACGCTCGGTGTTCGGGCAGTATCAACCCTAAATACGTGACTCTTTTCACCGTTGGCCCTAAAGCTATTTTGCCGCCGGTCGATAACTATTAATTAGACGAGCAAGCTTTAGAAAGCGGTACTGTGAACTATTCAGCATCTGACAAATCCAGACTAATAGCCTTACTTATAGGGTTCGTAGCAGCAATAACTTTTATTCTAGTTGTTGTTCAGAGTGAGGTGCAGGTTGCGAAGAGTGTTCCCGCGCGGCTAGCGCCTCTTTCCGCGGACGAGCCGAGTTTTCCCGCGGATTCCGATAAGGAGTTTGATCGGGGCAAGTTGATCGTCAAGCTGGAGGACGATGCTTCACAGGCTGACCTGCGCGAGATCAACCGCGAAAACGATGCCGCTATCGAAGAGAATCTCCCAAACAGCGACGTAAACGTAGTGGACCTTCCAAGAGACCTCTCCGTAGCCGAAGGCATAGAAGTCTACGAAGACGACCCCGAAGTCGAGTACGCGGAGCCGGATTTCGTTCTTGAGCCCTCGGTAGCTCCGAAGCCAAACGACACCGACTACAACCAACTATACGGACTAAACAACACCGCCCAGACCGCTGGCACCCCAGATGCCGACATTGATGCGCCGGAAGCTTGGGACACAACCACCGGCAGTGCCAGTACTATAGTGGCGGTGATCGACGAGGGCGTGGACATAAACCACCCGGACCTCAACGACAACCTGTGGGTAAACACCGATGAGATCCCCGGCAACAGCCGCGACGACGACAACAACGGTTACGTAGACGATGTCAACGGATACGACTTCGCCAACAACGACGCCAGCGTCTACGATCCGGATCCGGCTACCGGTAGGGGAGACGAGCATGGAACCCACGTCGCAGGCACTATCGCCGCCGAAGGAAACAACGGTAGTGGCGTAACTGGAGTGAACTGGGATGCTCGGATCATGTCTCTCAAGTTCCTCGGAGCCAATAGCGGATACACCTCCGACGCGGTCGAGGCGATCAACTACGCCGTCGAAAACGGAGCGAAGATCTCCAACAACTCGTGGGGCGGCGGCGGAAACTCGCAGTCACTGCGGGATGCTATCGCTCGGGCTGATACTCAGGGGCACTTGTTTGTAGCCGCTGCTGGAAATGCTGGTAGCAACAATGATTCAGCACCACAGTATCCGGCCTCGTACAATCTGCCGAATATCGTTTCTGTAGCCGCGACCGACAAAAACGACAATCTAGCCTCGTTCTCCAACTATGGTTTGGTAACCGTGGACCTCGGAGCCCCTGGGGTGGGTATCCGAAGCACGCTGCCAGGAAACAGGTACGGCAGCTACAGCGGAACCTCGATGGCCTCTCCGCATGTTGCGGGCGTGGCCGCGCTGCTAAAGAGCAAAGACTCCTCGCGCGACGATGGAGCGATAAAGTCTCTGCTTCTCAAATACGCCGACAGCAAGGCCAGCCTTAAAGACAAAACGGTAACCGGTGCGCGACTCAACGCCTTCGGTTCGCTGAAAGGCACAGTAGCCCCGACACCGGTTGCAACCCCAACGCCGACTGTTGCCCCGAAGCGAGACACGACCAATCCCGTTGTCACACCGCTAAAGCCTCGACCGGGTTCTTCGACCCGGGACCGCACCCCGATAATAAAGGCCGTAGTCCGAGATTCTGGCTCGAATCTGGGTAAGGCGAACATAAAACTCTACGTGGACGGTCGTCGTAAGGGCCGGTTCTCCTACAACAGCGGGACCGACAGGCTGACCTACAGGGGCGGCAAGCTCTCCTACAAGCGCCACACCGTACAGGTCGCAGCGACCGATTCTTCTGGCAACACCATCCGAAAGACTTGGCGGTTCAAGGTAAAACGCTAACCCATCCATGCGAAACAAGAGCCCTCGCTTTTTAAGGCGAGGGCTCTTCTTTTTGATCCAATCTCAGCGGCTAGCCGATCAGACCCAGCTTTTTCACTGCGTCGCGCTCTTCTTTGAGTTCGTTGACGGTCAGGTCGATCTTGGACTGCGCGAATTCGCCGATTCCGAGTCCTTCGACTATCTCGTATTCGCCACCGGACAACCGCACTGGGAACGAGGAGATAAGCCCTTCTTCTACGCCGTACTGACCGCCGGATGGGACGGCCATCGAGCGCAGGCCGTCGGAGCCTAGCGTCCAGTCGTGGATGTGGTCGATGGCGGCGTTTGCGGCGGAGGCGGCGGAAGATGCTCCGCGAGCTTCAATGATGGCGGCTCCACGCTTACCGACTTTCAGCATGTATTCGTTCTCGTACCAGTCCATGTCGACTTTCTCCACTGCTTGTTCGCCGTTCACCGTGGCGTTGAAGAGGTCAGGGAACATGGATGGTGAGTGGTTGCCCCAAATCACGAGGTCTTGGATCTCGTCTACTCCCACGGAGAGCTTCTCGGAGAGCATGGAGACCGCCCGGTTCTCGTCGAGGCGCGTCATGGCCGTGAAGCGTTCGTTCGGGACATCTGGGGCGTTGCTCATGGCGATCAGGGCGTTAGTATTGGCCGGGTTGCCAACTACGAGGATGCGGATATCGTCAGACGCTCCGGCGTTTATGGCCTCACCCTGGGGTTTGAAGATCGCACCGTTCGCTTCCAGCAGATCCGCACGCTCCATGCCCTTCTGGCGGGGGCGGGCGCCGATCAGGAGTCCTACGTTGCAACCGTCGAAGGCTTCGTTCGCGTCGGCGGTGATGTCGATAGATTTTAGTAGCGGAAAGGCGCAGTCGTTCAGTTCCATCGCCGTGCCTTCAGCGGCTTTTAGGGCGGGTTCGATCTCCAGCAGTTTCAGTTCGATCTTCTCGTTCGGTCCGAGCAACTGCCCCGAAGCGACCCGGAAAAGTGTGGCGTATCCGATTGCGCCAGCGGCACCTGTAACGGTGACGGTCTTAGACATCCCTGATCTCCTTATCCATCGCTCTATACGATTCTTACCAAAGAGACGCGAAACACCTTTCGGTCGTTTCGTCCTCTGGAAGTGCCCCAATGATAGTGCAACTTCTATCTCCCTGCCGCTACGTTCCCGGATAAAATACTCCACGTCCGTCGCAACGTAGCAGGGAGATTCTTTGGAGACTAGCAAGGCCATAACAACCCGCCAGAGCATCAACCGGGTTAAGCCGGATCCGGTCCAGCGCGAGCTTGTAGAGCAGGTTCTGGAGAGCGGCATTCACGCTCCAAACCACAAGATTACGGAGCCCTGGCGATTCCACGTCTTCTCGGGAAAGGGACGAGGCGAGTTCGCGAAGGCCCGCGCCGAGCTAGCTGCGATCCAAGCCGCCGAAGAGAGCGAAGACGATGAGATGGCATCCGGCAGGATCTCACGGGAGCGTAAGAAAGCCTTCCGCGCACCCGTGATAATTGCCGTAATCTCCCTGGCGGGGCGAGATGAGATCGAGACTCTCGAAAACTACGCCGCCTGCGCCGCCGCCGTCCAGAACATGCAACTGACAGCCCACGATCTCGGTCTTGCCTCTATCTGGCGCACCGGTTCGATGGCCTACCACGACCACCTGCGGAAGTTCTTCGATCTCTCCGAAGGCGACACCATCGTCGCCTATCTATACCTCGGATATCCAGATATGGGATTGCGCCCGCGCCGACGCGCCCCAGCCGCCGAACTAACCACGTGGCACGAAGGCTAGAGAGTTTCCCGAAACCCTTACCGGGTATGCTCGTATAATAAACTAGCAACCTACGAAAGGCGAAAAATGGGTACAGTCATAAGAAGAGTGCTTTTGATGGTCGCTCCCGTGCTATGGAAGAAATGGCGCGACCGCCGCAAAGGCAAGTAACTCTAGTCTTCCAGCGGAACGGCCTTGAAGCTCTCGTCCTTCTGTCGTATTCGGACGAGGAAATCCTTTGGTTCGTGGTACAGAATCACGGAGGCTTCGAGTTCGGCTGCTTCGGTTAGGACTTCGATCCTATTCTTGCGGGCCGCTTTCGGGTCCGTGTCGACACCCGCTATGAGGTCTGGGTCCAGCCAGATTTTCGCGGGTGCGAGATCTGCGGTGAAGAGGGCGAGATCGTCGCCGGTGCCGATCCAGAAGATCTGGTGTCCCTCCGCGTGACCGCTCCTCACCTCGGCCCGAATTCCCTCCACAACCTCCGAATCGCCATCCATCAACTCGCACCAGCCCTCCTCCACACCCTTCTCGAAGATAGGTGCGATCTCCCGCCGCGAACTGTCTTCCGGTAAGCCTTTAGCTTCTTCTACCGCAGCCTTTTGCGCAAGAACTTTGGCGTTTGGGAAACTCTGGGGACGAAGCGCCCAACCTACGTGGTCAGGGTCGAGGTGCGACAGTACGACGTGCGTTACGTCCTCTGGTGAGTGACCGGCTGCTTCGAGACGATCCACGAGCGTCTCTTCGCGCTTGAGTTCGTAACGACCTTCGAGGCTTTCGGGCAGTTCGGGGCCGAAGCCAGCGTCCAACAGCACGAGATCGTCGCCACTCTCAATTAGAACGGGACGCATCGCGCCTTTTATCTTTGCCTTTTTGGAACCACCAAACAGATTGCCCGCATCAGTGACGAAAGTTCCATCATCTAGTACGTGCACGGTAATGTCACCGAGCTTCAGGGTGCTTTTAGCCACGAAATCCTCCGTTGGTCACACGTTCGAGATACGGCTGAACTGTCTTCCGGGCGACCTGTCCCGCTGCCGTCGCCAGTGTTTTGGGATGCTTCAACAGGTCGTAGATGGGGGCGTCGCCCGTAAAGGACTCCACGATGGCGCGGCGTGCGGCGGGGTCTCTCTCGGCGGCCTTGAAGACCGGCTCCATGATGGACAGTCTCGGTATGAGGCTGACGACAGCGTGGCCGGAGACGTGCTCCCGCGCCCTCTGGCGGCGAAGTTGACGTTCGTATCCGGCGAGCATCGAGGCTGAGAAATCCTTCCGTGCGTGAGCCTGATGCGACCAGGCGGCGGCCAGCCTGCCGGATTCAAGAGCGTAACCCACTCCTTCGCCGCTGATCGGGTGGATCATACTGCCCGCGTCTCCGGCCATGACCACACCCTGCGCGTGACGCTTGGCGCCCCACATTCCCATCTTGAGCGACCAACTCTTCGCTAGTCCCTCGGCCTCGGCTCCTTCCAACCAGTCCGCCAACACGGGCTCTTCTAAAAACCGTTCGTAGTAGTCCTTGAGGTTTCGCCCTGTGCGGGCGAGAGCCCGCGTCGAGACCCCGGCTCCGACGTTAGCTGTTCCGTCCCCGAGATGGAAGACCCATCCGTAACCCGCGCCGTGTTCATTCATATCCGCCGTTATGAAGATATGGAGATCCCGCTTGTAAGAGCCTCCAACCCCCCTAAAGTAACCGCGCCTGGCAACGGCGTTCTGACGCACCTTCATGCCCTCGCCCGCGAATCCACCGACCCCGTCCGCAACCACCACTAACGGAGCTTCGTGTTGTTGATCCTCGCTATCCTTCTCAGATAAGACACCGGTGACGCGCCCCGCCGGAGAGCGGAGTAGTTTTGTTGCCCGCGTCTCGCTCAGGAACTCGGCTCCGGTGGAGCGTGCTTGTTCGAGGAACTTGGTGTCGGTCTCCTCGCGGCGAGCTACGTAGCCTCGGGGACCGTGCAGTGACGGTGGAACTGTGTCCCGCAAGAAGGCGGTCTGGGTGTGAAAGGAGAAGTCCGTAAAGACACCGTGGTGCGGTTCATCGAGCCAATCTCCGAGGCCCATCAGGGTGACTTCCTCGGCGGCGTGGGGCATCAAACCGTCGCCGCAAGGTTTGTCGCGGGGAAACTTCTGGCGGTCGAGCAGCAGGACGGAGAGGCCCGAGCGGGCGGCGTGGTAGGCGGTCGATGCGCCCGCTGGTCCCGCGCCAACCACTATGAGATCGTGGCGTTCGGTCATCTTAGTTCCTCCCGTCGAGCCTCCGATTGTGTCAGAATAGCCCATTATACTGAGTCGAGAGGAGATGGCGGTGGTAGACCGGTCGCGTCCAGCGCGTTACGAAGTGGGTGGAAGAGCCGCCTTAAAAGCCACGGGCCAGCCCGTCGAGATCCTGACGGTTCGCCGCGGCGAGTTCGTACCGGATTTTGTCTACAAAGTACGGATCTTAGCCGAAAAACCAGCCCGTCCCTACAACCTCTCCGTCCCCGAACACGATCTATCGGACGCTTCGTAGCCAGTTCGGCGCACCACCTGCGGCGGCTCTCGGCAGGTCAGCAAGAACTGATCCCGACTAGCTCGTTTTCTCCTGGTCGGGCCGTTCAATGTGTACTAACTTGTTAGAAGTTCTCGTTGGTTGTTACGCTGAGGTATGCGATGTCTACCAGTGGGACGCCAGTTTCTAGGGCTCGTGTTACGGCATCGGTTAGGGCTTCGGCGGCTATGCCGGAATCGGGGAAGTGGCCGTCCAGGAGCCGGGCGGCGCGGGCGATCTCGTAAAACGAAAAGCGGCGACGGTCTCCGGTTAGGCTGTAGACGGCTTCGAGGACTTCCAGGCGAAGTGAGACGAGTTGTTCGAGTCGCCATCGGATCTCATCTCCCGTCAGGCTCATGGTCTGGTATAGACGTGCAATGCCGGAGATCTGCACGAGCGCCGGTGTCTTCTTGCATAAACGCCCGACCGCGTTCTCATCGAGATATCGGCGAACCGTGATTCGCGCCAGCGCCAATTTACCGTCATCGCCCTCGAAGCCTTTCAGAGAACGTTCGCCAGGAACTCCCATTGGAGTTACACCCGCCCGAACCTCTTCGTCTCCCACGAATACTCTCGGAACGTGTCCACCAGCAAAATAGGAGATATGTGCCGTGAGCTCCGCAAGCGCGAGCGTATCCAAATCGTTCCGAACTTCGACCCAGCGGCGCACCGTTCCTGCGTAAAGACGTTCGAGCGCACGCCAGGTTGCGTCGCCCCGGAGATCCAACTGTCCCGGACGCTCGACCACGACACGGATCTCAACGGATGGAATGTCTTTCTGGTAAGCCTCCCGCAGAGCCTTTAGGAAAGCCTCGAACTCGTCATCCACCGTACCGGAGAGATACCGCCGCCGCTCGGCGGGTAGCACGTACATCAGACGGCTCTTTATGCGACGCTCCTTGCCTTCAGCGGCCTTCAGAGCGTCAATGGCCTCGTACAACTCGCGTCGACGCTGGTAGACGAGAGCCGTTAGGCGTTCGACCTCCGGGTCCGTTGCGGAACTATCGGACCACTCCTCGTCCCGAGCGGCGCATACGGCTTCGTGGGCGTTTTCAGCCCGAATCACAGCGCGTTGCTTATCCTCGCGGTCGAGTTGCGCTTCACCTAATTCTCGTTCGAGAGTCTCTATCGTTGACGACATAATCAATCCCCGTTACCATGCGAAAGTATCCCAGAGATCATTCTACAATACGTGGCACGAGTTGCGGCCTTCGGCCCGCCGCCGTCATTGTCGAGATATCAATCTTGGCTGTTAAATTGCCGCTGGTTTTTCTATCGATCCTGATACCGATAATCCTCGTGGACCGCGGATAATTCCCTAGCCAAATACCTATCCGAACGCTGTTTTTTAGGCTACCCTCCGACATCGAAACACCCGACGAGCCTTCGAGTTGGACAGTCTTGGGTAGTGGATTTTGGTTGCGCTAATATGCACAAGAGGATATATTGGTCTAGACGCGCAAACTTGCGCGAAAGGAGATCGCGTGGATTTCAGTACGAGTAACGAGCCTAATAGAGAACCGAATCCAGAGAATTCGGGTGGCGAGATGGGCAATCCAGGGCCAGCTATGTCCGGCGGTTCCGAGAACAAAGAGTTTGACTTCAGAGATCCTATACAGAGTTTTGTAGCCGCTACCAAAGGGGTGCTCCTAAAGCCAACGGGATTTTTTCGGAGCATTCGTCATCAGGGAGATTGGATCAACCCAATTTTGTTCGCCCTAATTTGGTACATGCTGGCTGCGATAGTGGGTGCTTTGATCACCCTATTGTTCGGGAGCTTGTCCTCCCTTGGATCTAGTGGAGCCGGTGATCAAGCCGCCGGAATCGCAGCCTCGTTGGGAGGTTTTATATTCGCCATAATAGTCGCTCCAATAGTCGCTGCGTTAATCCTCTTCGTGATGGCTGGTCTGCGACACCTCTTGATCATGCTCATAGTTGGTTCGCAGAATGCCGGATTCGAGGCTACCTTGAGAGTGCAGGCGTATACTTTCGCCACGCGCATTGTCTGGTGGATACCTGTTCTGGGCGCCATCGTAGGCTTCTTCTATGGTATCTACTTATCAATTGTAGGTATAAGGGAAGTCCATGCTACGACGACTGGTAAGGCAGCGATGGTTGTCCTCATACCGGTGGCGATTGCATTGCTCATATTGGCTCTGCTCGTGGCCTTGATTGGTGCCGCTGTGTACACCCTGATTCAGCAGCAGATGTAACTCAGGCCGAATGCGGCGTCCACACTCTCTAGTACGAGGCCATCAGATTTGTCGCGTGCAGGGGTCGGATTTGCTTTAGACCGATCCGCCCCCTGCGCTCTCGTTAGACAACCTCAATCGCAAACTCTACAAGGCTCGTCAACCTCTGCACTCTGGTGACGCTCCGGGAGAAAGTTAACTGCTACCGTGTAAACCTTGGCAAGCAAACGGGATTGCTTGAATAAGCGCGGTGACACGAAAAAGGAACGGATATAGAGTGGACCTTTCGGAAAGTTCATTCACTTCCAGTTCTGCGCGAGCCATGCGGCGTACTCGCGGCTATACTAGGCGAGGTTTACGACGAAGGGAGTGCTCGCATGGCGCAGACAGTTACTTTAATACCCGGTGACGGCATTGGGCCGGATCTTACGGATTCGGTCAAAGAAGTTATCGGGGCGTTGGACGTTGGTATAGAGTGGGAGATCGCCGAGGCTGGCGAGACGGTTATGGAGAGCGAAGGCACGCCTCTACCGGAATCCGTGCTCGAATCCATCCGGCGCAATAAGGTAGCTATCAAGGGTCCGCTAACGACTCCGGTTGGAACGGGCTTCCGTTCCGTCAACGTCGCGCTTCGGAAGGAGCTGGATCTCTACGGCAACATCCGCCCGTCGTTGAGCTTGCCAGGGGTCGAAACCCCTCACAAGGACATTGACCTCATTATCTACCGCGAGAACACGGAGGACTTGTACGCGGGCGTCGAGCACATGGTCGGCAAAGACGCGGCTGAGTCCATCAAAATAATCACCCGTGAAGGCACCGAGCGTATCTGCCGCATGGCGTTTGAGCGTTCCAAGGAACAGGGCCGCAAACACATCACGGTAGTCCACAAGGCGAACATCATGAAGTTTACGGACGGTCTGTTTCGGGACGTATTCTACGAGGTCTCCAAAGACTTCGAGAACGATTTTGAGGAGATCGACGACCGCATAGTGGATAACATGGCGATGCAACTCGTCACTAAGCCGAACCTCTACGACGTTCTGGTCTGTCCAAACCTTTACGGTGACATACTCTCGGATCTCTGCGCCGGTCTCACGGGTGGCCTGGGCGTAGCTCCGGGAGCCAACGTGGGGGAGGAGATCGCGGTCTTCGAGCCCGTTCACGGATCAGCTCCAAAGTATGCGGGGCAGAACCGCGCCAACCCGCTCGCCACGTTGCTCTCAGCGAAGGAGATGCTGATACACCTCGGCCATCTCGAAGAGGCCGACAAGATGCAGTCCGGCATCGAAGCAGCCCTCAAAAACCCGGAAACCCGTACGAAGGATCTCGGTGGTTCTGCGGGCACGAAAGAGTTTACCCAAGCTATCGTGTCGAATTTCTAGGAACGGGTACGATTCGGACCTCCCAAGCAACGGACCCAGGAGAATTTGCACCAAATGAATCGCGTAACGGTATGTGTTTGGATGGGGCTCGCCGTCGAGCGGGCCTCATCCGGGGATGCTAGGTAGTCCACGTCCTATGAGAATTGCCATCTTCACTGAGACTTTCATCCCTGCGTTGGATGGCGTGGTTACGCGGCTTCGCAGCACCATCGAAGAGTTGTTGAGCTACGGCGATCAGTTGCTCGTTATCGCCCCGAAATATGGCGAAGGACCCGGTTACTACCACGGTGTTCCCATACACCGGGTAGCCAGCATCCCGTTTCCTCCATACCCCCAGATCAAGATGGCTCCCATAAATCCTGGTGTCGGGCGAGCCTTGCGAAAATTCCAGCCGGACCTGATCCACTCCGTAAACCCATTCGTCCTCGGGGCGGGTGCTTCACGGTACTCAAGCAAGCTAAACGTGCCGCTCGTAGCGTCCTACCACACCAACGTGACTGTCTACGCCCGATTCTACGGCCTCGGCCCTCTGGATGGCGCGGGGCGCTGGTACACTCGCCGCATTCATGGTCACGCAGACATCAACCTCTGCACCTCCGAGGTGACCCGACAGTATCTCGAATCCGAGGGGATGAAGAACCTCAACGTCTGGCCGCAAGGCGTGGATACGGAACGCTTTCACCCGGACAAGTTCTCCGAGGAATGGCGGCCCAAGCTCTCGGCGGGACATCCGGCGGACCCGCTCTTACTCTACGTGGGTCGGCTAGGATACGAGAAGAACCTTGACAGCTTAAAGGTTGTACTGGACTCGGTACCGAACGCCCGGCTAGCCTTTGTGGGAGACGGCCCCGCGAGGCGACACCTCGAAAGCGTATTCCTGGGCACGCCTACAGTATTTCTAGGGAACCGACGCGGAGAGGAGTTGGCCTACGCCTACGCTTCGGCGGACGCGCTGGTCTTCCCGTCCACCACCGAGACGCTCGGATTGTCGATGCTCGAAGCACTCTCTTCCGGGCTACCTGTGATCGCAGCTCAGGCGGGCGCGACCGGAGAAATCGTGGAGAACAACGTAAACGGCCTAATGTACGAAGCCGGAAATTCGGACTCTCTGATATCAGCCGTGAACCAATTGCGCGACGACTCAGAACTCAGGCGGCGACTCAGCGCTGGTGCCCGCGCCACCGCTCTAACTCGTGGATGGGATAAAGCCACGTACGCGCTCCGGGGATACTACGAGAAAGCTCTCGCCTCGCGGTGAGAAAGCGTGAAAAACTCAAAAAGGGCAGCATCCGGTTCTCAATGTTCTCCCTGGTCGGCCTGTCGAATGCGGCGGTGGATATCGGAGTTTTGAACCTGTTTCTGTGGTTGCAGCCGACGCGGGAACCCGGACTGTTGTTCCTGTTCAACGGGATCGCGCTGGTCCTGGCGAACTCTAACAGCTACCTCTGGAACACGATGTGGACTTTCAGGGGGCGCTCCAACCCCGGCCCACGACAGACCACGCTATTCGTTCTTCAAGCCATCGCCAACATCGCTGTTAGCAACGGGATCTTCTTGGCCCTGATCCACCCACTTCTCACGGACACGGATATACCGGCGTATCTCGCCGGCAACGTGGCGAAGGTCATCTCTATCATCGTGGCCTCAACGATGAGCTTCTTCCTGATGCGCTACTTGGTCTTCTCGCGCAAGCGATGGTTCAACGGACGCTTGTAACGCGGTAGGGCTCGTGCTAAATTATCGCGGCGCGAGAGCGTTGAGTTGGAGTGTTGCGGAAGTAGCTCAGTTGGTAGAGCATCACCTTGCCATGGTGAGGGTCGCGGGTTCGAATCCCGTCTTCCGCTCTGGCCGCAAGGCCACTGCGAGTCCACGGCGGCATGGCCGAGTGGTTAGGCAAGGGTCTGCAAAACCCTGTACCCCGGTTCGATTCCGGGTGCCGCCTCTTACGGCTTGATACGGGCGATTAGCTCAGGGGGAGAGCGCCTTCCTGACACGGAGGAGGTCA
>JBGTFQ010000036.1:0-15916 GCA_041747155.1 Rubrobacteraceae bacterium
CTCGTGCGGCCTAGTGTCGTCTCCCTGCCCCCGAACCCAGATAAAGTCGTCAAAGCCCCGATCGTACCCGAATCGGTTTCGGATGAAGTAGGGCGTGTCCACTATGCCCATCGTGAGATAGCCCGCTTTGGACAAGAGACCTGGAAGCGTGTGGAGACTGTCCCATAAAGGCTCCCAGCCCATAAAAGTGTAGGAGAAATTTCCCGTAAGCATATCCGCACGAGCGGGCATAGTTGGGAAGGATGAGATCGTGTGTCGGTCGAAAGTGACCGACGAGCTTGCGAAAGCGTCAAGGTTCGGCGTGTTGATGTAGGGATTCCCGTAGGCTCCCAGATGGTCGCGCCGGAACGTATCCGCGACGATGACCACAATATTGGGTCGGGTCGACATATTTTACCTCCTGCATTGGATGTGGATCTAAGCGTTACTGATGCAGGGAGAAAGGCGGTGCGCGTCGACCAGCTAGATACTGGCTGCCTTCCAATTGACCCGTCTCGTCGAAAGCTCCGAAAGACCACCACCACAACCGACTCTGAGTCCTAAAATTGTCTGATTCACCGATCAGATAAGAGGGTATCTGTGAGGATTTGCGGAGCCCGCGAATAGGCAAATTTCGGTCGCCGAAAATCCTGTAATAGGCCCGCAGACGAGAACGAAACCCGCCTGAATAAACCAAACTCGTCATAGAAAGAGACCTAATAGCTGCGCGGCGTACATGTCGGAGTGAGCGGCGGTGACCCAGAATATCGACACTACCTAAAGTTCGCGACACGGGATCCCCCGCCAGAGTAACAGTGTGGCTGTCGCGGCTCTCGTGTCCCATTTCCTACCAACCCTCTGAAGCTTGATACTGTGGGCCAGCTTCTTTGAATGTTGCTTTTGTAGCTAACTAGAGTCTAACATACAAATAACCATAGGCACCATGTACAAGCGTATAAGTATTCCGGGATTGGAGAACATCCCGAATATCCGAATGGCAAATATGCGCAACTGTTTGGTAAAGCTCGACGTATTCTTGATTCGATCATTGATATGGAATACAAATAAGACTATGGAGCTTAGGCAGATTCGGTATTTCGTAGCGGTTGCTGAAGAGCGGCACTTTGGACGAGCGGCGAGGCGGTTGCACATGAGTCAGCCGCCGTTGAGCATGCAGATCAAGAGTTTAGAGACGGAGCTTGGCGTGCGGTTGCTCGACCGTAGCACCCGGCGAGTGAGCCTTACGGATGCGGGACGGGTTTTCCTGCGGCGGGCCAACGAGATCTTAGGTTCGGTGGATGCAGCTGCGGAGGAGGTGCAACAGGCGGATTCGGGGCTTCGAGGGCGATTGACGGTTGGGTTTATAAGTTCGGCGACTTTGAGCTTGTTGCCGGATTCGATCCGGCTCTTTCGGGAGCGGTTCGGTGGCGTGGAGCTTGAGTTGAGGGAGCTTACGAGTTCCCAGCAGATCGATGAGTTGTACGAGGGCGGTATACGGGTTGGTTTCATACGGTTACCGATACGTTCGCCAGGGATACGGTTGGAGCCGATCCTAGAAGAATCTTTGGTCGTGGCGTTGCCTGCGGGTCATGCGTTGGCGACGCAGGAGAGCGTGCCGCTCGAAAAGATGGTGGATCAACCGCTAGTGTTCTTTACGCGAGCGTTGGTGCCGGGCTTTCACGCTCAGATAGTGGAATTGTACGCGGGGATTGGAGCTTTCCCGAACGTTGTGCAGCACGCGGTTCACTTTCAGACCATCGTGGGCCTCGTAGCGAGTGGTATAGGAAGTGCGATCCTACCCGAGTCCGCTCAGCGAGTCGTGCGGGAGGGAGTCGTCTACCGACCTCTGGATACGCCGAATGCTACGAGTTGGGTAGCATTAGCCACCCTCGAAGGCGACGATTCGTTGCTAGTCGAGAACTTCGCTCGCACGGTTCGCGAAGTGGCGCAACAGTAGAGCAGCGTCTAAAAATCCACTGTTACGTGTAGATGTCTCGCCGCCGGAAGATGAGCACTGCGAGCGCCACTAGTACGAGAACAACGGCAGCTATGCCGACGAAGTTCGCCCAATCCATGCCGTCTACCGCGACTTGGCCGTAGTAGTAGAAGATAGAGTAGGGTTGTAGATTCTCCAGATCCTCCGACACGTTACCCATGACGTTCATCATAAACATCGTAAAGAGCAAGAACCCCGGAACGGCTATAGCCAGCGCCCGCCGGTGAAAAGCAGCAGAACACAGCAGGGCGAGCGCACCGAAGAACAAGCAAGTCGGCCACATGTTCAGGAACGCCTCGGTTGTCGTGGCTAGAGTCAGTTCTACATCCATGAGTATCGCCGTGGCCCACGTCATAGACCCAGCGATGGCAAGGATCGCCAGGAATGATAGGGCTGTAGAGACGAAGTTACCCAGCACGATCTGCCACCGGGGTAGCGGATTGCCGATCAAGATGTCTATGGAGCCGCGTTCTTCGGCACCGGCGATGGCGTTAGCAAGTGCCAGGATGGAGAAAAACGTCAGTGCTAGCGGTGCTAGATAGAAGATTTGAGAGTCCAGGAAAGCCCCTATGGTGCCGAGACTGGAGATCCCGAAAGCATCCAGCATTCCTTGAGGATATGCTTCCAACATCTGGTCCATCTGCTCCGCATCGGCGGCGAAAGTAGTGAACGTGGCCGTTAGCGCGGCACTGTAGAGACCGAAGACCAAACCCCAAATGAGGACACCTCTCGTCTGCAATTTCAACAGGTGCCCGACGAGGTTAGTAAGCGTGCCACGCGGCTTTCCAACCTCCGCTCTCCGGTTTCTGCGCTCTTTTTGGACTTGCGCGGTGCTCATGCCGCTTCTCCTCTCTCCTCGCTCCCGTCTCTCTCGCCGTAGTAGGCCAGGAAGATCTCCTCCAAGCTCGGACGCTCGTACATCATGTCAACTAGCTCGTGGCGGGCGGCGAGCTTTATCATCTGGTCCAGATCCCCGTGCAAGTCAAAGGTTAGCTCGGCGCCGTCCTTGTCGAAGCCGTCGACGCCTTCGAGGTTCGCGAAGCGATCCGTCTCCTCGTTTTCGAGTTCCCCGGCGAAGATCAGGCTTACGTGCCGGAAAGATTTGTTTATGAGGTCGTCCGTAGTCTCCACGGCTGTGAGGCGGCCTCCGCGGATGATACCGACCCGGTCACAGACCCGCTCCACCTCGTTCAACGTATGCGATGAGAAGAAAACCGTCCGGCCTTCTTCCTTTACCTCGCCGATGATCCTCAAGAATTCTTCCTGAACCAGCGGATCGAGTCCGCCGGTCGGCTCGTCGAGGATCAAGAGCGGTGGCTTGTGGAACATGGCCTGGACCAGCCCGATCTTCTGCTTGTTGCCCCGGCTCAAGCGGCGCATCGGACGCCCCATGTCGGCGCCGAGTCGCTCGGAGATCTCGTAGGCGTAGTCGAGGTCTTTTACACCTCGTAGACGGGCGAAGAACTTGAGGAGCTGATCCCCGGTCATCCGGTCCTCAAGTGTGAACTCACCGGGCAGGTTGCCGACCATCGAGCGAATAGCAACGCTGTCCTTCTCGATATCCCGCCCGAAGACTTCAGCCCGCCCGCCGGTTGGTTTCATGAAGCCGAGGAGCGTGCGGATGGTGGTCGTCTTACCCGCGCCGTTTGGGCCGAGAAACCCGAAGACTTCTCCCTCATTTACAGTAAGGTCCACGTTCTTTATGCCCCGGTCTTTGCCGTAAGTCTTGGTGAGCCCGTCGGTCTCGATCACCGCGCCCATGATGCCTCCTTTTTCTTGTCTTCTTCCCACCGCTCCAACACGGCGGGCAATGCCTTCTCCCAGTAAGCGTAGAACTCGCGCATCTCTTCCAGGTTGCGCTGCGCCTCGGGGCTATCGGAGTTGGCGATATCCAGCCCCCTCTCGGCCATCCGGCTGAAGACGGAAACGTCCTCCAACTTTTGGCGCATCAGTTCGCTCCAGGCACCGGGCTTCATCTGGAAGTAATCCCGCCGCTCACCGCGTTTGGTACGCCGCTGCACGAGACCCATCTGGATAAGGGTTCGGGTCGCAGAGCTGATCGACCCTCGACTAGCCTGCAAAGCCTCCGCCAATTCCTCGGCAGAGAGCTCGGGCGGATCAGAGATTAAAAGCGCCCCTAAAACCCGCCCCACCATCCTCGGCAACCCAAAGCCCTCAAATAGAAGACCGAAATCCTCCGTGTAACTCGCTCTTTCCTCGTCCATAAACCACCTCTATGAGTATTTTTGATCCGCTGACAGTTATATTAGTACATTTAGTAATTTCAGTCAACACTGAAATTTATGAATTCCCAGATCTTCTTTCCCGGCGATATCGGGATCAATACAGGGAACCGTGACGATGACAGCCAGATACATTGCTCTGTCTTCAACCGCGCCGGTCGCTTTTGGTGGCTTCACGACGAGTATCCCGCACCATGTAGAGCGACCTCACTAAAGTCACGTGACGGGCTGATCTCTGCTACAGTCCGCAAACTCTTATCGGTAGTGTTTGAAGGAGATGCTTGTGTTTGCCGATGGTTTTATGCAGGGGGTGTCCGGGCTCTTGAGCGGTTCGATCTGGGTCAACTTAGTCCTTACAATCCTCATAGTGGCCGGGGCGCTCATCTTGCGTTGGATCTCGCGGAGGGCCATTCGTCGGCGGTTCGGGACCGCAGAGGCCAGCGAGGGCGGCGGGCTCGAAGAAGCGGCCCGTGACGACCGCTTCGGCGCTTACTGGCTAAGAAAGGTAGCCGGGTACGCTATCTGGTCGGTGGCGGCAGTTCTGACCCTGATCGTGTGGGCGGATTTCGGTGGCAGGTTGGGCGTGGTGCTGGGAGGGTTCTCGGCGGGTTTGGCCTTCGCCCTCCAAAACGTCATCAGCTCGATAGCCGCCTGGATCATCATCCTTACCAGCAAAGTCTTTAAGGCGGGCGACCGGGTAAAGATGGGCGGCGTTCGGGGAGACGTTGTGGATGTCTCTCCGTTACGGACTTCCATCATGGAGATGGGCAGTCCCGGCGGCACAGAGGACTCGGAAACCTGGATAAACGCCCGCCAGTACACCGGGCGTCTCGTCACCGTCTCCAATAAGACCTTCTTCGAGGAGCCCGTCTACAACTACTCCAAAGACTTCGAGTACATCTGGGAGGAGGTCGTAATCCCCATCTCCTACAAGGCCGACTGGGAGATGGCCCGGCGCGTGCTCCAGGAAGAGGTGGAGAACGCTACGAGCGGATTCCGGCGGGAGAGCGCGGTGGCCCTTTCGGAGATGGCCCGTCGCTACCTCGTACCCCGCAGCGACGTGGAGCCGCAAGTCTTCATCAAGCTCACGGACAACTGGATCGAACTGTCCGCCCGGTTCGTAATCCCCGTTCGCTCCGCCCGTCGGGTAAAGAGCGATATCTCCGAGAACCTTATGCGTCGCTACTCCAAAGAAGGCATCGGACTCGCTTCCGCGACCAGCGAGATCGTCAGCCTTCCGCCGCTCCGTCTGGAGGGACTACGTGAGATCCTCGACAGCACTAAGTCTAGCGACCCCAATAGCAGGCAGAATCCCCCGAGTTGATCTCCTGCGGATAGAGTTCTAGGTTTTGATGCTAAGGCGGGCACGCAAGAAGTCGAAGAGGACTCGTATGACCGCCAGCACCGGGACGGCGACAATTACGCCGACGAGTCCGCCGAGTTCTCCGCCGACGACTATGGCGAGCAGAACGATGATCGGGTGTACCCGCAGAGCTTGTCCCTGGATGCGAGGCGTGAGCACGTTGCCTTCGAGTTGCTGGATTCCGAGATACAGGAACGCAACCAGCACGCCTGTAGTCACGGATTCAAAGGCGAAGGCTACGATGATGCCTGGAATAGCTCCGAGAAACGCGCCCACGTAGGGGATGATCGCGGTAGCCGATACCCAGGCTCCGAGCACGATGGCGTACGGAACGCCAAACAGGAAGAGGCCCAGAGTGGTTAGGGAGCCCTGGATCAGGATAACCGCCGCCAGACCGCCCAGATACTTGGAGAGCGACGCTCCCTCGGCGTTCCACAGCTCTTTTCCGTCCCAGCGATAGCGGTGCGGAAGAGCCCGCAGGTAGGCGGCTTTGATCCGCCGCACGTCCAGAAGCAGATAGACGGAGACAAAAAGCGCCCCTATAAAGTTCACCGCGAAGCCCAAAGTACCCGAGACGAAACCAACCAGACCACCCAGAAGATTCCGAGCCAGGTCTTGGGCGCGGCTTTCGAGCCGGTCGAGCAGGTTGCTTATGACTTGCTCGGGCGACGATCCAGAGAGAAGGTTGCGATCGGCGAGCGGCTGCAAAAGGTCTCTGGCGAGACGGTCGGCGCTGTTGGCGATACTGGGTGTCGCCGCGGTGAGGTTATCTAACTGCTCTATAAGCAACGGCCCGAGGAATACTAACGCGACGACCAGACCTCCCAAAAGCACCAGGTAGGTCAATAGTATCGCCAGACTTCGGGGCATCAAGCGCGATAGAGCCCCCACCGGAAACGACAGCACGAGCGCAAGCGCGAACCCGCCAGCGGCTATGTACAACGCGCTGGGAGCGAAGTAGACCACCAGAACAAACGCGACAACACAGAGTATGGCGATAACGATCCCGGCCCGCTTGGAGATCGGTATGGGAGTCGGCTCGCGCTCGGAGTCCCAGGCTCCAACGTCCTCTACTTCCGGCGCTTCGGTGTTGCCAGAGTTCTCTTTTTTGCCCTGCGGACTCATCGCGGGGTTCCGGTCATCAACATTCTACAAATCTCAAATCGCTTCATCCGAATATCGTACCCAAATACGGGCGAGGGTAAGTCCTGCGGGTTTCTTTGGACAACTGGTATGGAGATCTCATCTTGGCATCAGGCTTTCTTATATGGATTGTGTTGTGCGTAGGCAGCGACGGTGTTGGAGATCATGCGCTGCTCATCGGAGATGTACTGTCGGATGGCCCGGTCGAAGGCTGGATGGTGGATGTCGTGGGCGCTGTAGGTGACCGAGGGCAGGAAACCCCGCGCCAACTTGTGCTCGCCTTGCGCTCCGGCCTCAAACAAGTCCAGGCCGCGCTCGATGGCGAAGTCTATGGCCTGGTAGTAGCAGAGGTCGAAGTGAAGGTTGCGCCGCTCCTCGGACGCGCCCCAGTAGCGACCGAAGATCTTACGCCCCTTGTAGAAGTTAAGCGCACCAGCGATGGGTCGCCGCGTCATCGCATCACGAGCGAGAACTAGCAGGATGCGATCCCCCATCGTCCTGAACACTTCCTCGAAGAACGCTTCGTTCAGATACGGTACGCCCCATTTCCCATCCAAAGTCGAGAGATAGAAATGGTGCATGATCCGGGCCAACTCAGAGACGCTCTCATCTTGAACTTCGAGAGCTTCACCGGTGAGATGATCTATCTCCAGACTTTCTCCCTCCAGTTGCCGTCGCTCCCGAGCGACTTGTCTCCGACGCTTGCCCTCCATCGCGCCAATATAATCCGCAAAGGACTCGTATCCCCCGTTACGCCAGTGGAACTGCAACGAATGACGCACGGCGAATCCCCGCTCCTCGAAAGGGCCGAGATCCTCTTTCGGCACAAAGAGCGCGTGCGTGGAACTCGCCTGATAATCTTCACCCAAACTTCGGACTTCGTCGAACAGAGCATCCTCGACTAGTTGGCGTTCGACCGGGTCGAGATCCAAGCGTGCAAGAACCTTTGGCCCAGTAGCTGGAGTAAACGGCACAGCACTAACGAGCTTTGGATAGTACGGGATTCCGTGCTGATGATGCGCGTTCGCCCACTCCCAATCGAAGATGTACTCGCCGTAGGAATCCGTCTTCAAATATAGCGGCAACGCACCAACGAGACGTTCCCCTTCCCAGCAAACCAGATGCGCCGGAGACCATCCACTCCCAGGTCCAACGCTCCCCGAATTCTCCAGAGCCCGCAGAAACTCATAATCGAAAAACGGAAAATCCGGCGCTTCGATCGTCCGCCACGCCTCGGCCCCCACCGCTTCGATGCCGGAGACGCGCTCTACTCGCATACGTCTCTGGCTTTTGGAACCCATTGCCTCGCCGTCATCTACGCTCCCGGGAAGTGACTCGAACCTTGCGACAGTTCTTATTCTACCCGGAGCACGCTGATGCTCACGAGTGACGCATCACAAGAGACCCACCGCTGATACTTCTAAGAAGTCCCGTTCTCGACGACCATCGCGATGCCCTGACCCACCCCGATGCACATCGTGGCTAGTCCGTAACGAACCGCCGGACGACGGCTCATCTCATGCACCAGGGTCGTCAGAATGCGAGCGCCCGAACATCCAAGCGGGTGTCCGAGAGCTATAGCGCCACCGTTTGGATTGAGACGCTCATCTTTGACATCCATCCCCCACTCGTGCAGCACCGCCAGGGATTGAGCCGCGAAAGCCTCGTTCAGTTCCACCAGACCGATCTCATCCAGGCCGATGCCCGCCCGGTCGAGCGCCTTCTTCGTAGCGGGGACCGGCCCGATACCCATAACCCTTGGCGGCACCCCGGCGACCGCCACACTCTTTATTTTCGCCAGCGGCGCCAGGCCGTGAGTCTGGGCGTATTCTTTCGATACGACTAGAATTGCCGCCGCGCCATCGTTCAGGGAGCTTGAGTTGCCCGCCGTAACGCTGCCGCTATCCTTGAAAGCGGGGCGGAGTTTGGCTAGCTTTTCGAGGGTCGTATCTCGACGCGGTCCTTCGTCGGCCTCTACGATGGTCTCGGACTTCCGGCCTCTGACGGTTACTGGGGAGATCTCCTCTCGCAGCCGCTCCTCGTCCGCAGCGGCTACGGCTTTCTCGTGGCTATGAAGCGCGAAGCGATCCTGCGCCTCACGGGAGATGTCGTACTCGGCGGCTAACTCTTCGGGTTGTCCATCTTCGGGGGTGATCCGAAATCTTTCTTCAGCCAGGTTTTCGGCGGTCTGACCGAGCGAGTCGGTGTGACCCATCGCCTCCATCCTCGGGTTGACCATCCGCCAACCTAGCGTTGTGTCGTAGGTATTCGCGTGGCCCGTCGGAAAAGCGCGTTCGGGTTTGGGCATCACGTAGGGAGCGCGGCTCATGGATTCGACCCCGCCGCCAACGTACACATCGGCCTCGCCGAGCATCACCGCTCGGGCTGCGTTCGCTACGGCTTCGAGGCCCGAACCGCACAGACGATTCACCGTCGCCCCGGCGACCGTTTCCGGGAAATTCGCGAGCAACAACGACATCCTCGCAACGTCGCGGTTGTCTTCACCGGCGCCGTTGGCGCAACCGAAGTAAACATCCTCAACTTCCGCAGGCGGAACGCTTGATCTCTCCATCAACGCTTCGAGGGCAACGGCCCCGAGGTCGTCGGGACGAACCGTGCTCAGGGTGCCGCCGTGACGCCCGATAGGCGTGCGCACCGCACCGACGATCCAAGCTTCACTAACTCTTCCATAAACCATTCTCAAACCTCTCTTCACCGACCACCATATCCGCAACGATACAGCAACACCATCGCACAAATATAAGACTACGAGCAACCCTGATGAATACGAAACTGGGTACCAGGTGGTTGCTTTCACGCCGGATCCAACCTTCCTCAGATAGCATCTAGGTGCGGATCGAATATACAGCAAGGAGTCAGCGTGTTTCCCACAAAAATATTGTTAGCCACGAACGGTTCGAAGGAGTCGGCTATGGCCGAAGCTGCGGCGGTCGAGTTGTCGGAAGGCACCGGTTCGGAGTTGCATGTGGTCTGCGTAGTGAAAACGACACCCGAGATGCCTTACCCTCGCATGTCTTATCGGGAACGTACCGAGCATCTTTTGGATGCACGCAAACTGAACGGGCTCAGAGTTCTGGATAGCCGCGTGAAGCATCTCAAGGAGCTTGGTAGCGAGGTAGCGGCATCGCATTACCGCGAAGGAGAGCCGCTCAAGGAGATTCTACGCCTCGCGGAAGAGTTGGATGCGGGCTTGATCGTCACTGGAGGCCAGAAGCGTCCGTGGTTCGAGCGGGCCTTCGGAGTCGGACTCTCCGAGCTTCTATACCGCCGGTCAAAGAGCCCAGTCCTCGTGGTAAACGAACAGACCTCCCGGCGCTCGACCGTATCGAAATAAAGTCAGCCGGTCAGCTTTCCTCCGTGACTTACTGACGGAGAGCGCGTTCCATCGCATCGACGTTTGGCTCATGTCCGGTCCATAACTTCTGCGCCAGAACACCTTGATACAGCAACATCCGGTCCCCAGCCACGACCCGAGCTCCGCGTTCCCGCGCCAAGCGGACCAACTCCGTCTCCGACCTAGGACGATACACCGCGTCGCAGAAGGTTCGGCCTTCCCGAACATACTCCGCTGGAACTGGCAAGGCATCACCATCACTCATACCGAGAGACGTGGCGTTGACGACAATATCTGCCTCAATGAGCCCGTTGTCCAGCGCGTCTAACGGGTGCGTATAAACGTTTTCAAGGCCCGCGCTTTGTAGTTTGTCTCGGAGTTTCTCGGCGTTTTCTTCACTGCGGTTTACCAGGTGGAGTTCTTCTACGCCCGCGCCGCCGAGGGCGTTGGCGATGGCCGCTGCAGCACCTCCGGCGCCCACGATCAGGGCTTTAGAGCCAGCTAGTTTCACACCCGCTTCTTCGCACGCTAGGACCATCCCGCCGCCATCGGTGTTGTAGCCGCGAAGTTTTCCGGCTTCGACCACCACTGTGTTGACGGCCCCGGAGATGGCCGCGCTCTCGTCGGACTCATCGACCATCGAAGCCACCGCCTGTTTGTGAGGCATGGTTACATTGAAGCCTCGCAGCTTGAGCGCCACCACGCCCCTTACCGCTGCGGAAAGGTCCGCCGGAGCCACGTCCAGAGAGACGTAGACAAAATCCAATCCTTCTGCCTGGAACGAAGCGTTGTGCATCGCCGGGCTCAGACTGTGGCTTACGGGGTGGCCGATCAGGGCCAGCACGTTTGTCCCGCCGGTGATCTTGGTCATTTAGTATCGGCGTCCGCGTTGGCGTCGGATATCGAAGCGGGCCGAGTCTGATACAGCCATCACGGCCATAACGCCGCATTGGACCGGGTCCGTCACAACGAGATCGGCGGCTTTCGGAACGCTGCCGGGCATGTTCAGCGAGAGCACGATGATGCCTTTCTCCCGGATCTCGTAAACGGCGCGAGCCACGTCACCACCCATCAGAGAACCCGCCAAGACCAGCGCGACGGCGCGTGGCAGTCGGGCGACGGCTCGGGTTGCGGCGGCGATATCTTCCTCACCAACGAGGGGTATAGTGTCTACCGAAATCTTCTCTCCCCGGATGTTGTGGCGGTCGGCCTCTCCAACGGCCCCCACCACGACCTGTCCGACTTGAGCACCACCACCGACCACGATGATCCGCTTTCCGTAGATCCGGTCGAAACTCGGCGACCGCTCGACCGTCCTAACGATGGAAAGCTCCCGCAACCCCTCCATCAACGCTTCCGCGCTACCCTCGACGATGTCTTCGAGCTCGAAGTAGACTGTCGAGCCGTCCGCGTGTCGTTCGGCGATGTCCACGTAGATGATGTTGGCCTGATGAGTCAGGATCACACGGGTCAACTGATGCAACACCCCCGGCTCATCCAGCGTCCGCACCATCAACGCCAACGGCACCGACCGGGACTCTAATACATCGCTCAAACTCTCACACCACCCAAGCAGAATCTCCACAGAGAAATAGTTGTCGTCCCGTAACCCACGACGATCAGTTTAAGCTAGCGCGGCTCGGAACGCTCGGAACAGAGATTTCATCCCCGCAGATAGCGCAACGCGGAGCGGGCGGCCATAAACCCGCAGAGTCCATGGGCCGCACCACCGGGCGGCGTAGACGAGGAGCAGATGTAAAGACCTGGAGCCGAAGTCGAGTACGGGTTCAGGCTGAGCATTGGGCGGGCGACGAGTTGCTTGAGGTCCATGTATCCACCGTTGATATCCCCGCCGACGAGGTTCGAGTTCTGAGATGTGAGTTCAGCGGGACCAGCGGTCGTTTTTGACAGGATACGGTCGCGGAAACCTGGGGCGAAGCGTTCGATCTGGCCCTCGATCCTCTCGATCATGTCGAAGGTGGATCCATTTGGCACGTGGCAATAGGCCCAGACCGTATGCTTACCTTCCGGGGCGCGAGTGCCATCGAACAACGTGTGCTGCGCCAGCAACACGAACGGCTTCTCGGGATGCGCGCCTCTGGAAACCGCAGCCTCACCGGCGGCGACATCCTCCAGGCTCCCACCGAGATGCACGGTCCCGGCATCAAGGCAGTCGGCGGCTGCCCACGGAATAGGTGCATCGAGAGCGAAATCCACTTTGAAGACACCGGGGCCATACCTGTAGCGTCGCAGGGATCGACTGTATCTCGGCGTGAAGTGCTCTCCGGCAATGTCGAGCAACTGCCGGGGCGTAACGTCGAAGAGGACCGTCCGGGTTGGAGGGATGTCCGCCATCGACCGGACCCGCGAACCTGCGAACAGCTCGCCGCCGAGCGACCGCAGGTACGAGACCAGAGCATCCGCAATCTTCTGGGCGCCGCCACGAGGAAACGGCCACCCGAAGGCGTGTCCCGTAGCACCGAGCACCAGCCCGAACAGCGAACTTGGACGACCTTCCAGCGGCAGAAATGAATGCGCGGCGTTCCCCGCGAAAAGCCCTCGGGCCGCCTCGCCTTCGAAGAATTCGTTCGCTAGCTTGCTCGCCGGACTCAATGCTCGCAGACCGCCCAGGGCTAGGGCCAGCGGATGGCGTGGTGTCTGGAGATCGCCTGTGAGGGAAGCGGAGATCCGGGCCGCATCCGCCGAGAGTGGAGCCATGAGTTTCCGGTAAGCGTCACCATCGGGGCCGAGACCAGCGGCTGTCTCATCGACGGAGCGGTGCAGGATGGCGGCGGTTCCGTCATCGAACGGGTGAGCCAGCGGCGCGGTTGGGTGGACCCATTCTAGGCCGTGGTCTTTGAGGGGTAGCGAGGAGAAGAACGGCGAGGCGATGCCCAGAGGGTGGATCGCAGAGCCCAGATCGTGAACGAAGCCCGGCAACGTAATCTCCGCCGACCGAACCCCGCCGCCGAAGGTATCTTCCGCTTCGAGCACTGCTACCTTTTGGCCGTTGCGAGAGAGTTCTATGGCGGCGGCGAGTCCGTTGGGGCCGGATCCCACAACCACGGCGTCGTAGAGGTTCTTGTTCACAGGCGTATTCTACGGCTCGGTAGTGTTTCGGCTTGTGGTAGGAGCTACGGTCTACTGACGTTGGGAGAGATGTTCGATGATGGCCGCGCCTTCCTTCAGGATGTTGGCGTCCGCATCCTCGGCCCGGCGTTCGCGGATACCGGGGAGCGAAGTCGCGGAGATCAAACCATTCGCGGCGGCGTGTTCGGCGGCGGCGACAGTGTCGGGAACCAGGAGCATCGGGACGTTCAGGGCACGTAGGGAAGCGGCGATACCGTTGACAGCTCCGGCTCGTACTTCACCTTTCACGTCCCGAATGTAGATGGCTCGGACTCGTTCGGGGAATTCGCGAGCTACTTGTCCGTAGACCTCCGCGTCTTGTTGGCCGGAGTCACCTACAAACACGAAGGGAAGGTCTGGGTGAGTCTTTAGGATGTTCTGGATCACTTCGAGTTTGTGCGCGAGATGGTCCATGCCCGCGAGTATGTCCTTGATCCCACCCCAGTCTTTCAAGAAGATCGGCCCCGTAGGCAACTTCTGAAGCTCTAGAAAGTGACTCAATAGATCGTAGAAGTTCCACGGCCCGGTCGAGACGTAGAAAACGGGGTTGTCTCGCTGCCCGTCGGCCCCGTCGCGCAAGGCCCGGTAGAAGGCTCCGACACCCTCGAACGGCAAGCGCGTATGCGCGTTCGAGAGCATTACCAGGCGCAGCATCCTCAAGACGCTCGTCGCTTCGGTCCTCAAAATAGTGTCGTCGAGGTCGCTGATAATTCCGAAGCTCGCCCGTTCCTGAGGCGCGAGCACCTCACCCGTAGTCACGTGGTCTACCTGATCCGGAGCCTGGGGCCAGAGTACCTCGACCGAAGCTTCGTGCCAGGTGTGATCCGGGGACAGCGGCTCCCGGAGGTCGAACTGAACGTCGAAGAAGCCCTCGTCGTCGGCAACGACGGTTTTTCCTTCGCCACCGATACGCACCAATAACCGCGCTCCCGGCACCTCCGGAGTCAGAAACCGCGAAGCCATAGCACGCAAATTGCGCCACGCGGAGTCGTCTATGAAGGCTGGGCGTATGACTTTTTCTTCAAGCACCCGTCCCGTGAGATAGACGGTACGGTCAGTTCCATGGCCCCGATAGACGACCGGGCGCACGGGCGCGAGCCAGCCATAGCGCAGCTTCGAGAACAGCTTTAGCCGTGTAAAGCTGCTATCCACGCCTTCTATCGTGCGGAGCAGGACTTTGCGCCAGTTTCTCACGTTGCTCCTTTTGAAAGGTTCAAAACGAGCGTTCCAGGAGATTCGGTATCTCGTCTGCCGGGATAGGCGGAGAGAGGTAGTAGCCCTGCGCGATATCACAACCGAGATCTCTGAGTTGCACTAGTTGCTCTTCGGTCTCCACGCCCTCCGCCACCGCCTCATGACCCAGTGTACGAGCTATATTGATGACACCGGAGACTTGAACGGTGTCGTCGAGCGACTCTTGCAAGCCATCAGTAAAAGACCGGTCTATCTTCAAGTAGTTTATCGGCAGTCGTTTGAGGCTCGCTAGGGAGAGATGGCCCGTTCCAAACCTATCCACGGCCATTTTAAGACCTATATCCCGCAGTTTCCTGACCCGCTCGTTGATCGAACGACTCGAACTACTTAGAAGAGTATCCGAGACTTCGAAAGTCAAATCGTGGAGTTCGGCACCAGCATCTATGACAGCCCTCCGAACGTCCTCAACGACACCTCGATCACGCAGCTGGGCCTGAGAAAGGTTGACGGATATGAACGGTGTGTTTTCGGGGTGATCTTCGCGCAGTCGCCTCACTTGGCCGGAAACTTCCTTGAAGATCCAACGTCCTATCGGCAGGATCAGACCGGTCTCCTCGGCTACATCGAGGAATTCTCCGGGAAGCAACAAACCTCGCTCAGGGTGATCCCAGCGCACAAGAGCCTCGAAACCCACGATCATTCCCGTAGCAAGAAATATCTGCGGCTGATAAAGAACACGGAACTCCCCGCGCCTTATAGCTCGACGCAGCTCCCTCTCAAGCCTTAAACGCTCGGAGGCCCGATGCAGCAACCGGGTATCGTAGACTTCGTATCGGGCGCGACCACTTTCCTTTGCTTTGTACATCGCAAGGTCCGCGCTCCGCATCAAGTCTCCGGCACTACTGGAGGCGATGCTAGGTACGACCCCGATACTAGCGGTTACGTGAAACTCATTCTCACCCAGAATAAAAGCGTTCTGGAATTCGGTCACCATCCGCTCGGCGACTCCATTAGCCTCTTCGAGGCCGGTTACGTCTTCCAGGAGAACAGTGAATTCGTCACCGCCCAGTCGGGCGACTGTATCTCCCGGCCTTACGCACGAGACCAGACGCTGGGCGACTTCCACGAGCAACTCATCGCCGACTTCGTGGCCCAGGGAGTCGTTGATGACCTTGAAGTTGTCGAGGTCGAGGAAGAGCAAAGCTACCGAGTCAACTCGTCGGCCTTCGCGGTCTATCGCGTGCTCCAGGCGGTCTAAAAACAGCGCCCGGTTGGGCAAGCCCGTCAGGGGATCGTGAAACGCCAGGTGGGATAGTCTCTCTTCGAGTTCCACACGATCCGTGATATCCCGGGCGGAGGCGAAGATCATGCGTCGCCCCTCGTAGTCTATGGACCCCACGCCTACCTCCACGGGGTATACCGTGCCGTCCTTGCGCCGCAAGTGAGTACGCTCGAAACCGACTATCCGGCCCAGCTCCGCACCCATAGCTCGCTCCCATAGCGTAGGTTCCGTG
>JBGTFQ010000037.1:0-6188 GCA_041747155.1 Rubrobacteraceae bacterium
TGGGTCCAGTCCTGGACTTTCGAGCCTTCGTCGAAGCCTACGGCTCGGGCGTCTTCGTCGCGGGCGGCGCAGGCTAGATGTCGGACACCGGACCACGGAGTGGCTCCGAGGCACATAGCGCAGGGTTCGGTGCTCGTGACGAGCTCGTGGGCGGGATGGTTCGGGCCGCCGAGATCGAAGTCCCCGAGAGATCTCTGGGCGATCATGATAGCAACCATCTCGCCATGAAATACTGAGCATCCGCCGCCGACCACGAGGTTCACACCGACGGAGACGAGGCGGCCTGAGTCGCGCTCGAAGATAGCGGCTCCGAAAGGCCCGCCGGTGTCGCGTCGGATGTTCTCGCGGGAGAGATCCACGGCCAGGCGCATTCGATCCTCTGGCTCCGCGTAGATCTCATCTTCGACAAACTTATCGACCCAGTCCGGTAAGCGCAAGGTTACTTCGGGGAACTTCATAACGGACTCCTTTCAAAGACGCGGTTATCATAACAACTCCGGGTTCGAGGAACGGTGGGATGCTAGAGTGAGTCGCGAATCGCGTCCAAGAAGGAGGATCACCGTGGAGATACAGGATTTATCGAAATCCCTCGCTTTTTCGGAGGAGAAGATGCAGAAGAACGCGCTTTTCGAGTCGCCGCATCTGTTCTACGACACGTATTGTCTGCTACCCGGACAGGCTCAGAAGGTCCATTCGCACGAAGGTTCCGACAAGGTCTACTACGTCCTGACCGGCACGGGCCACTTCACCATCGGCGACGAAGAGCAAGACCTGACGGAAGGTGCCGCCGTCATAGCCCGCGCCGGAGATCCGCACGGTGTAAGCAACAAGAGTGAAGAGAACCTAGTCCTACTGGTCACGATGGCTCCACGTCCGGCCTGAAGATGCCCGCCCGCGAAGCACCTCAGCCACCCTATGTTCTCTTATTTCAGGAAGCCGCGCCAGATGCCGTACCGCTGATGGTCTCCGTGGATGACCGTCCCGCTCTGCCGCTCTTCGATTCCAACGAGAAGGCGCAGAGTTTTCTAGAAGCGGCGGACTTTGGACCGGACTGGAAGCCGGTGGAGGTTTCAGGGGCGGGGCTGCTAACCGTGCTCGAATCCTGTCGCGGGCTCGTTGAGTATGTGGCTCTGGATCCCCCACCCGCAACAGGAGGTGGAATGCGCGTAGAGATGGGCGGATTGGAGGAGTTGATCACAGCCCTACAGAGAAACCCCGAAGACCACCTGTTCGACATCGGCGGCCTAAACCGGAACTGAGCCAGCTCACGAGAAGATCAGCGAAAATATCCCATCCACATCCAGCTCGATAAGCTAAAATATCTCCAACATGAGCATGACCTTCAAAGAAAAGTTAACGGAGTCCGCCCGGAGACACTGGCAGGAGTTCAGCCAAAGTCGTCCGGGGCGACGTTTCCAGGATCGGTATCGTCGCCGTCAAGAAAATCAGAGCGGCGGGCGAATTATCAGTCGCATCTTCAACATCACCCTCGGAGTTCTGTTGGTGGCTTCGAGCGCGCTCGGTGGCCTGCTGCCCGTCCTCGGATGGGGGACCGCGATAATCGGCTTCAGCCTTATCGCGGGCGAAGTCCTCTCAGCGGCTCTTCTGCTCGACAAGACGGAGAAGAACCTGTGGAGTTTCACGGGATTTTGCAAAGACGTCTGGCTCCTTGCCAACCCACTGGGTAAGGCATTGATAGTGTTTCTACTAGCGGTACTCACCGTGGTATCAACTTACTTGATGTACCTTGCGGTCCTGAGTATCTTCTAGGTTCTACCCGAGTACGTAACCCGCTAGAACGCTCTGTACGAGGTAGATGTTCAAGTTTTTGTTGAACCGTTTCTCGATGGGCATAGGGGAACCGGAGATCCATATCTTCAGTTCCGCATCGAGGTCGAAGTGTCCGGCGGTCTCGACGCTGAAATGAGTGATGCTCTTGTACGGCAGTGAATGATATTCGACCTTGTTCCCCGTTAGGCCCTGCTTATCCACGAGGATCAGGCGCTTGTTCGTAAAAACAAACAGATCCCTTATAAGTTGGTAAGCCCGCTCGATCTTCTCCCCACCCGCCAAAATCTGGGCAAAATCCCCCTCGATCTCCGACGGCTCAACCTCCGACGCATTCCCCATCAACCCATCCAGAAACCCCATCAACTACCTCCCAAAGTCCACCTACAAAACCAGTTCTACAGAAACACAGCATCCAAACATACACAAACATCCAATCGGTCTCTCGTCCTGCCCCGCAAGCTGGGCTTAAAAACAGCTTCGAATACATCGACGACGAGTTAGCTAAGACCACACTGGAGGCTATCCGACGGGGAAAAGTTGCTCGATCCAAGTACGCGGAAATAGGTTTCTCGCACTTTGAATTGAAGCTTAGTTGCTGTCCGATGCTCGGGTGATCACTGCATGGAGCGAACCAGTAGTTTCTTCTGGCAAGTCAGCCGCGTTGATTCGGTAATCTATCTTGAACGACGCTGCACTTTCGAATGAGTCAAAGACAACATACAGTGGATCAGAAGGTTCATTTATATGCTGCTTCAAACGTTGAACTTCGTAAGACACTTCATAGCTATTACTTCTCTTTATTTCAGGAGCAGAAACGTTACTTTTTCCGGGCAAGTAAGTAGGTGAAAGATTACGATATGAGGAGTTGTGTAGGCCCAAACGATCTTGCATGATCTCAGTTTGAGTCATCGGTGGACGCGGTGGATTGGGAGCTTCGGGCACTTGTGGTTTGTCGTCTTCGTCATACAGATCGAAGCCGTCGGGAAAATGCAAGAATACGTCGATGTCCTCGGCAGGAGCAGTACCATTGTTGAAAAGGCAAAGATCCAAACGAATGGTTCTTCGTTGTAAGTTGTTGTTTACAATACATTCGCGTAGATACATTTCGTAGTCTTCGTAAAAATCATCCAGCTCCTTGTTGTAGCGTGTAAACTCTTCTGCACTTGGCCCACCGAAGTTATTGAAATTGTCAGCTAAACCCTGAAATTTGTTTAAGCCTGTCAATGGTAAATGGCCTGATGATGGCTCACTCTTTGGAGCTACTGGTCGCTCACGTTTTCTGTACTTACTCTTGATGTTTGTTACCCACCGCTGTATTTCTTCCTCCGTCGTCGTGATGGGCTGTAAGAGAGTGAAACTGAAATGATTGCCTTTGTTGGCAAACGCGAGTTCAAGCTTTGGGAGACGGTTTTCGAGCTGTTGGACACGCTGCTGCAACTTTTTCTTTTCTTTTTCCGAATTGTCTAGCGCGCTCGGAAGTTCGTACTTCTCGGGAAGTGATATAGCTGTAATTTCATGTTGCCTAGCTTTGAGTCGAGCACCTGTGTCACCTGAAACCAGGGCTACATTTGTGCCTGGCTCTGAGTGAGAATATGATAAACAACTGGCTACAAGATGATCGTCGTTGATTTCTACTCTCAAACCGTACTCCTGAAAATTGACGGTGGGCTCCCTAGCGTACTCAAGCTCAATACCATCGGGTAGGAGTGTAGGCGTTTCGCCCAAAGCGATTTGCTCGATTTTCCTCAGTGCAGCCTGCGCCCGGTCTCGAATCTTTGGGGTTCGGTTTTGATCCTTGTGCTCGTCTAATTCCCGAACCACTATCGGCGTAGCCACGAGAACCACACGGGGTAAGCCCAATACCTCGGCCCAGTTGATCTGGTCAAAAGGCTGGTAGTGTAGAAAAATATTCGTGTCGAGAAATACGTAAGGAGGGTTCATCTACCCATACTGCCACTGGTGATATTCCCGACGGATCTCCTCCAGCGCAGCCAGCCGCGCTTCGTAGGATTGCTCCTGCCAATAAGCGAAATCGGTCGGTTGCTCTTTGAGAGCGACTTTTCGAACTACTTTTTGTACAGGTTTTCTGTCCATAGTTTGAGCCTTGCCACTATTTTACCTCTACGTTGTCTTTGGCGTCAGGCTGTGCGCTCGCCTCTTTGATGCGCTCCTTCACGGATTTCCCAACTTCGCCAAAGATTCAAGCCTCAGTCATCTTCCTCGGGTCGAGTAGCTTATCTAGCTCTTCTTCGGAGAGGTCAGTCTGTTCGCGGGCTACTTCTCGGATGGTTTTGTCGGTTTTGTAGGCTTGTTTGGAGATTTCGGCGGCTTTGTCGTAGCCAATACCGGGGGCAAGGGCGGTGGCTAGCATCAAGCCTTGCTCGACCAGGGCGGGACCGCGATCCGTGGCCTCTATCCCGCTCACGCACTGGTCGGTCAGGTTGCCGGAGGCTGCGCCTAGTAGCTGGATGCTCTGGAGCAGGTTATGGGCTACGACGGGCATCATGACGTTTAGCTCGAAGTTGCCGCTCTGCCCGGCGAGCGCGATGGTGGCGTCGTTGCCGACTACTTGGGCGGCCACCATCGCAGCGGATTCGGCGATGACGGGGTTTACTTTGCCGGGCATGATAGATGAGCCGGGCTGCACTTCTGGGAGGGCTATCTCGGCGAGGCTGGCCCGAGGCCCGGCGCCGAGCCACCGGATGTCGTTGGCTATCTTGAGGAGGCTGACGGCGATGGTCTTGAGAGAGCCGCTGGCGTAGACGGCGGCATCCAGCGTGCTCTGAGCCTGGAAGTGATTCTCGGTCTCGCGCACTTCCACGCCGAAGCGGTCAGTCAGCTTGTCGCAGACGCGGGTCGCGAACTCGGGATGAGTGTTTACGCCAGTACCTACGGCTGTGCCGCCGAGGGCTACTTCGGACAGGTCTTCGATGGCTTTGTTTACGCGTTGTATTCCGCGTTTTATCTGTCCAGCGTGGCCTTTGAATTCTTGTCCCAGGCGTATCGGGGTGGCATCCTGGAGATGGGTGCGGCCAGTCTTTATTACGTCGTCGAACTCTTCGGATTTTTCTTCGAGGGCGTTCTGGAGCTTTTCGAGGCCGGGGAGAAGGTCTTCTTTAATGGAGATCAGGGCGGCTAGATGGATGGCCGTCGGGATGACGTCGTTGGAGGATTGTCCTTTGTTTACGTGGTCGTTGGGGTGAACCGGCGTTTTGGAGCCGAGTTCGCCACCGGAGATCTGGATAGCCCGGTTGGAGATTACCTCGTTGGCGTTCATGTTGGTCGAGGTGCCGCTGCCGGTCTGGAAGATGTCGAGCACGAACTGGTTGTCCAACTCACCGCTCACCACTTCCTCTGCTGCCTGCACGATAGCGTCCTTTACGTCGGCTTCCAGCAGGTCGAGCTCGTGATTGACCGCTGCGGCTTCTAGCTTGATCCCACCAAGAGCCTGGATGAAGCGGCGGGAGAAGCGCAAGTCGCTTATTGGGAAGTTGTCCAGAGCGCGGCGAGTCTGAGCCCCAAACAGCGCGTCGCGGGGTACTTCGACCTCGCCCATAGAGTCGCTTTCGATGCGGTGTGGCGTATCGTGCTGGCTGCTTTGCGTCATGTGATGCCTCCTATCGAAGCGGTCGCGTCAACGTCATATAATCAGGTGCGTCTGAACGCATTATACGAGAGGTGATGTTTTGAATTCTCTACAGTTCGCACTGAAGGAGTGGGCGGTAGCGGTGAGGGCTTTGGAAACGGGCGCCACAGCTCTGGTAGTCCGAAAGGGCGGCATCCGGGAGAAAGCGTTCGCCGTCGAAGACTCGCGCTTTCTGCTGCTCCCCGGCTACGAGCATCAACGCCCGGACCTCCTGAAACCCGAACACCGCGACCTGATGCACGACATCCCAGATCTGAAAGACGACGGGCCACTCAGGTTCTCGTCGTTCGCGGATGTACGAGCGGCGTACGAAGTCTCAGAGGCCGAAGATCTGGAAGCACTGGACCCGCACCACATCTGGACACCGGAGTACGCCGAGAGCCGGTTCAAGTGGCGGCCAAAAAAGCCGCTGACGGTGCTCGTACTCCGAACCTATCTTCTGCCAGAGCCCGTCGAGGTGGACTACCGGGACGAGTATGGCGGGTGCAAGTCCTGGATCGAGTTGCTTGATACGGTCTCGCCGGAAGGTGCTCGTCCAGCGGTTTCGGATGCGGAGTTCGAGTCGCTCGCGGCTCCGGCGTTGGCGATGTTGCGGGGGCTCGTGCCTGCACCGGTTGGGGTATAGGAGCGAGTTTTGGGAGCTTCGGCCATACCCGTCGTGTTGCTGTTTCTGCTGCTGGCGTTTGGCTGGCGCACGATGTATACGACCAACGGGGATCTCGTGCGGGCAAAGGAGTGGGGTGAGTTGGCG
>JBGTFQ010000038.1:0-18243 GCA_041747155.1 Rubrobacteraceae bacterium
TTGCCGTATTCACGAGCGAATTGCTTCGCGAGCGCCGAGGGTTCGACTGTCCGCAAATCGACTATTCGACCTTCCGCTTTCGCGACTATTTTGTGCGTAACCACGAGAACGTCGCCGTTTTCGAGATTCAGGCTGGACAGAGATATGAGAACATCCGCCAGGTCGTCGCCGGAAGATATTTCGGGGATGCCGGTGATTGGCAGCACTTGGATGCCGTTCACGATTCTTCTTTCCCGGAGAGGTCTTCGAGATCCCCGGTGGTGTCCAGGTCGAAGCCAACGTGAAGTTGCTCGAAGACCTGGAGGTCGAAGCCACGCTCCCGAGCCGCCGCGCAGTGGGCTTCGAAACTGCCGACGCCGAAGAGGAATGGGATCGCATCCGGGGGACGCAGCAGAAGCGCGTTGGTGCCAGAACTGTTGGTGTCCGGGGAGATCGTGACACCCAGGCCATCGCCCGAAGCCGAGATCACAGCCCGAACGTCGTCTTCGACCAGCAGCGGGAGATCTGCTGGCATAACGAGCAGGGCTTCCGCGCCGTGCTCCATCGCCCAAGCCCGGCCTTCGTCGAGCGCGGGATTGAGTCCGCGGCTCTGTTGCCGGATCGGGACAGCATCCGAACGCTCCTCCGCCATACCTAGCACTATGGGGTCCGGGCTAACTACGCCCACTTCGTCAACGCCCGCGGCTCTCAACGCTTTGACTACCCGGCACATCATGTACAACGTCAGACCCGCTCTTCCGGCGGGGTCCATGACCGGGCTTAGGCGACTCTTGGTTCCTATAAGGTCTTTTACCGGCACCACCGCAAAGAGGCTCATTGGGCGATCAGGCTCCCGGAGAATTCCAGAACTTCGCGGGCCAGACGTTTGCGGTCGGGTGCGTCCCCCATTACGGCCTCGGTGTCCAGGACAGACATGCCGAGAGCTTCTATCTCCTCGCTTTCCGGTTCGTCTTCGTGACCGATCACAAACCCATCCAATAGACCAGCGTACATCCGGGCAACGCCCGTAGCCGAGACCTCGTGGCCTAGAGAAGCCATCATCCTATCTGCCGGACCCTTGATCGCGCGTCCTCCAATAATGGGACTCACCCCAACCTTCGGCGCGGAGGATGCCGCAAGAGCATCTCGCATCCCCGGAACCGCCAGGATCGGCCCGATACTGACCACCGGGTTCGACGGGCAGAGTACGATGACTTCGGCCTCCGAAACCGCATCAGCGACCGCGCTTGTAGGACGAGCGGCCACAATGCCGCGCAGTTCCACGCCCAGCACCTCATCCTTCTGGCGACGGCGCACGAAGTATTCCTGAAATTCGAGCGGTCCATCCGACGTGCTCAGTATTGTGGAAACTGGTTCGTCGCACATCGGCAGGATGTCCGAGGGTATGTCGAGTGCCGTGGTTAGTTTGGCTGTCACTTCCGTTAGATGTTCGCCCAAGCGAAGACTGTTTGTGCGCAGGATGTGGGTCGCGAGATCGCGGTCACCGAGTTGGAACCAGGTATCTTCGCCATAGGTCGAGATCATACCCAGAGCCTCGAATGATTCGTCGTGCACGCCCCAGCCGGTGTCTGGGTTGGCGAGATCCGCGAGCGTGTACATGACGGTGTCGATATCTGGGCAGATGCGCAAGCCCCAGAGGTCAAAATCATCCGCCGTGTTCACGACTACGGAGAGATCACCTCGCGGAAGTGAGGCTTGGAGACCGGCGGCGAGCTTCGCGCCACCCACGCCACCCGCCAAAGCGAGGGTTTTCATGGACGTACTTCGCATGTTTTCGTGGCGGAAATCAAGATGCTATCTTAGCATCGTGGAGATACTGATCCCGCCGCCCCTTGAAACCCCCGAGACCGGCTTCGACCTGCAACAAACCATCCTCGAAGAAGTAGCCTCCGGCGCTCGTGGACCGTCTTGCCTGATCTGGACTTCCACCCCTTACGTGGCCGCGACCCGCTTGGAGACGCGACTGCCAGGTTTTGCAGAAGCGGTTCGCTTGTCCGAAGATCAAGGTTTCCCGGTCCTCGTGCGGAACTCCGGTGGAGGCGCGGTAGCCGCCAATGAAGGCTCACTCTCGTTCTCCCTGACATTCCCAGTGGAGGACTTGCGTCACGGATTGTACGAGCGGTACAAGGAGGGAGTTGGCCTGATCTCCGCCGCCTTACAGCACCTCGGAGTCGCAGCGGAAGGCGGCGCGGTCGAAGGCGAGTTCTGTCCTGGAGACTATTCGGTGCGCTCCGGTGGCGAGCAGGGCGTGAAACACGCCGGGCTGGCGCAGCGCGTCACGCGCCGGGCCGCTCGCCTGGAAGCCTTGATCCTCGTAGACCGCACCTCGGAGCTAACGAAGGTACTGACAGACTTCCACGCCGCGCTCGGACTACCTTTCCGCCCCGAAAGCGTCGCGGATCTTCCGGTGAGTGTGAGCCAAGTCGTGTCCGCACTCAAGGCCGAAGTCTCAAATCGGTACTGCGGAATCGAACCGGAGACATCACTTCCAACCATAGCTCAAAGCGGCGAGAAAACCGACCGATGGCGGGCTTACCGAGCGTTGCGGTAGAGTCTCGCTATGGAGTTTGTGTTTAACTCGTTTGTGACACTGTTGGTGGTTATAGACCCTCTGGGTCTCGCGCCCATCTTCGCGGCGTTGACCCGTGGGTTTTCGGGCAAGCGCAAACGGGAGTCTGCGGTTCGCGGGGTGATGATCGGGACGGCCATCCTGCTTCTCTTCGCGTTTGTGGGTGACGTGCTTTTGGGTGCGCTCGGGATCGGGCTGCCCGCTTTCCGCATAGCGGGTGGAATGCTCCTTTTCCTATTGGCTCTGGATATGATCTTCGCCCGCCCCACCGGCTCCCGCGCTCGCAGCGTTCAAGGCCAGGAACAAGAAGAATCCGATGAAGAGGAAGATATCTCGGTCTTTCCCCTGGCGATCCCCTTGATAGGTGGACCTGGCGCTATCACCACGGTCCTTCTCTACACGGGCGGCGCAGGCCCGACGCAAGTTGGAATTTTTATCGGCGTACTCGCGTTCGTACTGTTGCTCACGCTGGTCTCGCTGCTCTTGGCATCTCGTGTAATGGCCCTTTTTGGGGAGACCGGGGCGAACGTTCTATCCCGAGTGCTAGGTGTTCTGCTAGCCGCGCTCGGCGTACAGTTCGTTCTCGATGGCCTCAACGCGACGCTCGGTTGACATACTTTTTCCAGTCCGCGTTTATACTCTCGGTGTGAGCGACGAGCCAATAATTATCGTTGGGGGCTTGAGGTCCTGGAAGTGGCAATATCAGAGGCTAGCTCGTACCTTACGGGACTTGTCAGGACGGGAAGTCTACATTACGCCACTTACGCCGCTCGACTATATGGTGGGCGGCTTTCGAGGCTACGGGCAGTTGATCTTCCAGATAGCCAGCACCGTGGATAACGCCCTCCTTCACAGCGAATCGAAGAAGGCGATCCTGCTGGGTCACTCCATCGGCGGCATTGCGAGCCGCGTCTATATCGGTGGCGACCCACCCTACGGAGGCCGACGCTACGCCGGACACCGCCGCGTCTCGCACCTCATAACCCTCGGAAGCCCTCACATTGCGACCGGCAAAAATCCGCCTCCTGCCATAGAAGCCGCCAACGATCTCTTCCCCGGAGCACTCCACGAATCCTCGGGCTTGAGATATCTCTCTATAGCGGGAGCGTCCACAAACGGCACGGACTCTAAACGCGCTCGCCGTCACTACGAACGGCTCGTGGACGACGGACGAGTACCAGGCGACGACATCGTGCCGGTGGAATCGACGCTGCTACCAGGTGCCGAATCCCTCGTCCTCGAAGACATTCACCACAGTGCCAGACACGGAAAATGGTACGGTAGCGACCGGGCAACCGTCGAACGCTGGTGGCCCGCCGAGTTGCGGGCCAACGCATCTCAGAAATCTACCGTGAGAGGCGCGTCGTGACACCCAACGGCTCTTTCGAAAACAAAGAAATCTTCGAAACGCTCGGGGCTTCGGCGGAGTCACTACGGGGTGCGATGTCCCACTTTCCTACCGGGGTTACGGTCGTGACCAGCGGTAGCGGAGAAGCCGCCGAAGGCATGACGGCGAACGCTGTCATCTCCGTCTCGCTGGACCCACTATTGTTTCTGGTAAGCGTCCACCAAGACGCCCGCCTCAACGCCCGCATCCGCGAACAGCAAACCTTCGTCGTCAACATGCTGTCAGACGACCAAGAAGGCTTGAGCCGCCTCTTCTCTTCTCCTGAGCGCTCTAGCGGCCTTCAAGCGGTCAACTCGCTCGGCGGTGGCTACGGAACAGTCGGAGCCCCACTCGCAGCCGGAGCTATTGCCGCCATCGAATGCGAACTCCAGGAAATCTACGCCGCCGGAGACCACGATCTCTTTCTCGGTGCTGTGGTCGAAGTTCAAAGCGGTGACACGCGCAAAGCTCCGCTGGTCTTTCACGAAGGCAAATATCCAACCATAAAAGCAGGCTCCGGCCCGGAAGATTCCGGCGCGTTCATGGATTCGACCCGCGGCTTCGATGTCAGGACGAGTCGCATCAGGGACCGCCGCCGCTAGATGTTCCGCCGCGACCTTCTTTCCATCGTTCGCATGCATCCGTCAGATACCAACGGCCTCGTCTACGCCGAAGGAACCGAAGAGAACGGGTTCATACTATCCGGTGCTGTACGCTCACCGGCGACCGGCAAAACCTACGCTGTCAAGAACGGATACCTCGACCTACTCGGCGGCAAGACTGGCGCGGGCAACATAGCAAACGCGACGAATTATTTGCCCGGGGCGGGGCGCGGCTACGAACCGCTATGGCGCGTGCGGTCCCTGAACATCCTAACCGGAGAAAAGTTCGCCAACGAGCGCGAGATCGAGAAGATATCCACTCTAGTCGATGTCGAGCGCGGCGGACGCTACCTGGACATCGGCTGCTCCGCCGGACTCTACACCCGCTCCCTAGCCGAAAAACTCGGGAACAACGGCGATATAGTGGGCATAGACATATCACCCTCGATGCTCAAGGAGGCCGCTCGCCGCTCCTCGCCCGCTAGATCAAACGCCCAGTCTTCACTGGCCAGGGCCGATGCCGGAAGCTTGCCTTTCGCCAATGAGTCTTTCGCGGGAGCAGTCTGTGGCGGCACGCTAAATGAGCTAGCCGACCCGGCCCGCGTCCTGAGCGAAACCCGGCGAGTTCTGTCCTCCGGCGGTCGCCTCGCCATCATGGGAATCCTGAAAGCACGAACAACCAAAGGCAAAAGACTCCAGAGCTTCCTCTCAACGGGCGGCATACAATTCTTCGCACCCGACGACCTAGAAAGCCTACTCTCCAACGCGGGCTTCCAGATTGACCCTTTACAAACCTACGGCGCGGTGTTCTTCGCGGGCGCGACTCGCACCTAGCTTACAGTTCTTCGATCATCCCCGGTGTCGGCAACGCTCCTTGCGCCCCGGCACTGCGTACTGCAACGGCTCCGGCCTTCACAGCGTAGCGGACGGCAGCAGCTAGCTCATTTCCGATGGCGAGTCGGGCGGCTAGTGCGCCGACGAATGCATCGCCCGCGCCGGTAGTATCGACTACTTCTACGTCTGGGGCGGGCGCGTGGCCTGTAGCCTCGCCGGTCGCGAAGGTGGCTCCGGAGGCACCAAGAGTAACAACGGCGGATTTCGGACCCAACGAGAGCAACTTCGAGGCGGCGGAACGTGCTCCCTCAATGCCCAATACTTTCTCGGCCAGGAGGAACGCCGCTTCGTGCTCGTTCACGATCAAGGGATCCAGCTTCTCTAGTAGGGAGTCTGGTATCTCTCTTGGTGGCGCGAGATTCAGGATGACTCGTGTTCCACCGAGAGACGCTAGCTCGGCGGCGTGCTCGACAACCCCCACCGGAACCTCCATCTGCAACACAAGGACATCGGCGGCTCTTATGTGCTCCCTGGCCGCGTCCACGTCTTGCGGCACCAGCGACCGATTAGCGCCGGGAGCGACGGCGATGGCGTTCTCGCCGTCCGGCGTAACCGTTATGAACGCTGCACCGGACGAGACACCGGCGACGCGCTCGACGAGGTCCACGTTCACGCCTTTCTCGCCGAGCGCCGCGACCAACGGCCCGCCGAGGTCGTCGTCGCCCACCCGGCCCAGGATGGTTACGTTCGCTCCGAGCTTCGCAGCTGCGGCGGATTGGTTCGCGCCCTTTCCACCGTTGTGTAGGGAGAGTTGCGCGTCCGTGACCGTCTCGCCGGGAGCCGGGCGTGCTTCGAGCGTCAGGACGAAATCCTGGTTGATCGAGCCAACCACGAAGACACTTCCCGTAGGCACGCTATCTCAGCAGACTCGGGACGGTCGGGTCGACGGCTACGTCCAGCAAGTATGGTCCATCGGCTGTTAGAGCGCGTTTAAGAGCGGCCTTCAAGTCTTGAGGGTCTTCCACGCGCTCGCCGGTACAGCCAAGTCCTTCGGCGATACGGACGTGATCGATTCCGGGGAGATCCAAGCCCGGAACGTCCGAGATGCCAATAGTGTCGCGGAAGGCTTTCAGAATGGAGTATCCAGAGTTGTTGATGACGATAAACGGTACGGCTAGATTCTCCTGAGCAGCGGTCCACAGAGCTTGGATCGAGTACATACTAGACCCATCCCCAATTACACAAGCGACCACCCGATCCGGCAACGCGAGCTTCAACCCAACCGTCGCTGGCATACAGAACCCGAGCCCCCCAGCCGCCGATGTATGATAACTATCCGCCGAATCTACCCGCACATACTGGTGCAATACGCCCTTACTAGAGGTGGATTCATCCACCACAACGGCATCTTCCGGCAAGGCTTCCGAGATTGCATTCATCACAAACGCCACCGACATCGGCGACGAAGCCTCTGGAACCGGCGCCGGCTCAGGAGTTGCGGGGGCTGTGCGTTTCTCTTCCGGCAACAAGTCGGCTAGGTCTCTGGCTCCAAGTGCGAGGTCCGCGAAGATGCTCTCTCCAACAGCGGCGCGGGCGGCTTCTTCGGGGTCGTCCGTAATTTGGAAGACTTTAGTTCCTTCCCGAACCGTCGGCCCCGGTATATATGGATAGTAAGTGAATACCGGTGTCCCGAGCACCAGCACCGCGTCGTACGGCGCGAGTTGCTCGGCGACCGGGCCTTGCGCCAACCTCAGAAATCCGTGGAACAGCGGGTGACGCTGCGGAAATCCTGCCAGAGCCGAGACCGCGTCCTGAAAGACTGCCGCACCAAGTCTCTCTGCTACCTCCACTACTTCGTCGAAAGCTCGCGCACGCGAGACGCCGGGACCGACGACCATCGCGATCCGCTCTGCATCCGCCAATCCTTGAGCCATGCTCTCTAGAGCTTTCGGGTCCGGCCCGACGCGATGAGCGACGCTTCTGGGAGGCAGCGGCTCGACTTCAGCGTCCCAGTCGTCCATCGGGATGGAGAGAAAAACCGGGCCCCGCGGGTGCTGCATTGCGGTGTGGTAAGCCCGAAGTATCTCGAACGGTACATCCTCGGCTCGCGGCGGTTCGTAGCTCCGTTTTACATAGGGCTGCGCGAGGTCCACGAGTTTTCCAGAGAGCAGCGGTTCGAGTGCCATGTGACGCCGATCCTGCTGTCCAGCGGTAACTATCAACGGTGTCTTGTCGAGGTAGGCGGTGACCATCGCCCCCATCGCGTTACCGAGGCCCGGCGCGGTGTGCAAGTTGACGAACGCGGCGTTGTCCGCACCTTGCGCGTAACCTTCAGCCATGCCAACGACGGAGGCTTCTTGAAGGGCGAGTACGTAGTGAAAATCATCGGGGAAATCTTTAAGGAGTGGTAGCTCCGTCGAGCCGGGATTTCCAAAAATCGTCGTCATACCGAGGTCTCTCAGGAGATCCAGGACAACCTCACGCACCGTAGCCATACCGCTCATCCCCTTTCGACCGACTCCAATCCTCGTCGAAATATATCAGAGCCTGAGAGTCGCGCTCTAGTGTTGCGGCTGGGGCTCGTCCTCGAATCGCACCGGCGCGTTGTTTGCCTCTTGGCGACGTAAGGAGTGCTTGATCTCCCGCAGATCAATGGACATCTTCTCGACGGCGCGTACGAGATCCTCGAACTCCTTCAGGTCGGCGTAGCCACTACCTTCGAGCAACAGCGGGTTGATGGTCCACTCCGTGCTGTACGATTTTCCTCGCAAGTCTTTGTATATAGCCCGAACCGTGATCCCGTTTTTCAAACCTTTCTCCTTGAGAACGGCCACGGCTGACTCGTAGGTATCCCATACCGAGGCGATCTCCTGGTTCGGCGCGAGGAACGCGATGCCGTCCTTGAAATATGGAAGGTCGGAGACGATTTGCCCACCGGAACTCTCGATAGGCGATGAGAAAGCGAACCTTATGTCCTTCGCCGCTCCCCGTCCAATGTTACGGACGACTATGTTGATCATGGTCCGCTGACTGTAATTGACATCCACCAGGATCTGGGGACTGTCCTGAGCCGTGCGAGCGGCTCGCTGCTCCATCACCTGTACGAAAGCGAAGATCGCCAACATCAACACCGCGAAAGAGGACAACATTTGAGCGCCGGTTGCTAGGTCCATACTTCCTTCTTCACAAAGACGGAGCACCCTAAAGTTTCAGATATTGCAGGCTCCGGTACTGACAACTTCCGAAGGACTTATATCACCGAGAACTCCCGGAAATAGGAACTACTTCACTCTATTCGCCCGCCTCCTCCTGAGCTTCCTTAGCTGCTTCCCGAACATCCTGTCGAGCATCTTTCTTGGCTTCTTTCGCTATGTCTTCGGCGGGCGTCGGCTCCTGCTTGGGTGTCTTCGACGGCTCTTCCTGGACAGGCGGGGTCTCTTGACTTGGAGCGGGCTCCTGCTGCTGTGGAGCTTCTTCCTGGACCGGCGCAGGTTCCGCCTCTACCGGGGCTGTGGACTCGGGCTGTGTGACGGGGGCCGGAGTTTCGGGTACTGGCTCGGGACCGGCGCTCAGGGTGATGTCGACCGAGGAGCCTGGCTCCACCTGAACGGTGGCAAAAGGGTCCTGCGAGATGACTCCGTCCACGGCGTATGTATCGTCGTACGCTCGGCCCACCTCTCCCAATTCGAGTCCAGCGTCTTCCAACTGACTCCGGGCTTCATCCTCGGTTGCTTCGTAAGGGATATTAGGGACCGCCACCGTATCCGGTTTCTGTCCGACGGTTAGTTCGATCTTGTCGCCTTCGCTTGCAGTCTTGCCGCCCGCCACCGATTGTCCCAGTACGATACCGTCTTTTTCGACAGGACTCTCTTCGCGCTTCACGCCGACCTCGAAGCCTTTACCCTCCAGGGTTGCACGAGCTTCTTCTAGCGGCTTGCCTTCGACACCTGGAACCTTGACTTCCTCCCCACCGCCTCCGAGCATTCCACTGGAGAGTGCCCACGCGACACCGCCGAGCAACAGTAAACCCGCCACGAAAGCGAGAAAGACCGGCATAAGGCCGCGCCCCCTTCGGCGCCGGGTAGTCCTGCCAGCCGACGTTGGTTGGGAACGGGTCGGCTGGGAGCGGGTCGTCCCAACTGGCGCGGCGACCGGAGCAACGCGAGTCTCTGACGTAGCTCGTGGGGCTGCGGATACTGGGAGACCGTTCTTTATACGTTCGAGGTCTTGGGCGAGAGCGTCGGCGCTCGGGTAGCGATCCGCAGGGTCTTTCGAGAGCAATCTGAGGGTGACGGCGTCAAGGTCCTCTGGAACTTCGGGGTTGGCGTCGCGAGGACTCTGAGGCGGCGCGTTGATGTGCTGCATCGCGACACCTATGGGCGTATCGGCCTCGTAGGGCAGACTTCCCGTAAGCATCTCGTACAGGACAACACCCAGCGAGTACAGGTCGCTCGTAGGCTCCACACGCTCGCCGATGGCCTGTTCCGGGGACATGTATCCTGCGGTGCCGAGGACGAGGTTGGTCTGGGTCACCACGGTTGCCGAAGCGGCCCGTGCGATGCCGAAATCCGCCACTTTCGCTTCGCCTTTTAGGGTCATCAGGACGTTCTGAGGTTTTATGTCTCGATGTATGATGCCCCGGTCGTGGGCGACGCCGAGAGCTTCGGCTACCTTACTGGCTATGCTGACCGCTTCGGCTGGGTCAAGAGCGCCCTGCTCCACGATCCGCTCCTTGAGCGTGCCACCAGGGACATACTCTATCGCCATATAGTAAGTACCGTCTTCAGCCCGGCCCTGATCGTAGACCTGCACGATATTTGGGTGCGAGAGTGCTGCGGCACTTCGGGCCTCGCGCCGAAAACGTTCGACGAACTCGTCGTCGTGGGAGAATTGACCCCGCAGTATTTTTACGGCTACGTCCCGTTCGAGAACAGCGTCGCGGGCAAGATAGACCTCGGCCATACCGCCGCCGCCGATCCGGTTACTAAGAGTGTAGCGATTGTCCATCACGGTACCTTGCATATGAACAATCTTACAACAACAAGCTTCTAATAACGCTCCGCTTGTCCTCGAATCCTCGGTACAATGTCGCCAAGCACGTTGGGAAAGCGGCGAAAGAGGAGGAGCGACCATGAAAGCTATCCGTATAAACGAGTTCGGCGGCCCGGAAGTCTTGAGCTACGAGGACGTGGATATTCAGGAGCCAGGCGCGGGCGAAGCGCGAATAAAACTCGCCGCCTCGGGAGTCAACTTCATAGATGTCTACCAACGCACCGGAGTCTATCCCGGTGACGTACCCCGAACGCTCGGCCTGGAAGGCGCGGGCCGGATCGAGGCCGTGGGTGACGGCGTTACGGAACTCTCCGTCGGGGATTACGTGGCTTTCGCGGGGATTCCAGGAGCTTATGCTGAGGAGATCGTCGCTCCCGTAGAACGCCTGGTCCCGTTTAACGTAACGATGGTCGAGGCCCGCGTAGCCGCCGCCATAATGCTTCAAGGCATGACGGCCCACTACCTGACACATAGTACCTACGAGTTGAAAGAAGGCGAGACAGCCCTCGTTCATGCCGCCGCTGGTGGCGTTGGGCTGCTGTTGTGCCAGATGGCGAAGATGCGTGGAGCCCGAGTTATAGGAACCGCCGGTACCGAGGAGAAAGCCACTCTCGCCAAAGAAGCTGGAGCGGACGAGGTGATCCTATACCGCGAACAAGACTTCGTGGCCGAAACGAACCGCCTCACAGAGAACGAAGGCGTTCACGTCGTCTACGATTCTGTTGGCAAAGACACCTTCGACGGTGGTCTCGACGTACTGCGGTCTCGCGGTTACATGGTCCTCTTCGGCGGCTCCAGCGGTCAGGTGTCGCCTCTTGATCCGCAGATCCTAAACCAGAAAGGCGGCCTCTACGTGACCCGCCCCGCTCTCGCCCAATACATCGCCACCCGGGATGAGCTGCTGTGGCGAACCGAGAGCCTGTTCTCCTGGATCGGGCAGGGAAACCTGGATGTCCGCATCGGCGGCGCATACGCCCTCTCGGACGCCCGCCAGGCCCACGAAGACCTCGAAGGCCGCCGCACGACTGGCAAACTCATCCTTCTACCCGAAGAGAACTAATGAAGCTCGACGCGGGACTCGGCACCGAAGGCAAATACCTCAGAAACATGGACGAAACCACCCGCGCCGCCGAATCTTTAGGATTCGCGGGCCTGTGGACCAGCGAGACCAAACACGACGCTTTCCTACCCCTCGCCATAGCCGCCAACGCCACCGAGAAGCTGGAGCTAGGAACCTCCGTCGCCATAGCCTTCTCCCGCTCGCCGATGGAGATCGCCCAGACTGCCTGGGATCTCCAAGACCTCTCCGACGGACGCTTTATACTCGGCCTCGGGACGCAAGTAAAAGCCCACATAGAGCGGCGTTTCTCCATGCCCTGGAGCAGCCCCGCCGCCCGACTGCGCGAGTACATCCTCGCCGTGCGGGCTATCTGGGAATCTTTCCAGAGTGAAGGAAACTTGAAGTTCGAGGGCGAGTTCTACCAGCACACCCTGATGACGCCGTTCTTCAATCCCGGCCCGATCGAACATCCCCAAATCCCGATCTACATAGCCGGGGTCAACGAACGTCTCGCGCAGCTAGCCGGGGAGACTTGCGACGGCTTCCACGTGCATCCCTTCCACAGCCCTGAGTACCTGCGGCGCACGATCCTCCCCGCAATATCCGAGGGAGCGAAGGAAGCCAGCCGCAACACCGAAGACGTAGAGCTAGCCACCAGCGTCTTCGTCATAACCGGCGAGAACAAGAGCGAAACGACCGAGCGACGCGAGAGCATCCGAGCCCAAATATCTTTCTACGCCTCCACACCCACCTACCGAACCGTCCTCGAAGCCCACAGCTGGGAGAGCGTCGGCGAAGACCTCGGCACGATGGCGCGGGAGAAAAAGTGGCGCGAGATGCCCGCACTCATAACCGACGAGGTGCTATCCGCCTTCGCCCTCGAAGCCGCCCCGGATGAAGTAGGTCCCGCACTAAAAGAACGCTACGAAGGACTCCTAGATCGGGCCGCACTGTACATCCCGTTCGTCTCCGGCGAGCGAGACGACTTCTGGAAAACGGTATCGGAGTCGATGGCTTGAGCGCGGACTTCAGAACAACCGACCTCTGCGACGAGTCCCCGGAGAGCGTGAACGTATGCGAGCCTATGTTCACTTCCTACGGAGCTGCGAAGAGTTTCCATGGCCCTATCGCAACGGTCAGGGTCCACGAAGACAACGTGCTCGTTCGTCAAGCGCTGGAAGACCTTCACGAAGGAACCGTGCTCGTCGTGGACGGCGGCGGCTCTAAGCGTTGCGCCCTGCTCGGCGACAAACTCGCCTCCATAGCAGCTTCCCGAGGTCTGGCGGGCATCATAATAAACGGCTGCGTCCGAGACTCACGCGAAATCTTCGAGATAGACGTGGGAGTTCTGGCACTGGCTACGCACCCCCTAAAAAGCATGAAGAACGGCGACGGAGAGCGGGACGTACCGGTGAAATTCGGCGGGGTTGAATGGATTCCTGGGCATTACATCTACGCAGACGAAGATGGAGTCGTTTTGGCCGCGCATCATCTGCGGAGTGAGTGACGGTTCTTTGACGTTGTTATGTCTTGTGTCAATACTTTGCGCGTGAAAATTAAGCTCGAAATTGATGCAAGATCGGTGGAGGAAGCGGTTCGACTCTCTGGAAAGCACACGGAATCCGCTGCGATCGAAGCGGCTCTCAGTAAGTACGTACAATTGCGGCGCAAAGAGTTGCTGCTTGAACTACCGGGCAATATAGATCTGGATGACAACTGGCGAGATTTGAGAGCGGCTGAGCTTGACGAATGAGTCAGTTCTTGAGAAGCCTTTGTATGATCGCAATCCACGATCGCTGTAGAACTTTCAGGCTTTATCCACGCTGGTTCAACTATAATTGCCGCTAGGTTTTGGATGGTCCCGTGGAGTATATGAGAGGCCGTAAAGGAGGCGAATCGAGGTGGTGAAGAACGGTTCCGGCAATGTAGCTGGGCGCTCGACTCGGTTCTATGCGGTGGTATCCATCGTGGCGGCTCTTGCGACTGTTGGGTTGAAGATGGTTGCGTACTGGATCACGGGTTCCGTAGGCTTGCTTTCGGATGCCGCTGAGTCGCTGGTGAACCTCGTCGCTGGGGTCGGGGCTCTTTGGGCGCTCTCCACGGCGGCGCGTCCCCCGGACGAAGAGCACACTTACGGACACACGAAGGCCGAGTTCTTCTCCAGCGCGTTGGAGGGAGCTTTGATCCTTACGGCTGCCGTCTTTATCGCGACTACGGCGGTTGGCCGATTATTCGACCCTCAACCGCTGGAAAATGTGGGTTTGGGGATCGTTATTTCGGTCGCGGCCGCCGCCATCAACGGGGCGGTTGGTCTGGTGTTGCTGCGAGCGGGGAGACAGTTGCGTTCGACCGCCTTGCGTGCCGATGGAAACCACCTCCTGACCGATGTTTGGACGACCGCCGGAGTGGTGGCGGGGATACTACTCGTTGGAGCGACGGGATGGCTGGTTTTGGACCCTCTGATCGCCCTGTTCGTGGCCGCCAACATTGTCCGCGTCGGCTTTCGCATCCTCAACGAAGCCGCTCATGGACTACTGGACACGGCCCTACCGCCCGAGGACATCGCCGTCGTCGCAGCGATACAAGACCGCTACAGGAAGAGTGGCGTGGAATTCCATGCGCTACGGTCCCGGAGTGCCGGAGTACGCCGATTCGTGAACATGCACGTTCTAGTGCCGGGCTCGTGGACGGTGCGCCGGGGCCATGATCTCTCGGAGAAGCTGGAGAGGGAGATAGTGGCTGGCCTACCAATGACCACCGTCTTCATCCACATCGAGCCGCTAGACGACGAAGCCTCGTTCCAGGACCAGGAGCTGGACCGCCCCGAAAGCTAAACGCCTATGGTTTGAGTACGCACTTGATCGCACCATCTTCTTTCTTCTGAAACATGTCGTAGGCCCGAGGTGCTTCTTCGAGCGGCATCTCGTGGGTCTTGAGGTCCGAGGTGCCTAGTGGATCTTCGTCCGTAAGAAGCGGCATTATGTCGTCGACCCAACGACGAACATTGGCCTGTCCCATACGAACCTGTATCTGCATGTCGAAGAGATCCCCGAGCTGGAAAGCCTGGATCGGGCCGGTGTACACCCCACTTATAGAGAGTGTCCCACCGCGCCGCAACGAGGCCATACACTCCCGCAAAGCTGTCGCCCGATCCAACTGCAACTTCGTCGCCTGCAGAATCGACCCGATCACGGAACCATCAGCCTCCATGCCAACAGCATCTATGGCCGAGTCAACGCCCCGACCATCGGTCATGTCAAGGATCACATCCCGCACTCGATCCACGGCGTTGAAATCTACCGTCTCGATCCCATATTTCGCCGCCAAAGCCAGCCGCTCCGGCACCGTATCTATACCGATAACACGCTCTACACCCTGCTGAATAGCTATCCTGGCGCACATCTGACCGATAGGACCGAGCCCCCAGATTCCAAGAGTTCCGCTTTTCGGAGTATCCGCGTAGACGACGGCTTGCCAGGCGGTCGGCAGCACGTCGGAGAGATACAAAAAACGCTCGTCCGGGGGACCTTCGGGAACTTTTATGGGTCCGAAGTGAGCTTGCGGCACTCTCAGATACTCGGCCTGACCGCCGGGGACCGCACCGTAGACATGCGTGTAGCCGAAGAGACTCGCGCCCTTGCCACGCCCGAGCAGGTTGGCGGCTTCGGCAAGCTTGCCAGTGTCTTTCGTGGTCTCGCATTGGGAGTAGAGGTCCATCTCACAGAAAAAGCAGTGTCCACAGCTTATGTTGAAGGGGATCACGACCCGGTCGCCGGGTTTTATGTGCTCTACGTCTCGACCGACTTCCTCGACTATGCCCATTGGCTCGTGGCCTATGATGTCGCCGGAACGCATGATCGGGGATAGTTTCGAGTACAGATGGAGGTCGGATCCACACACCGCAGTAGAGGTTATGCGGACAATAGCGTCATTCGGTTCCTGGATTATTGGGTCCGGGACGTTGTCCACCCGGACGTCTTCTTTCCCGTGCCAGACTACAGCCTTCATGGCTCCCTACTTCCTACTCCAGTGAGAATCTCTCTTATACGAAATGGTCCGCCAGTCTCCGGGGAGAGCGGCGGCGTGTCTAATCCCTCGCCGGTTCGCAATCCTTCGAGCATTTCGAGCAAAGTTTCTTCCGCACCGTACTGGGGTATCCAGCCGAGTTCGGTACGGGCTTTTGTGGTGTCCATTATTGGGACTTGCCGCGAGAGATCCAACCATCCCGGTGAAACTGGCTGCAACCGTAGCCTCCACGAAACATCCGCCGCAGCCCGAGCCACTTTGGAAGAGACTGGCAATGGCCGAGCATCCAAGATGCGACCGATCTCCGCCGCGTCCAACACCGGTTCGGTCGCCAGGTTGAACGCGCCCCGCGCATCACCGACGATTCCTAGCCGGAAAGCCTCCCCCACATCGTAGGAATGGACGATCTGGGACCGCAAATCCTGTATCTGAGGGATGAAGTTGATGACCCCCGGATGAGCCAAAGCGTTGGGGAAGAATGGCCCCGCGAAGAGCCGACGTATTCCTTCGGCGGCTTCTTTCTTGAAGACGAGACCTGGGCGCATCCTGACGACTCTCATATCAGGTGCTTCGGCCTCGAAGCGATCCAACCTCCGCTCCATCTCGGCTTTGTGGCGACCGTAGTATGAGGTTGGAATTCCGCCCGTCGGCCAGCTTTCGTCTACGGCTCGATCCTTTGGTCCCGGCGAATATGCTCCAACGGATGATGCGTAGAGGAGCGCGGGTACTTTGGTTTCTTTCGCGGCCCGCATAGCACGAGTGCTGCCTTCTACGTTGATCTTCCACTGTTTATTCAAGTCTCGGGAGGGCTGGATGATCCAGGAGCAGAGAACCACTGCATCCGCTCCATTCATTAGCGGCGCGAGATCGTCATTCGACACATCCGCCTCTATCCACTCGACTTTCGGCACCGTGAGATCCGGCCCCCGACGAGCGACTCCTACGATAGACTCGACTTTGTCTTCGGTGGCAAGCGAGCGCAGAACACTCGTACCAACATTTCCAGTTGCTCCAAGCACAATAACTCTCATGCAGCCGGGTTTACCCGAGCCCAGCAAGCACGAAACGCTCCCGAAACGATGTTGTACTATCTTCGGAAATCGAGGCTAGGAGACAGAATGCGAGTACTGGTAACTGGAGCGCGGGGCAAAGTTGGTCGGGCGACGGTCGCGGCACTGCAGGAAGCGGGCCACGACGTGCGGGCGACGGACATCGCGCCGCCGGTCTTCGAGCGACCGGGCGAGAACGAAGCCGACTACTTTCAGGCCGACCTGACCAACGCGGGCGACGCTTTCGCCGTCGTGCGCGGGGCCGAGGCCGTGGTCCACGCCGCGGCCATACCGGAGCCGACAAAGAACCCGCCGCACGTTGTCTTTCAAAATAATTTGATGGCGACGTTCAACACGTTGGAAGCGGCGATCCGGTTCGGTGTGCCGCGGTTCGTGAACCTCTCCAGCGAGACGGTGCCGGGTTTCTTCTTCCCCGAGCGGGAGTTTTTGCCGGACTATGTCCCAGTGGACGAGGAGCATCCCATCAAGCCGCAAGACCCGTACGCGACAGCCAAGCACTTCGGCGAGCAGTTGATGGACGCGGCGATCCGACGCTCGGATATCCAATGCATCTCCATCAGACCGTGTTGGGTGCAGCACGAGGGAAACTATGAGAACAACCTCGGGCCACAGGTGCGCGACGCCAGCGTGCTGTCCCCAAACTTCTGGAGCTACATAGATGTCTACGACCTCGCGGACTCTATCGTGCTCGCCGCCGAGTCGGACTTGCCGGGCCACGAGGTCTTCTACATCGCCTCGCCGGACAACGTCGGGAGTCGCCCGTTCGAGGAGACCGTCCGCGAGTACTACGGCGACGATATCGAGATAAAGCCGCTCGACCGCGAGGACGCATCTGGGATCTCATGCGCCAAAGCCATGAAGATGCTCGGCTACGCGCCCAAGCGTTCCTGGAAGGACTATCTGGACGAGACTGGCAAGCTCAAGCCCGGTGTCTCCGGGTTGTTCTCAGGCTGAGGTTACTCTTCGTAGAGGCCGCCGGATGGTTTCGAGGATTCTACTGTGGTGATCTTGTACCCCGCGCCTTCGAGGCTCTTTACGATGGCCGAAGGGTTGGTGGTTTCGACCCGCAGAACTATCGTGCGGTAGGTCTCGCGGCTCGCGGGACCGAGGTAGATGCCGCCGACGTTCACCTTCAAGTCCCGGATGGCGTCTGTTAGGCCCGCGAGCTGTCCGGGCTCGTTCGGAACTTCGACCTCCAACCAGGTTCCGGGACCATCGCCACCGACGAGTTGTATAAGGGTTTGCAGCATATCCGATGAGGTGATGATGCCCGCCAAGCCGTCGTCATCCACGACGGGGAGACAGCCGATTTTGCGGTCGTGGATCTCACGCGCGGCGTTCTCCAGCGTGTCCAGCGGCCCGACGGTTGCCAGCTTGCGGACCATCATGTCTCCGACCCCGACCCACTGAAGCGTGGCGGCTTCACGATCCCCGCGTCCGGGACTGACATCGCGCAGGTCTCGATCCGAGACAAGACCAACCAAACGCCCATCCTCCACCACCGGAATGTGCCTAATACTATGCTCCCGGCACAGTGCCCACGCCTCTTTCGCGCTGGCTTCCGGCCCAAGCGTCACCACATCCCGCGTCATAAAATCCCGTACCCGCAGCATCCGCTACCTCCTGTCTCGTCGTCACCCTCT
>JBGTFQ010000039.1:0-13408 GCA_041747155.1 Rubrobacteraceae bacterium
CAAGGTGTCGGGAATCGCCGTGGAATCCGTAGAGGATGGAGCCGTGGCGGGGTTGCGAAAGACTTTGCAATCTCGGCTCGGAGATGGTTTTCAGGTGGAGCGTTCGGAGACTCGGACGGCTCAAGTTGGGAGTCAGTTGCAGGGGTTTCAGGTCTCTTTGTTGTTTTTTGCGGGTACTTCGCTGTTCGTGGGGGCTTTTCTCGTCTTCAACGCGCTCTCCATGACGGTGCTCGAACGGACGCGGGAGCTTGGGATGCTGCGGGCGCTCGGAGCGACGCGGGCCATGATCGCCCGCTCCGTCGTCCTCGAAGCCGCCGTGCTCGGGATCGTCGGGTCGGTGCTTGGAGTGCTGTTTGGTTACGGGATGGCTCGGGGGCTCGTCTTTCTTTTCGGGAAGGCTTTTCTGTTCGAGATCTCAACCCTAGTCATCTCGCCGTTCGCACTGTTTTCGGCCCTAACCGTTGGCATCCTCGTTACCGTGGCGGCGGCTTTGTATCCGGCTTTGCGGGCTGGTCGCGTGAGCCCGGTCGAGGCGATGCGGGACCGTGCTGGTGGTGTATCCAGCCGGTCCACGAAGGCCGTTTCTTGGGTTGGTCCGGTGATGGGATTAGCGTTGATCGGAATCGGAGCGCCCTGGATCCTGTACCTATCCCGAAATCTTTCGACGAGCCTGGATGGTTGGATCTACGCCTCCGGCATCGCGGGTGTCGTGGGCACTTTCCTGGGTGTGTCTCTCCTGATCCCAACCCTGGTTTCTCCGCTGGCGTCGCTCTTCGCTCCAATACTCGGCCTGTTCTTCGGCGTGGAGGGCCGAATGGCAGCGGCTAATGCCGCCCGCAACCGCAACCGAACCGCTCTGACCGCTTCCGCCGTCATGGTCGGCATCTCGCTAGTCGTGGCCTTCAGCGCCCTGGGCGATAGCGTCCTCGGCTCCATCAGCAGCTATCTGGAGGACTCCCTGGGCGCGGACTACGCGATAAAACCGGCCAACGAAGATTCGGGTGTGGTTTTCTCGGACGCTCTGAAAGATCGGGTAGACAAGATTCCTGGCGTAGAAGAGACAACAGGATTGGCTTCGAGCGTCCGGCGCGATGGAGCGAATACGAGCTTCGTCTTCGGAGTCGAGCAGAGCTACGAGGAGATCTTCCGGGTAAATTTCGCGCCGGACTCCGACACACCGAAAAACGCTTTCTCGAAGCTGCGAGACGGCGAAGCTCTCGTCGGTCAGCAACTCGCCACCTCGCGAAAACTGCGGGTCGGCTCGGATCTCGCGCTCGCGGGTCTGAAGGGGCGAAAGAAGTACCGGGTCGCCGGGATCGTGGACAACGATGTGCTGGGCGGTGGAGCTGGTATCTACGTTTCCCGCGAGACGCTCGCGAGCGATTTCGGTGTGACGGATGATGAGCTGCTCGCAATCAAAGCCGCACCGGGAGTTCAGAGATCCCGCCTGACAAGCGATGTCCGGGCGGTCCTCGAAGATTATCCGCAGTTTACGCTTCTCTCGAACGCGGAATGGAAGGAGCGGATAGAGCAGGATTTCGGGCGGCAATACGTGTTCTTCTACGCGATCATGGGTGTCTCGGTGGCGGTGGCGGCTTTCGGGGTAGTCAACACTTTGTCCATGAGCGTCTTCGAACGGACGCGAGAGATAGGTGTCCTGCGGGCTATCGGAGCGACGCGCTTTCAGGTCGGGCGGCTCGTTGTGGACGAAGGCGTGGTGATCGGGGGTATCGGCTGCGTGATAGGCGTGACCGTCGGCTCACTTCTCGGCTACCTATTCGTCCGGGGAACTTCCGCGAGCGGCTTCGAAGTGACCTTCCAATATCCGACCACCGCTGCGATCCTGTCCCTCGTCGGCGGCCTTTTTATCGGGATTTTCGCCGGTCTGCTACCCGCCCGTGCCGCCGCCCGCAAAGACATCGTCGAAGCCGTACAGTACGAATAGGCTGGCAAGCCAAATCCTCGCAAGATATAGCTTACGGAGATGATGAAAGCGAGTCAGACGAACAGAATTCTATGCTCGGATGACTAGCTGAACTGCTGACTAGCTTCAGACACTGCGGGCTTGATCTTCGTGCTTGCCTTCCCCGATCTCTTCGACCACTTTGGCGCAGAATGCCGGTAGGTCGTCGGGATTGCGGCTGGTGACGAGACCCTGATCCGTGACGACTTCCTCATCCACCCAATTACCGCCCGCGTTGCGAATATCAGTCTGAAGCGTCGGGAACGAAGTGACGGTACGACCGTTCAGAACATCGGCTTCCACAAGCGTCCAGGGAGCGTGGCAGATGGCACCCACCGGCTTGGCCTGCTCGAAGAAACTCCGCACAAACGCAACCGCGTCCGCGTCGCCCCGCAAGTTGTCCGCGCCAACGGTCCCGCCGGGTATCACGAGCGCGTCGTAGTCGTCGGCGGATACCTCGGAGAAGGCTTTCTCGACCTGAAAGGTCTCGCCCGGCTCTACATCGCTGTTCATTGTCTGGGCGTCGCCGGTCTGTATCCCAACGACATCCACACTGGCGCCTTCGTCCTCAATGGCCTTCTTCGGCTCAGTGAACTCGACTTGCTCCGTTCCTACTGGTGCAAGCAGGATGGCGACTTTCTTTCCCTGCAGTTCGTTAGCCATGGATATCTCCTTCTGTAGCTGTAGAGCGTCTATTGCGGGTGAGTCCGTACCCTCATCCCCGACGGAATAATCCGTCCGCCGGGGATGGTCGAGAATTCTCTAGCCGGAGACTTTGGTTAGCTCGGCGTACTCGTCGTCCGTCAGTTGCAGCGAAGCTCCAGTGACATTCTCTTCGAGGTGTTCGACCGAAGACGTGCCGGGGATCGGGAGCATCACGGGCGAGCGGCGGAGCAGCCAAGCCAGGGCTACCTGACCCGGCGAAGCGTCGTGGGCTGCGGCGATCTCATCGACCGGGCCACCCGGCTGGGACAATTCGCCGGAAGCGAGCGGGAACCACGGGATAAACGCTATTCCATCAGCCTCGCAAGCTTCGAGGACGTCTTCGGAGCCCTTGTCGGTCAGATTATAGCGGTTCTGCACGGAAGCTATCGGCAGTATGCCCTGAGCCTGACGCAGTTCGTCCACGCTTATTTCTGAGAGGCCAACGTAGCGAACTTTGCCTTCGCTAACTAGGTCGGACATCGTGCCGAGGGATTCCTCCGCTGGTACTTCGGGGTCGATGCGGTGAAGTTGGTAGAGGTCTATGGTTTCGAGCTTCAGGCGACTGAGGCTGCCTTCTATAGCGTCGCGGATGTGCTCGGGACGACCGTTCGGCTTCCAGTCTCCGGGACCACCGCGCACGAGACCGGCTTTCGTCGCGATCACCATATCGTCCCCGTAGGGAGCTAGCGTCTCCCCGATCAAACGCTCCGACACATCCGGTCCATACGAGTCAGCGGTATCTATGAGGTTGATCCCAAGCTCGACGACGCGCTTTAGGACGGCTTTCGCCTGTTCCGGGTTCTCAGGTTCGCCCCAGATTCCCTCGCCGGTGATGCGCATCGCGCCGTATCCAAGCCGATTTACTTCGAGATCCCCACCAATGGCGAAGGTTCCGGCCCCCGCCGCGTTTAGTGTGTTGTTGCTCTCTGTCATGATATTCCTCCTCTTGGCTCTTTGTATGATTGCTTTCTTGCGACCACTCTGACCGAGCCGCTACCATCAAAGCTCTGTCTGATAGATGGCCCCGACGAGACTTAATGCTACCTCAGCGAAGCTTTTTGAAAAGCCTCAAACCATCAAACGAGAAGTCGGCCCGGAGCGTGTAAGCGATCTGAAAGGTAGCGTAACTCATACTCCACGAAGGTTAGAATACGGTTTTGCGTTTGTCAGCGACAGTTTAAGAGGAGGTGTGGTTCCGGTGACGTTTCGGTGGTGGTTCACGGCGGTGTTGCCGGTACTAGTGGGTGCTTTGTGGTTGATCCTGTCGGTGTGGCATGGAGTGCCAGGTTTCTTCGCCGGGGTGTTGCCCGGCGTTCTGCTTTCGGGCGCTGGACTCTCCAATCTGCTGATGTCGGTGGATCCCCGAATTTTCCAGTACATGTCCATCGGCGCGGCGGTTGGGGTGTTGCTGGCTCTGCCGGATATCTTTGTATTTGGGCCGGTGGCGGCGATTGTTTTGCTAGTAGGTTCCGGGGCGAGTTTTCTGGCAGCGGGGTATCTGGCTCTGTTCCGTCAACCCGTTCCACCCGGCGTGCCGGAGCCCGAGATAAATCTGGACCTCGCCGCCAACGCCGCGCGTGACGAAGCGTCGATGGCCGGTATTGTGCTGACGAGTTGGCCGCTGGCCGTTGGTTCGAACGCGGCCCGCATCCGGCGCGAGATCGACGACGCCCGCACCTTGTTCGACGAACGAGGCTGGCTCCAGAACCCAGCAAGCTACCATCATGCGCCACCGAAGCTCCATCCCGAGGAAGTCAAAAGAACGCGGAGCGGGGGTGAAAAATTCGAGCACCTCGTTTTCGATAGCGGGTACGAACCGTGGCCCGAGGAGCCGGGGCGGGAGCGTTGGCTGGACTACGAAGACAATCGCTCCGCGCACGCCTACGAGATGCGGCATCCGGGGCCACCGAGGCCGTGGCTTGTGTGCGTGCATGGGATTCGGATGGGCTCTCCGAAGGGCGGTTTCAAGCTATTCAGGCCGGATCACCTGCACCACGAACTCGGCTTGAACTTGATCCTACCTATACTCCCGATCCACGGCCCCCGCCGCGTCGGTCCCGTCAGTGGAGACCGCATTCTCTCCGGCGACGTGATGGATTCTCTGCACGCAGGCGCGCAAGCCGTCTGGGATATCCGACGCATGATCCAGCATCTAAAAGATTCCGAATCTTCCCCGTCTATCGGCATCCTCGGCGAATCCCTGGGCGGCTACGTGGCCGCTCTTCTAGCCTCGCTGGACGACAATCTGGACTGCGTGGCCGTGTGCAATCCCGCCGTGGACCCAACGCGCCTTTTCTGGAGTAACGCGCTCTCCATAACCAGCCACCAACTCCGCAAGCACGGCGTCACCGAAGGGAAGATGACCGAGACTCTGCGTCCCGTCTCTCCGCTCGCGTTACGCCCCCTCGTTCTCAAGCAAAACCGGGCGATCTTCGCCGGAGTCGCCGACAGAGTCGTGACCGCCACCGAAGCTAACGTCCTCTGGCATCACTGGGAGAAGCCCCGGATCGAGTGGTTCCAGGGTACGCACCGGGGCTTCCTTAGCACCCCACAAGGCCGATCCCTACTCGCCGAAACACTCGCCAACGCCGGAATCCTCGTCAAGAGCTAAACTGGTCGGGCTCCAGCACCGCCGCCAGCGCATTGGCGTAATACTGCAGCACCTCCGTCCCTCCAGGCGGGATCCCATATTTCCCAGCTTTCGACACGACGAGCCTCCGCAACGAAAGCATTCGCAGCCCCTCTTCTACTACCTGCACCTCGTCCGTGACGGGCAAGCGAGCTTCATGTTGCAGAAGAGTTTTGATGAGCGTCTCAACCTGGAATTCGAGTGTTTCTCTCGACAAATCCTCTTTCGATTCCAGCAAGATGTGGGAGAGCAGTGGCACGGGGAGGATCGGCGAGATGGCGGAGATTCGCCGCATCATCTCCTCGGCGAATCGGGAGACTTCCTGGATGCGATCTTCGCGTTCGAGTACACGCAAGTCGAGCCCTTGGGCCGCAGCGTACTCTCTAAAAGAGACTGGCGAACCAACCTCCACAACGGCGCGCCCGAGTCTGTCGCGTCCACCGTGGATGTAGAGCCGGAGGTTATGCAGGGCGAAGCTCGCGAGCGCTTGGCCCAGCCATCCGCGTTTAGGCCGTCCGCCATGTTTTCCGAGGTGGATCAGTGACAGATCCTCTAGAATGCGATCGTAGCCCGCCGCGACCGGTACAAAAACTATATCCGGACTGTTGTCCACGTCGAAATTGCGTAGCATGTAGTCGAGCAATCCTATCTTCGGCCCCCGGAGTAGGCCAGTGCGGGTCAGGCCGCCTTCGGGGAAGATGGCCTGTGTGAGTCGGCTCTCCACAGCGGTTTGTACGAAGCGTTCTAGAACTCGCCGGTAGCTGGAATCCCCCGAGTCGCGGCGCACGAAGTAAGTTCCGAGTCCTCGGACAAGGGGTCCAAGCACAGGGCCGCTCGCCCACTCGCCCGCCGCAAAGCTCAAGACTGCCCGACCATCGAAGAGATGCGCCAGAATGACGTAATCCAGATTGGTTCGGTGGCTCATCACGACGACCACGCTGTCTCCATCGAGCGTGCGGAGATCTACATCACTTTCTCCGGGGGTTATGCGGTACATCAGGCGTGAGAGAAGTTCGGCAAGCGGCAGTGCTACCCGGAAATACAGGGCGGGGTCGAAGGCCGGCAGCATCTCGCGAGCGTAGCTCTCAAGAGTCTTTGGAGAGACGTTTTCCGGTTCTCCCGAGGTGGATGAAGCTTGGATCAGGCGTTCTATCTCTTTCTCGCGTTTCGCGCTCAGCAAGGGCGGAATGGGGATCTCAAGTCGACGATTTGCTTTTTTGGCTTCACGCTCTCCCAGTGTCTTCCAGTACCGTCGAACCGCTGACGGGGCTTGGCTAGCGAGCAAGGCCGCGCCCGCGAGCGTGACTGTCGCCGCTAAGGAACGGGTTCTCCATCCTGTCTTATTCAACTCTCTCAGCACTCGCTCCTCTCCCGGAAGATGCGAGGGCAGTATAGCGGTACTGGTCGTCCGGCTCTTGTTGTCGCTTCTTATTGACGCTATTGGGCTTGCAGCACCGCGCATTTGAGATAGGAAGTTTCTGGGATGTTTAGTATCTCGGGATGGTCGGCGGATTGGCCGCGCCACTCGCGTACGCGCATCGGTCGGGCAGCGTCGGAGGAGGCTTGTCGGAGGGTGTCGTGCATGATCTCGCGTGAGAGATGAAAGGAACAGGAGCAGGTTATGAGGAAGCCACCCGATGATAGAAGTTTCATCGCCCGAAGGTTTATCTCCTTGTAGGCGCGCTGAGCTTTTCGGAGATCCCGCCGGGACTTCGCGAATGCCGGGGGATCCAGGATAATGGTGTCATAGGTCTCCCCCGCATCCGACTTACCCCGCAAGAACTCAAAGGCGTCCGAACGGGTAAAGGTCATGTTCGTCCACGCATTTAGTTCGGCGTTCTCGCGGGCAAGTTCGAGAGCAGGGGCGCTGGCATCCACGCACTCCACAGATTCGGCGCGGTGGGCGGCGTGCAATCCGAATCCACCGGCGTAGGAGAAGACGTCCAGCACTCGACCGGAGGCGTAATGTCCGGAGGCTAGATGGTTCTCGCGCTGGTCCAGGAAACCGCCGGTCTTCTGGCCGCTACGTGGTCGTGCTCGGTAGCTTACGGAACCTTCGCGAACCAGAATCTCATCCGGGACTTCGCCGTGGAGGACTCGTATTCCGGTCTCCAAGCCTTCTCGATTTCGGGATCGAGAATCTCCGCGCAGCAGGATCCCTTTCAGCGAAAGGCTCTCTTCTAAGGCTTCTAGGAGCCATTCCAGGCGGCGTTCTACTGCGAAAGAGCCGATCTGGATTACCACGGAGTCGGCGTAGCGATCTACTACTAATCCCGGTACTTCGTCGGCTTCGGCGTGCATTATTCGGTAAGCGTCGGTGTCGAGGTCCAGGGTGTCGCGGTAGGCGAGGGCGGTTTGGAGGCGATTTTGGAACCAGGCTGCGTTTATTGGGTTGTCTTGGCGGTCGGCTATTCGTAGTGTGATCTCGCTTTTCGGGTTGTAGAAAGCTCGTCCTAGAAAGGCTCCCTGTCTATCTACAACCCGGACTATGTCTCCCAGTTCGCCACTCGCTTCGGTTACGTCGGAACGGAAGATCCAAGGGTGTCCCGAACGAGCACGAGCCGCGCCTTTCTTGGTGACGACTGCGTTTGATTCTCTACTCGGCAACTTTCGTGTGACCATCCTTACCCGGTCTCTGAGCCGGTTCTGTTAGCATCTTGGGCGTATACTGAATATACCGTCATCTTGCGAGAGGAATACAGAGATTTGACAACCGTCGCGTCCGATAGAAAACGTGTCGCTGTAGTTGGTGCCGGGATGGGCGGTCTGGCGGCGGCGATTCGTCTGGCCGCAACCGGCTTTGAGGTGGATGTCTTCGAGAAGAACTCGACGGTCGGTGGGCGCATGAATCGCCTGGAGGCCGATGGATTCACTTTCGACACTGGCCCCTCGCTGCTGTTGATGACCGACACCTACCGGGAGCTATTCCGGTTCGCGGGGCGCAACCTCGACGATTACGTTCGCCTAATTCCATTGGACGGTGACTATCAAGTTACGTTCGGGGATGGAGACACGCTAACATCCCGGCGCGCGCTGCCCGAGATGATCCAGGAGCTAGAACGCATAGAACCCGGTGTTACCCCTAATTTCTACCGATTCCTAGAAGATGCCTGCCACAAGTATCGTCTCGGACGCTCGGAGTTTGTGGAACGGGATTTCGAGGGCGCGGCGGATTTCTTCGGCGTTCGTAATTTGCGGCTTCTGTTGAAGACGAAGGCCGTAAACAATTACTACCGCCAGATCTCGAAGTTCTTCGAAACGGATAAGCTGCGCCAGGCGTTCAGCCTTCAGACGATGTACCTCGGCCTCTCCCCCTTCGAAGCGCCCGCCGTCTACTCGCTGCTGCCGTACACGGAGATCGCCGAGGATGGCCTATGGTTCCCCGAGGGCGGAATGTACGCGCTCGTCCAGGCGATGGAGAAACTGGCTGAGGAACTCGGCGTGAAGTTCCACATGAATAGCCCGGTCGAGAAGGTCATCGTAATAAAAGGCCGAGCCCGCGGCATCCGGGTGGACGGTCGTGAGTGCGAAGCCGAAGCCGTGCTTGCCAACGCGGATCTCCCCTACGTCTACCGCGAGCTGCTAGGTGGAGTTGCCGACTCGGACTTCAAGCACCGCAAACGCGAGAACCTGAAGTACACGGCTTCGGCGTTTATGCTGTACCTCGGCATAGACAAGAAGCTGGATATGCTGCACCATAACTTCTATCTCTCAAGCCAGGACAAAGAGAACTTCGACGCGATCTTCAACGATGGTGAGCTACCCGATGATCCGTCGTTCTACGCGGTCGTTCCGTCCAAGACCGAGGAAAGCATGGCCCCGGAGGGAATGGACGCGCTGTTCGTGCTAGTCCCCGTGCCGCACCTGAACGAGAAGGTGGACTGGGCTCGGGACGGCGAGGCGTTCAAGGAGAAAGTGTATGGTTTGTTGGAAGAGCGGTGTGGGTTGGATCGGTCGAGCGTCATCCACGAGACGGTGAAGACCCCATTGGATTGGCGGGATGATTACTCGCTAGAAGAAGGAGCGGCGTTTGGGATCGGGCACGGCATCTTTCAGGTCGGATATTTCCGGCCTCCGATGGTCTCGCCGGGCATCGACGGGATGTATTTCGTCGGGGCGAGCACGCGGCCCGGTACGGGTGTGCCGCTCGTGACGATAGGAGCGCGGCTCGTGGCCGAGCGTATCGAGCGGGAAGTACGCTAGGTTATGAGGTTGGATCCCGCAAGCGGAGACATCCTGGCCGGGGATCTCACCCTAAAAGGTTGCTACGAGTTCTGCCGTCAATCCCAGCGGTCCCACAGCCGGACGTACTATTTCTCGACCCAACTCTTCCCAAAAGACATGCGCCCCCACGTACACGCCCTCTACGCCTTCATGCGCTACGCCGATGAGATCGTGGACTCCCCAGGAGCCCTGAGCCCGGAGGAACAACTCGCGGGCCTAACACGCTTCGAGTCGGATACCATCGAAGCCATAACCGGCGAACAGGTAAAGAATCCGATCCTGCGGGCCTTCTCAAACACCGTTCGGGCAAGGAATATAGAACTCGGAAGTATCAAAGCGTTTATGGAGAGCATGAAGATGGACACGCGCATCTCCCGCTACGAGACTTACGAAGATCTGAAGGTCTACACCTACGGAAGCGCCGCTGTCGTTGGCCTGATGATGTGCCAGGTGGCCGGAGTGCGCGACGACCGGGCGACACCTCACGCCGAGGCTCTGGGCGAGGCCATGCAACTAACGAATTTTTTACGAGATGTTCGAGAGGACTGGGCTCGCGGAAGGGTCTACATTCCGCTCGAAGACCTACGAAGCTTCGGTTATGCGGAGTCTGATATAGCGGAGGGCATCGTTGATGAGCGGTTCATCGACTTGATGAAATTCGAGATAGAGCGGGCCAGGGGATTGTACGCTATCGCCGACGAAGGCATACAATACATACCACAAGGACGCCGGTATCCGGTGGTGGTGGCCCGCGAACTGTACTCGGCCATTCTTGGCAAGATCGAAGAGCAAGACTATGACGTGTACTCGAAACGGGCGGACACCACGCGCCAGGAGAAAATCGTAACGGCCTTCAGATGTGCGGCCCGCGACCCCGGCGAGATCTTTGCGAGGACCCGTGGCGGGAAGTCCGAAGGGATTGCAATACCGTCCTAGTCATGGTGTAATTCCATAGTTACAAGTTGCGGGTACGGTGATGTTTTACCTGCGACACTCATCCAGAGCGGTGGAGGGACGGGCCCTTTGAAACCGCGGCAACCGGCGAGGATCGAAACGTTCGAGTCTCGTGTCGGGTGCCAAATCCCACGGAGGAAACTCCGAGAGATGAGTCGGAGCCAGCACGTTCGTTTCGACGCAGCCTCTCTACTCCACGGGATCGGAGAAAACTAAAGAGAGGTTTCTACTTTGAGTGTGAACCTAAAAGAACTTTGCGACGGACGAATCCTGATCGGCGATGGCGCTATGGGTACTTTGCTCGGCGACCGGGGCATCAGCTACAGCCATCCCTATGCTCGCGCTAACCTCACTCACCCGGACCTCGTAATGCAAGCCCATGCGGAGTACATCCGAGCCGGGGCGAACGTCATAGAGACCAACACTTTCTCCGCCAACCGCTACAAACTAGCCGCTCATCACCTCGGAGATAGCGTCCGGAACATCAACATCGCCGGTGCTCAGGCTGCGAGCAAAGCCGCCAGCGAAGCATCCGGCGACCGAGCTCTCGTGCTGGGCGCTATCGGGCCACTCGGTAAGCCTCTGGCCCCTGTCGGGCCGGTAAAACCCGATGAAGCGCGGGCCGTCTTTCTGGAACAAGCTTCGGCACTCCTTGAAGGCGAGGCCGACGCGCTGGTGTTGGAGACTTTTACGGATCTCTCAGAGTTGCGGATCGCTTTTGAGGCTGTTCGGGATCTCGGCGTGCCGGTGCTCGCGTATAAGACTTTCGTCGAAGATGGAGATACGCTTGCGGAGGGACTGCCCGAGCGGGTAGCACGAGATCTCACGTCTTGGGGTCTGGATCTCATCGGAGCGAACTGCACCGTCGGGCCGCAACGCATGGTCGGCATCGTAGATCAAATGTCCAGCGAATCGGAGCTTACCGCAGCGTTTCCAAACCCTGGACTACCCCAACTTATAGACGGCCAGATCCGGTTCTCTCAGGATATAGACCACTTCGCCGAGTACGGCGTAAAGCTCGCCGAATCCGGAGCGTGCCTGATCGGCGGCTGTTGCGGAACCACCCCGGCTCACATCAACGCGCTCACGCAAGCTCTGCGAGACTTCGACCCGAAACAAGCCGAACCGCGCACCCGCGTAACCCTCACTGAAAGCTCCGAGAGACCTCGGGAGCCCATAGAGCCAACATCAGAGTTCGCCCGTAAGATCGAATCGGACTTCCCCGTAACGGTTGAAGTAGACCTACCGCGAGGTAACGACGTTTCGAGTGTTGTCGAGGCGTCGCGGCGGTTGCGGGAGCGCGGCGTGGATGCCATAGACATCTCCGACGGAGCGCGGGCTCGGTTGAGGATGCATCCGGTAGCGGTGGCGAAGATAATCCAGGATGAGATCGGGATGGAAGTCGTGGCCCATATGTCTTGCCGCGACCGAAACATCATCGGCTTGCAGGCGGATCTCCTATCAGCGGCGGCATTGGGTGTAAAAAATATTCTCGCCGTCACTGGAGACCCGGCCCAGATCGGGGATTACCCCGAAGCTACGAGCGTCTTCGATACGGATGCCGTTGGCCTCGTCCACGCCATCTCCCGCATGAACGCCGGAGAAGACCTCGCAGGAAACCCAATCGGCGAACCGCCCGGCTTCCTTATAGGCGCGTCTTTCAACCCAACCGCCGAAGACCTCGACTCCGAGGTGGACAAGCTCCGGCGCAAGATCGAAGCCGGAGCCCACGCCTTCTGGACTCAACCCGTCTTCGAAATAGCAGCCCTCGAAAACGCCCTCGAAAAGATAGAGGGTTTGAACGCCAAGATCGTCCTCGGCCTTATGCCGCTCCGAAGCGCCCGCCAGGCCGAATTTCTGCACCACGAAGTCCCCGGCATAGATATCCCGCGCCATATCCGCGAGAAGCTAGCCACGTTATCAGCTGAAGACGCACCTAAGTTCGGAGTAGAAGTCGCCCAGAACCTGCTGTCCAAAGCGCAGCCGCTCGTCAACGGCGCTTACATAATGCCGCCAGCGAGCGCCCCGGAGTTGGCCGGAGACGTTTGCGAAGCGATCAGGTAAAGCAACTGCAACCCGGAGAGGCGGTACATGGTTCTTAGAGAGACAATCCAGGAAGATCGCACAGATCGTTTAGAGGCATTTCGCACGGCTCTAAAGCAGCGCATTCTGCTGCTGGATTGCGCGATGGGAACCATGATCCAGTCCTACGACCTCTCGGACGCGGAATACCGTTCGGAACGCTTCGCCGATCATCCCGGCGAGCTAAAAGGCAACAACGACCTCCTCTCTCTCACCCAACCCGGCATAATCCGGGACATCCACGAAGCTTCCCTGGAAGCGGGCGCGGACATCCTGGAAACTAACACGTTCTCCTCAACTTCCATCGCCCAAAAAGACTACAAGATGGAAGACCTCGCCTATGAACTCAACTTAGAGGCCGCTCGTATAGCCCGCGAAGCCGCCGATGGCTATACGGACGACAATCCGTATAAGCCTCGCTTCGTGGCCGGGGCTCTCGGACCAACGAACCGGACGGCCTCACTCTCGCCGGATGTAAACAATCCTGGCTTCCGTAACGTAACCTTTGACGAGCTTGCCCAGGCGTATGCGGAGGCGGCGCGGGGGCTTGTGGAGGGAGGCGTGGATCTGCTGCTCGTGGAGACTATCTTCGATACGTTGAATGCGAAGGCGGCGATCTTCGGGATACAGGAATATCTGGAGAGTGTGGAACTGGACGTTCCGATCATGATCTCCGGCACCATCACCGACGCGAGCGGACGGACCTTGTCGGGACAGGTAACGGAGGCGTTCTACAACTCCGTGCGCCACGCGGATCCAATCAGCATCGGCCTGAACTGCGCTCTAGGCTCCAAAGAGCTTCGCCAATATATAGAGGAGTTATCCAGGGTCTCCGAGACTTACGTGAGCGC
>JBGTFQ010000040.1:0-7898 GCA_041747155.1 Rubrobacteraceae bacterium
GCACGTGAGCCTGAAGCCGGACATCGTGGTCAAGGTTGGTGGCGGCGCTCTTAAAGGCGGCGCGTTGGAGGATCTGCCCGAGCTAATAGAAGCCGGGCATCGAGTGGTGATCGTCCACGGCGGCGGCCAGCAACTCACCCGAATGCTCGACTCCCTGGGGATAGAGAGCAAATTCCACGAAGGCTTGCGCGTTACCGACGAGGAGACGTTGGAGATAGCCGAGATGGTCTTCGCCGGAAACGTAAATAAGTCTCTCGCCCGCGAGTTGAACGACCTCGAAATACCGGCGGTGGGGATCTCCGGCACCGATGGTCACACGCTCTCGGTGGTGCCGATCCCGAATCTCGGTCGTGTAGGCGAAGTTCAGGACGTGAACCCCGCTCTAATACACTCGCTTTGGGCGGGTGGGTTCGTGCCTGTGCTCGCGCCTCTAGGTCTCGGTCCGGAAGGTGCGTACAACGTGAATGCGGATTCGGCTGCGGCGGCACTCGCTATCGGGTTGGATGCAAGGTATTTGTTTTTGTTGACGGATGTGGATGGACTGCTGGCCGAAGGTGAGCCGGTGCGCTCGCTACTCCCCGACGAGTGCGAGGAATACGTGTCGAGCGGTCTTGCGGCCGGTGGGATGGTGCCGAAGCTGCGGGCGGCTGCGGAGGCCGCACGTCGGGGCTTGAAGGCTGTAATTTTGAATGGCAATAGTCCCGGTGTCCTTACAGCGGCACTCGCGGGCGAGAAAATAGGAACTCTAATATACGAAGGAGCGGCGACATGCAAGCAGTAATGGAGACTTACAAACGGCTGGGAATCTCTCCGACAAGTGGCAAGGGAAGCTGGCTCTTCGATGAAGCAGGTAACCGTTACCTGGACTTTATCTCTGGCATCGCGACCAATTCTTTGGGACACGGTCACCCGGCGCTTGTCGAGGCGATTCAGTCCCAGGCCGAGAAGCTCATCCACTGCTCGAATCTTTACGAGATTCCGATCCAAGCCGAAGTAGCCGAAATGCTCACAGACGCCACGGACTTCGACCGAGTGTTCTTCTGCAACTCCGGAACCGAGAGTGTGGAAGCCGCGATCAAGCTCTCCCGCAAATACGCTCACACAACTCACGGCCCCCACAAACACGAGATACTGACCTTCTCCGGCTCCTTCCACGGTCGTACCTACGGCGGACTCTCTGCCACCGCCCAACCCGCTCTCAAAGACGGGTTCGGCCCAATGCCCGAAGGCTTCATCCACGCTCCATTCGGCGACCTCGAAGCAGCCGGACATCTGTCCGGTCCACAGACAGCAGCTATCCTCGTCGAGCCGATACAGGGTGAGGGCGGCATAAATGTTCCCCCGGAAGGCTTTCTACAAGGATTACGCGATCTCTGCGACGAGCATGACGCTGTCCTAATCTTCGACGAAGTTCAGACTGGTTCCGGGCGTACCGGACACTTGTACGCTTACCAGGGTATGGGTGTAGTGCCGGATGTCCTGACTAGCGCGAAAGGGCTCGGGGGAGGTTTCCCGGTCGGCGCGATGCTGTGCAAGGAAGAGTTTGCGGCGCTTGGTCCAGGGAACCACGGATCTACGTTTGGGGGCAACCCTTTAGCGATGGCGGCGGTACGGGCGGTTCTTGGGGTCGTCGATGATCCAGAGTTCTTGGAAGAAGTGCGGTTTAAGGGGCGGGTTCTCAGGAATGCTCTGGAGGTTTTGGCCGAGCGAGTTCCGGGGGCTGAAGTTAGGGGCGAGGGTCTGTTGGTTGGCTTGGATCTCGGTCCAGACATTGCTCCTAAAGTCTTCGAGCGCTGTTTGGAAGAGGGCGTGCTGGTCAATCTCATCGGCGGCACGACAATCCGCATGGCCCCGCCGCTCACCGTCACGAAGATGGAGGTGCGAGCTGCGCTCGATACGTTTCGAGGCTGTGTTGGCGCGATAATGGACGATTCATCGTCGCGGCGGAGCGAAATGCCAGAGACGGCTGTAGCGTAGTGATCTCGCAGCTAGACGATATGATCCCACCAACTCCATCCCCGTTAGCAGGTCGTGACTGCCTGACTTTGGCAGAGTTCACGCCGTCCGAGGCAGCCACAATTCTGGACGAAGCCCTCAAGATCAAGACCTTCCAGAGAAGCCGCATCCCGTACCGTCCCCTGCGGGGACAGACCCTGGCGATGGTCTTCCAGAAGCCGTCCAACCGCACCCGCGTCTCATTCGAGGTCGGGATGTACCAACTAGGCGGGCACGCGCTCTCGCTCAGCCCCCAGGAGATACAGATGGGCAAACGCGAGACCCCGTCCGACACCGGGCGCGTCCTCGCTCGCTACATCGACGGAATCATGGTCCGCACCTTCGACCACCAAGAGTTGGAGGAACTAGCCAGCGCCGCTGATGTCCCCGTCATAAATGGACTCTCAGACACTCACCATCCTTGTCAGGCGTTAGCGGATCTCCTAACGATTCGTGAAGAGTTCGGCTCTTTGGAGGGAGTAAAGATAGCTTACGTCGGCGACGGCAACAACGTAGCACATTCCCTATCTATAGCCTGCGCCCTCACCGGCGTGGAATTAACCATCGCCCATCCCCCCGAGCACGGCCCCGACCCGAAAGTAATAGAACTGGCCGGAACCCTGGGCTCGGAACCCACGCTAACCGTCGACCCGGAAGTAGCCGTCAAGGATGCGCACGCCGTCTACACCGATGTGTGGGCTAGTATGGGCCAAGAATCCGAAGCCCAGGACCGGGAATCGACTTTCGCAGCCTTTCAGGTCAACGAAGAGCTAATGAGCTTGGCATCCGAAGATGCGATTTTCCTCCACTGTCTCCCAGCGCACAGAGGCCAAGAGGTAACAGCCAGCGTCATAGACGGTCCACAGAGCCGGGTCTTTGACCAAGCCGAGAACCGCCTACATGCGCAGAAAGCGTTGCTCTATTTGTTGATGGGGTGAGTCTAGCGCGGGACGGTCGTGTAAGAGACTACCTTTACCTGCGGCTTGACCTCCATGACAACCCAGCCCCTCGTCTGACCGGTGGAGTACGTTACTTCCACGAAAGCGAAAACCCGGTCTTTGTGAAGGTCGAGACCTCGGATCACACCCTCGTCACCCTGCTTGACACCTAGAGCGTATACGTCCTCTGGGATGACAATGCGGTCATATTCCTGGTGAAGAAGTCGTCCACTCTGGGCTCTCTCTGGTGCTTGCATCTAGTTTCCCTTCTGAATAGCCGGTGAATGCTCGTGCAATATATCCCGCCTCAGCATCAGAAGTCTTTGGCCCGATGTCCCAAAATTCAGGCTGAGGACTTTATCGCGTTAAATAAACAGGAAGCCGGAACTCCCAAAGATCGGGAGTTCCGGCTTCGGAGGACGATTCTTGAAGTTTTAGTTAGCTCTTGGTAGCTTTCACGCTCGTCGCGCCAGTAGGGCTGACGGTTGTGAGCGGGATGCGGCGACGATGATTCTCCCAGCCTTCGTCGACCTTGCTCAGGACTTCGGCCAGCTTCAGTTTCTCCATCAAGCGGATCACCGGCCACGCTGGGTCGATCTCACCCTTGAACGCCGAGAACTTGGGGGCCGCCGGACGGGCGTGGTGGTTGTTGTGCAGTCCTTCTCCGAAGGTGAACAGCGCGAGCAGCTTGAGGTTGGTCGCGTCGTTCTCGAAGCTCTTGGTGCCGAAAGTGTGGCCCGCGCCGTTGATGGCCGCGTTCAAGAGGAGGTAAACGACTGCGAGAGTCACCCAGGCGGTCAGACCGGGGCCGACACCGTACCAGGAGTTGCCAAGAAGCGCGAAAGCAACTATTAGGAGTACACCCGTGATCGAGAACCCCATAGTGCCGCGACGCAGGAGCGTCCGGTCCAGAAAGTCTGGCTGCAAGTCGGCGGCGTACTTTTCGAGGGTGTTGTCGTCGTTGGCCTCGCGGCGGTAGTAGTAGACGTTGCCGATCATGATCTGCCAGTAGCCCTCGATGTGCGGGCTGTGCGGATCGCCTTCGACATCGCTGAAGTTGTGGTGCTTGCGGTGTACCGCTACCCACTCCCTCGGCGAGATACTTGTCAAAGTCCAAGTGGCGAAACGCATAATCATGGTCATGACGGGATGTAGCCGGATGGAGCGATGCGCCAGCACCCGATGCAGAAACACCGTGGTTATGAGCGTCGCAACTTCGGCCAAAACAAGCCCTACGACTATGGCTACTACGTATTCCAAGGTTCCTCCTCAATCTTCCCGATACTCGTTGGATAAAAGAAAGGCCGGGGTGAGACCCCGGCCTTCGCTCTATATTGTTCCCAAGCTCTACGCAGGGGTGACGTTCTCCGCCTGCATCCCCTTGCGTCCCTGAGTCGCCTCGTAGGTAACCGCAGAACCCTCGTCGAGGGTCTTGAATCCATCACCCGTTATGCCCGTGTGATGTACGAAGAGATCTTCGCCCCCATCGTCGGGAGAGATAAAGCCGTAGCCCTTCTCGTCGCTGAACCATTTGACTGTTCCCTGGGCCATTACTGGAGCCCACCTTTCATTCTCGGATTCCCACAAAAGCAAAGACCACCCTAACTCCAGCGGTGGCACGTTAGTATGGCGAACCCATCTTACGCAACAGATATTATTGTATCACCCCTTGAATAGCGACAGACTAAAAATTTCCGTGAGGCCACCTCTCGAAGACCATGTACATCTAAAAACCTGAGTCATTGCTAACTAGAGACTATATCTCTACCCGAGAGTCGCAACGCACGGTCACGCATGAAAGAACGGTCGACCTTCATGCCTTCGGGAGCATCCGTCGGCCATTCGTGGATGGTTTTTGGAACCTTGAACCGGGGCAACACTCGATAGAGTTTTTTCTGGAGACTCGTCGAAGTGTCCGTTCCAGAGCGGCGCACAAAAGCTACGGGGCGATATCCAAACTCGGGGTCCGTGACATCTACGACGATGGCCTCTGATACGCCGGGCAGCGCTAGAAGGGCTTTCTCTATCTCTTCGGGTTGTATGTTCTCGCCGCCGGAGATGAACAAGTTGTCCTTGCGACCGTGGACGATCAGAGAGCCGTCCGAGGTCCATTTACCGAGATCCTTTGTGTAAAACCAACCATTCGCATCGAAAGGTCGAACTATCTGGTCTCCTTCGAGGTAGCCAGTAAAAAGTGTCTCACCACGGACCAGGATTTCGCCACTTTCATCCACACGACATTCGCGATGCGACAATACGTTGCCAGAGGTCTTCAGTTGTTCGAGCGAGCCGTTTGGTGGTGTGGCGGTGACTTGGGACGCCATCTCGGTTAGTCCGTAGCTCGTGTGCAGTGGCAAGCCGCGGGAGTAGGCATCGTGGATCAAGGCCGGAGGCATCGCGCTCGCACCCATCAGGATGGCCTTGAGTCCCGTTGGAACATTATCCTCGGCTAGCATCCGGCGAAGTTGAGCAGCGACTAACGAGATATGAGTCGCTGCTAGCCGGGTGATGGACTCGCCAAGCGGGGCAGTGGGCTCCGGTAGCGCAAGCGCGGCTCGTGAGAGTAGCACCCGAAACAATATAGAGATGCCCCCAACGTGGTGGAGCGGCAACGAGTGCAACCAACGATCTCCCGGATCAAGCTTGATGTTGGCGTTCGAGCCGAGCGCGCTGTAGTAGTGGTTTCCGAGTGTGTGCAAAGCGGCTTTTGGTGAACCCGTGCTCCCCGAAGTGAAGACAATGGTTGCGGATTCTTGAAGGTCGAGGTGCGGCATGTCTGCGAGATCTCGTGAAGTCGAAGTGTCCAAATCTTCGAGGAGCACGTGAGGATTCAGGCACGTTATTTGATCAGGTACGGCATTCAGTATGGCTTTGTCGGAGGAGATCACAATCGAGCAACGAGCGGTTTCGAGCAGTGACGGGACGCCGTCTGGGGGAGTTCGGGTGCTGATGGGACAGGCCACGGCACCAACGCGCAGGATCAAGGCTAGTAGCAACGTGATGTACCGCTCGTCTTTCTCCAGGTACAGCGCGACCCGACTCCCCGAAATGCATCCAGCCTCACTCAACCGCTCCGCGATATATGAGACGCGGAGATCCAGTTCCCGGTAAGTAATCGTGCCATCGATGCCGATAATCGCTGGTGAATCCGGCGTGGCTTGTGCGGCGGCTCGCAGCGGGCACGGAATCTCGTTTGTTTTTCCGATCATGTCCTCATGTTATCCCGCATGTAGAGTTTTTCGTGGTGAACCGCCCGTGGTCAACGGAATGGGTCCAAAGCCCGCTCATCTACCTCGCGACGGACTCCGAAAGATGCGCGTACATCAACCTCCGGCGCGGGCAACTCCAACCGTGGAGAGAGAACGTCCGCCGCCAGAGAACGGTATGTGTCAAGACCCGCAGGTACCGCCTTCTCCCCGATTCCTGCGGCCAGCGCAATGAGAGCCGAGATCCCTACCCCTGACTCGTAGGCCGAACTGACGACACTTGACATACCGAGGCGCGAAGCCGTCTCCGCGAAACGCAAAGTCTTTGAGAGACCTCCGATCAGAGTGGGTTTTAGAACTATTGCGACCGCGTAACCGTGCTGTTCGAGGGAAGCGGAATCCATTCCAACCAACGATTCGTCTATTGCTATGGGGAGGCTGAACTCGCGGGTGAGATGCGGCAGTAACGAAGCATCGGTCAGTGGTTCTTCGACGTATTCGATACCAACTCCAGCGATACCCTGACCGAAGCGTATCGCCTCCTCGAAACTCCAGGCGCGGTTTGCATCCAGGCGCAAGCTGATATCTTCTCCGAGCGCCCGGCGCAGAGCATTAACCAGGTCAACGTCTTCCTCGACGCTTCGTTTTCCGACCTTCAGCTTGACCGCCGAGTAGCCATCCTCGCGCATCCGGCTGGCACTTTCGAGCACCACTTCCGCTTCGCCCAACAAGAGACCGTTTAGAGGCACAACCCGCCGATATTTCGGGAACGTCCATTCGACTAGAGAGACACCGTGAGAAGCCGCGCAAAGATTCCAGACTGCTAGCTCGCATCCAAAGCGAACCGAAGATGGGAGACCTAAAGGTTCGAGTTCCGAGTTTAGCTTTTCTCGTACCTCGTAAGCATCTCTCTGTAACTCGTACCCGACCAGTGAGCTCCCCGCAACCCGGAGCGACTTTTCGGCTTCGTCCAAGTTTTCCGCGCTGAACCCCGGCAACGGCGCGGATTCACCCCACCCGATAGAACCATCTTCGCCGCAGAGTTTCAGCAAAAGTCCTTCACGGTGGTGGATCGTACCGGCTGAGAGTTTCACGGGTTCCACGAGAGGCAGGCTGTAACGGTACAGCTCGAAATCGGAGATCCTCATAGTGCCGGAGCTAGGGGCGTTTGGGGAACTTCGAGAAGTCCGGGCGGCGTTTCTCCTTGTACGCATCGCGGCCTTCCTGAGCTTCCTCACTCCCGTAGAAGAGTAGGTTCGCGTCATGGGCGAGTTGCTGAATTCCGGCGAATCCGTCCTCGTGCGCGTGGAAACTCGCCTTCAACATCCGCAGCGCGAACGGTGAGTGGTTCAGCATCTCGCGGCACCAGTCCACGGTCTCGGTTTCGAGTTCCGCGAGCGGAACGACCTTATTGACTAGGCCCATTTGCAGGGCTTCATCAGCTCCGTACATACGACACAGAAACCAGATCTCCTTGGCCTTCTTCGGCCCAACAAGCTGCGTAAGCACTGAAGCACCGAACCCACCGTCGAAGCTGCCGACTTTCGGCCCGACCTGTCCGAACTTGGCGTTGTCCGCCGCGATGGTCAGGTCGCAGATGATGTGCAGAACGTGTCCCCCACCGACGGCGTAACCGGCGACCATAGCGACAACGGGCTTAGGGCAACGGCGGATCTGGACGTGAAGATCCGTGACGTGAAAACGCCCAACCGAAGCACCTCCGGGAGTGCGCTGTGGATCATCCGGGGATTCCAAGTAG
>JBGTFQ010000041.1:0-3498 GCA_041747155.1 Rubrobacteraceae bacterium
CGCAACTTGGCCGCCCGCAACGACCTGAACACCCGCCAGCTCAACTACGCGGTACAGTTGACGATTGACCGGCTGATCTTTCTGCGCATGGCCGAGGACCGGGGCATCGAGGAGTACGCGAAGCTCCTGGGCCTCGTCAACGGGAACGACGTGTACGGGCGGCTCGTCTCCCAGTTCCGCGACGCGGACGACCGTTACAACTCCGGCCTCTTCCACTTCCATAACGAACGCGGGCGCGGCGGCGAACCGGACGGCCTGACGCCGAACCTCAAGATAGACGACGGGGTGCTGGAGGACATTATCCGCGGGCTCTACTACCCGGAGAGCCCCTACTAGTACTCCGTGTTGCCGATTGACGTGCTCGGGCAAGTCTACGAGCAGTTTTTGGGCAGTGTGATCCACCTGGAAGACGACGGCCATACCGCCACGGTCGAGCAGAAGCCGGAGGTCCGCAAGGCGGGTGGCGTCTACTACACCCCGACCTACATCGTGGACTACATCGTCGAGAACACAATCGGCAAGTTGCTGGAGGGCAAGAAGCCCGGCCCGCGTGGCGGGGCGAGCAAGCTGAAGATCGTTGACCCGGCGTGCGGCTCGGGTTCGTTCCTGATCGGGGCTTACAAGTACCTCCTGGACTGGCACCGCGACCGTTACCTGGAGGACGGCCCGGAGAAGTGGAGCAAGCAGCTCTACGAGGGACCCGGCGGCCAGTGGCACCTGACCATAGACGAGAAGAAGCGCATCCTACTCAACAACATCTACGGCGTCGACATAGACCCGCAGGCCGTGGAGGTGACGAAGCTCTCACTGCTCATCAAGGTGCTGGAAGGCGAGTCCGAGCAGAGCCTCCAGACTCAGCTACGCATGTTCTCCGAGCGGGCGCTGCCCGACCTGAGCGCGAATATAAAGTGCGGCAACTCCTTGATCGGGCCGGACTTCTATGAGAATGAGCAGATGGTTTTGCTTGACGAGGAGGAACACTACCGCATCAACGTCTTCGACTGGCAGGAAGCCTTCCCGCAGGTCTTCGAGGGCAACGACTCTGGCTTCGACGTTGTGATCGGGAACCCTCCTTATGCTTACGTGCCGTCGCCTCCTCAACAAGACTATTTTGCGAAGCACTATAATCATCAGGACTACCAAAAGGATCTTTATCTGCTCTTCCTAGAGCGATATGAATGTCTGCTCAACCAAGAAGGAATGTTCGGAGTTATCGTATCCAACACATGGCTACAGTCTGTGCTGCTTCGCAAAATAAGGAGACATCTGGCGACACGGTATCTCTGGCGACGCATACTCCATTTACCAGACAAAGTGTTTAAAGCTATCGTTGACACACATGTGCTGATATTCCAGAAAGCGAATGACGCTGACAATAAGTCTGGGGCGCTCACCGTCGATGTTAGGAGTGAAACAGAAATTTCTCAAAGTCACATGTTGCCTTGGGAGAACATCGTTACCTCCGGAGATCCCATCAATGTTGTCGCTTCTGTTCCAGTCCAAAAACTGTTTCATAGGATCGAAGATCAATCAGAGCCATTACTGCGGATTTGCAATATTTATAACGGTGTAAAGCCGTTTGAAAGAGGCAAAGGTGATCCACCACAGACTTCAGAGATAACCAAAGAAAAGCCGTATGTGCAAGAGGGAGCGGCGCCTGCTTCAAGTTGGTCGCCACTTTTGCGAGGTAGCCTTATCCACCGTTATGAAAATCGTTGGAACGGAAATTACTGGATCTCTTACGGCCCCTGGCTCGCCGCGCCACGTGATCCTTTGATCTTCGATGCTCCTCTGAAGATAGTAGTACGCCAGACAGGTGATTCAATCATTGCTACGTTAGTAGAATCCGGTTACGTCGCCCGTAATAATATGCATATACTGCTGCCTAAGAATGAGAACTATGACCTCAATTATGTGCTGGGAATCATGAACTCGCGAGCAACCGATTTTGCCTATGCATTTATGAATCCCGAGAAAGGCGAAGCGCTTGCCGAGATCAAAAAGTATCATGTAGCTCAACTCCCCATCCACACCATAGACTTCTCCGACCCGGAGGACGCGGCGCGGCACGAAAAAATGGTGGGGTTGGTGGGGCGGATGCTGGAACTGCACGAGAAGCTGACGGAGGCGAAGATCGAGCGGGAACGGACGGTGATCGGGCACCAGATCTCCGCCACCGACCGCCAGATAGACAGCCTCGTCTACGAGCTATACGGCCTTACCGACGAGGAGATCCAGATAGTCGAGGAGGCGACAGCCCGGTGATAGACTTGATGTGCGTAAGCGTTCTTTAGACGGGAGAATCTCGTGAGTGACGGGGTCAAAGACCAGATAATAGAACAGTTATCCGGTATGTCTGAAGAAGAGCAGCGGCGCATACTGGAGATCGTCCGTTCCATGACGACGAAGCCCGGCGACGGGGTCAACGGTAGCAGCCTGCTTCGTTTTGCCGCAACTATCAGTGCAGATGACGCCCGCCGAATGTCCGTGGCGATAGAGGAAGGATGCGAGCAGATAGACCCGGATGAGTGGTGAATATCTGCTCGACACTAACATCGTCATTGCGTTGACTGCAGGTGACGATGCTGTATTGAACAGACTCCAGGCAGACGTGACGATTTTCTTGCCAAGTATAGTTCTGGGTGAGTTGTTCTTCGGGGCTTACAGGTCAGGACGGGTAGAGGAAAACCTTGACCGGGTGGCAGATCTCGCAGCCAATAACACCGTACTCGCGTGCGACGGCGCTACTGCCAAGCATTACGGGCGGATCAAGGACCAGTTGCGTGAAGCCGGACGCCCGATCCCTGAAAACGATATCTGGATCTGCGCGTTGGCTCTCCAACACGATCTGTCCATAGCCTCCCGCGACGCTCACTTTCGTGAGGTCGAAGGAATGCACGTCGAAACCTGGCAAGAAATATAAACCGACGGTGATCGAGCACCCGTTCTCCGCCACCGACAAGCCGTTGGACGACCAGGTCTACGAGCTATACGGCCTCACCGACGAGGAGATACAAATAGTCGAGGAGGCGACGGCCCGGATACATGAAGCGTCCGGCGCAGCGGACGAAATACTATCCTCGGGGCTCAGGGCCGTGGTGGAGGAGAAACTAGTCGGCGTCAGCGCGCCCGGGGCGCGGATCGCTGCTGTGCGTCGGGACGGTGAACTGCTGTGGTTTGCCTGTGCCAGCCAGCTTAGATGCGATGCCCGGGAAGACTCAGGAAACGGTACGGAGAACGTCGCAAGAGAGGATCGCTTCGTCATCGCCTCGGGGACGTCAGCAAAAGTAGCGACCGTAACAATCACGGAACCCGCATGTTATGGTAAATACTCTGGCTTTGTAACCGAAAGTTTCTCGGAGGGGAAGTTAGCATGGCTCAGACTACCCAGGAGGTAGCCGCAGGCGTACATCGATTCGCCGACGGCCTCGTGAACTGGTATTTGATCGAAGAGGACAGCGAACTTACGCTCGTGGACACCGGATGGCCGAGGAGCTG
>JBGTFQ010000042.1:0-2954 GCA_041747155.1 Rubrobacteraceae bacterium
TCGGCGCTGAGGTCTTCGCTTACGACGTGCGGCCCGAGACAAAGGAACAGGCCCAGTCCCTCGGAGCGTCGTTCGTTGACTCCGACGATGAAGGGGACGACACCGAAGTCGAGGATGAGTACGTCGAGTACGAACCGAAAGGCTTCAACAAGTTTATGACCTCGCTGGGTTTCTACTCCTACGCCAAGCCCCCCGAGGATGAGTACATCGTCGAGGGTGAGGAGGAGCCGGAAGAGGAAGAAGACGAGGGCTGGTCGAAGGAGAAGCTTGCGCGGGATCAGGAGCTTTTGCGAGAGCGTATAAAGGAGATGGACATAGTAATCACGACGGCTCTCATACCGGGTCGTGCCGCGCCGATTCTCGTTGATACAGAGATGGTCGAGTCCATGAAGCCGGGATCGGTAGTCGCGGATCTCGCCGCCGAGAACGGTGGCAACTGCGAGCTTACGGAACCCGGCGAGACCGTAGAGCATGAAGGCGTGAGGATTGTGGGTCCGGTGAATCTACCGAGCGCCATGCCAATTCACGCCAGCCAGTTGCTCTCGCGCAATATGTACAACTTGCTCGGTCACCTGACCGAGGATCAATCCGAGGACAAGGATAGCAAAGACCCGCAACTGAACCTTGATTTCGAGGATGAGATCATCGACAAGACCTGTATAGCGCACGGGGGTGAGGTTCGCCACGAGCCAACCCGTGAGGCGTTGGAGAAGCAGAAATCTTCCCAAGAGAGCGAGGCCAATTAGCCGTGGACACGTTGCTCGCACAGCTCGCGGTATTTATCATCGCAGCGTTCCTGGGATTCGAGTTGATCTCCCGCGTACCCAACCTGCTTCATACGCCCTTGATGAGTGCCACCAACGCCATCCACGGCGTCATCTTGGTTGGAGGCATGATCACGCTGGCCGCCGCGGAAGGACCGACGGTTCAAGCCGTAGGTTTCGTAGCCGTTATCTTCGGCGCGGCGAACGTGGTTGGGGGCTTCTGGGTAACGAACCGGATGCTGACGATGTTCCGGCCACCCGTGACGCGGGTCAAGAAGAGAAAGGCGGACTGACCTTTGCAGGTGGCGACTTTCATAGCCTATCTGCTGGCCGCCGCGCTGTTCATCGTGGGCATCAGGCGGCTGCGCTCCCCGGAGACCGCCCGTTCGGGCAACACGCTGGCGGCTGTCGGAATGATCATAGCCCTCGTAGCTACGCTTTTCGTGATCGAATTTCAAGCTCTGATCCTGATCGGTATAGCGGTAATTATCGGCTCCGTCGTCGGGGCTTTGACAGCCCAGCGGGTTCAGATGACGGCGATGCCGCAGATGGTCGCAGCTTACAACGGTCTAGGCGGAGGCGCTGCCGCCCTGATCGCGCTTTCCGAGTTCTTCCACGCCGAAGCCATCGGCGAAACTAGCCTCGTCGCGGCAGTCACAGTCCCCCTGACCATCCTTATAGGATCGGTCAGCTTTATGGGCAGCGTGGTCGCGTTCCTGAAGCTCCAGGAACTCGCCTTCTCAGGCTCCGTCACGTTCCCACTGCAACAGATCGTCAACGCTCTACTATTCATCGGAATCCTCGTGCTGGCGGCTAACGCTATCTCGGACGGCGCGATACTGCCGTTTCTCTCACCGGTCGCCTCGGTGGTAGCCGTGCTTGCGGCTTCGGCTGTGTTGGGAGTCTTGCTCGTCATCCCCATAGGCGGGGCGGATATGCCGATAGTGATCTCACTTCTAAACGCCTTCACCGGCCTTGCCGCTGCAGCTTCGGGATTCGTCTTGGATAACTACATCCTCATCATCGGCGGCACCATCGTAGGCGCGTCCGGCACCATCCTAACCCGCCTGATGAGCAGTGCCCTCGGTCGACCTTTGGGTAAGATCATCTTCGCCGGGATCGCCGCCTCGGGCTCCAGCAAAAAGGACGACGGCGAAGATAAGCCCGTCAACGACACAAACGCCGGAGCTATAGGCGAATACCTCTCCGACGAAGCACAGAAAATTATCATAATCCCCGGTTACGGCCTGGCGGTCGCCCAGGCGCAAGGCGCCATGCGAGACCTCATGGAGATCCTGCAATCCGACGGCAAGGAAGTTCTCTTCGGCATCCACCCCGTAGCGGGCCGCATGCCCGGCCACATGAACGTACTCCTAACCGAAGCCGGAGTTCCCTACGACAAGCTCTACGACCTCGAAGACATAAACCCCGAGTTCGCCGACACCGACGCCGTAATAATCGTCGGAGCCAACGACGTAGTGAACCCCGCCGCCAACGACCCCGAACAAGACACCCCCATAAGCGGCATGCCCGTCCTAGCCGCCGAACAAGCCGAACGAGTCATCTTCATCAAACGCTCCCTAAGCCCCGGCTTTGCAGGCGTGGACAACCCCCTCTTCTACGACACCGACAAGACCATGATGCTCTTCTCCGACGCCAAGCAGGGTCTTCAAGAGGTTGTGGAAGCGGTGAAGGGCTCCTAGCCTTCGACTTACACAAACCTCCAGAAAATTTACAGAATGCTCCCTATATTCGGTCGGACTTCTGGAAAAGGACGAGACACCGTTCCACAAAGTGGGTAGATGTTGGCGTATACGTCTTGACGGGCTCTCACTTGTTCTTACGCCGACGCTCCACGTACCGCATGAGACCAGCGGTTAGCATCTCGTAGTTTCCGGCGAGTTCGTAGTCTTTTGTCTCTTCGAGACCGGCTCCAGAGGCTAGCATCTCCTCATCTCCTTTGGTCTCTAGCTCGATGGAGATCTCGTCCTGCTCATACCCTTCGTCCATGCGGCTCTGGACGAAGAGAAGCCAGTCCTGGAGGCGTTGCTCTAGCTCGGAGAGGTGACGTTCCACGTCGTCGTAACACCCGAAGTGCGTGGGATGGAGGCTTGTGGGGGCTATGGCACGGATGCGGTTGATGCTCTTGATCCAGGCGTCCACGTCTATCTCCGGTGGTGGGGTTGGCGG
>JBGTFQ010000043.1:0-5060 GCA_041747155.1 Rubrobacteraceae bacterium
TTGTAGGAGCGTGGGTCAAACTCTGACGGATCTTCTGCGAGAGCCTTGCGGATAGCGCCGGTCGAGGCGAGACGCAGGTCGGTGTCCACGTTGATCTTACGTACACCGTGCTTGACGCCCTCCTGGATCTCCTTAACCGGAACGCCCCAGGTCGGCTCGATCTTGCCGCCATACTCGTTGATGATATCGACGAGCTCCTTAGGCACGCTGGAAGAACCGTGCATCACCAAGTGCGTGTTCGGCAGACGCTTGTTGATCTCCTCGATAATGTGCATCGCCAATACTTCGCGGTCGGGCTCCTTGGTGAACTTATAGGCTCCGTGGCTCGTACCGATAGCGACCGCCAGAGCGTCGACACCCGTCCGCTCGACGAACTCTACGGCCTGGTCCGGGTCCGTCAAGTTAACCTCGCCCGAGCCCACGCCGTCCTCGATGCCACCCAATGTCCCAAGTTCACCTTCGACGGTTACGCCGTGCTCGTGGGCCATTTCGACGACCTCGCGGGTGACTTGTACGTTGTACTCAAAATCTCCAGGCGTTTTACCGTCTTCTTGCAAAGAGCCGTCCATCATCACGCTCGTAAAGCCGAGGTCTATGGCACTCTTGCAAGTCTCCGGGCTGTTGCCGTGGTCCTGGTGCAGCACCAGCGGGATGTCCGGGTAGATCTCCGTAGCAGCCTCCATCAGGTGGTAGAGGAAACGGTCGTTGGCATACTTACGCGCGCCGCGGGAAGCCTGAATGATGACCGGAGAGTTCGTCTCCTGCGCGGCCTCCATGATCGCCTGTATCTGCTCAAGGTTGTTGACGTTGAAAGCTCCAACGCCGTATCCGCCCTTCGACGCTTCATCCAGAAGCTGCCGCATCGTCACGAGTGGCATGTGTCATCTCCTAATCTCGGTTGTACTTCCTCCCCGACCAGTATAAACGCTTCGACCTAGAACGTAAAAACGCGCCCCCTAGAAGGAGCGCGTTCAGGTTCTAAATCTGGTGCTAGCGTGTTCTACGCGCTACCGACAGCGACCCGCTCGCCTCGCACTACGTACCGCAGGTCGTAGGCTGGCGGGTTGATGCACGTCTGCAAGCTGACCATATCTTTGCCCGGTATCGGCGCGGTGACCCAATTCTCGCTTATGTCAACCGTCAATATCTCTGTCACCTGATACGTGTAACTCGTACCGTTGGCATCGGAGAGAATGATCTCATCCCCATAAGTCATGCTCGGGAGAGCCGCGAACTGCATGTAACTACCCGTCCCCGAGTAGCCAAGCACGTGAGCCGCGATGTAAGGGTTTGCGTTGCCGTCCCACGGATACGCACTCTCTGGAGTCTTACCTGCACCGTTGTACAATGTCGCGTTATCCACACCATTCGCTACGTAGTTGTCGTACAAGCCCATCTTGGGAACCGTCAGATAAAGATCGTTGGTGGCCGGAGCAGGTGTCTCCGGCTCCTTGGGCTCCTGCGGCTCTTGCTTTGACTCCTCTTGCTTGGGCTCGTCCTTAGCTTTTTCTTCTGGCTCTTCCTTTTTGGGTTCTTCTTTTTTCTCTTCCGGTGCTTGTGCGATCTCCTTCTCTTCTTCCGCAGCGTCGACCTGGGCTACTACTTTTGGCGGCTCCATTGCCTGCGGGGAGTCCAGCCGTTGCACAAGGAGGTTGTCGGTGCTGCGTCCTGCCGGGTCGATGCCGAAGTACAGCAATGCCCCCAGCGCAACGATTACCAGCGATGCGAGAACCGCGAATCCCACGCCCTGACGCCGCCGCTTGAATTTTCTCATTTTGGACCTGCTTCTATATTCCATGACGGCGATTCTAACAAACGTATTTGCAACTGGTTAGAGTTTTGGCAAATTTTTCTCCTGCCAGATAAATTTTTAATGGTTGATTAAGATTTCAGGGCGAGTTTGAGTTCCTACACACCAGCTTTTTAGACACTTCGGGTTAGCATATGGGCCAATGGATATTATCCGTCAGTTAGAGGTCCACCGAGACCATGTGCAGGGCTGTGCTCTGTGCTTTTCCGATGGCGGCAATGCTCCTGTCGTCGACATCGCTAAAGATGTGCGGGTGCTTCTGATCGGTCAGGCTCCGGGCATTACAGAAGTTACGACCCGGCTGCCTTTTACGGGACCGGCTGGCAAAAGACTCATGCAGTGGTTCGAAAGGGCTGGTATCGAGCGCGACGACGTGTATTTCTCGGCCCTGGCGCGTTGCTTTCCAGGCAAGGCCAAAGGTGGCGGGGACAAAGCGCCGTCGCGAGCCATGATCCGAAACTGCGGACAACACCTGGAGGCCGAGCTAAGTATCCTGGACCCGGCAGTAGTCATTTTGGTCGGTGGCATGGCAATAAAAGAGGTTCTGAACGTGCCACGCATGACCGACGTTATAGGCGAGGCTATCGAACGCGATGGGGTAACATACGTTCCGCTGCCACATCCCTCAGGCGCCTCGACATGGTTGAACGCGCCGGAGAATAAAGAAAGCCTGGAGCGGGCCTTGAAGATCCTCGGCAGCCGAACAAAGAAGGCGGAACAGGAGAACAACGCTTGACCTCGGATACTCAGCGCGAGAACAAATTGGATACCCGGCGTTCCACACTGGTAGCAAACGGTCTGAAGAAAAACTACGGCGATTTCGAGGCCGTGAAAGGCTTGGACTTCGAGGTTTTTCCGGGCGAATGTTTCGGGTTTTTGGGGCCAAATGGCGCAGGCAAGACCACCACTATGCGCATGATCTACGGCGCTTCCATTCCTACGGGTGGACGACTTCGGGTAGTCGGCCTCGACGTTCGAGGTAATGAACGGGCCATCAAACGCCGTATCGGGGTAGTTCCACAGGAGAACAACCTCGACGACGACCTACGGGTGCGGGAGAACCTGCTCGTATACGGACGATACTTCGACATGCCAAAGAAATCCGCTCTACGTCGCGCCGACGAGTTGCTGGATTTCGTTCAACTAACCGAGAAAGCCGATTCCGATGTATCCGAGCTCTCAGGCGGGATGAAGCGGCGGCTCTTGATCGCCCGCGCCCTCATAAACGATCCGGATCTTGTAGTCCTGGACGAACCAACTACCGGCCTGGACCCCCAGGCTAGGCACTTAGTCTGGGACAAGATGCGCGACCTCGTGCGCGAAGGCAAAACCCTGATCCTCACGACGCACTACATGGAAGAAGCCGCCCGACTCTGTAACCGCCTCGTCATCATGGAGGATGGCAACATAGTCGTGGGCGGCGTGCCGGATGAACTGGTCGAGCAACATGTCAGCCCGCAAGTGCTTGAGTTCCGTTCCGATCCTCAATCACTGCAAGAATTGCGTCCCATCCTGCTAAAAATGGTGGATAATGTAGAAGAAGGTGCGACCGGCGAAGCATTACTCGCATTCACCCGAGACTCGGATGACGTTCTGGAGCGTGTGCGGGAGTCCGGGATAGCGGTCGAGAACACAGTGTACAGGCAGTCGGGCCTCGAAGACGTATTTCTGAAACTCACTGGAAGGAGTCTGACAGACTGATGGGATCCATCCGTATACCGTCGCCCCGTGGCGCGTTCCGGGTGTGGCAACGCAACGCGACGATCTTCCGCAAGTACTGGAAGAGCGCGATGTTCCCCAATTTCTTCGAACCGTTGTTGTATTTGGCGGCGATGGGCCTCGGACTCGGGGCGTTTATCCAGCAGGGCGGCATAAACGGACAGACCTACGTGCAGTACATCGCACCGGGGCTGCTCGCGTCAAACGCCATGTTCGCTGCGTCCTTCGAGAGCACCTTCAACACCTTTGTCAAACTCAGGATCGATCGCGTCTACGATGCGATCACCACGACGCCCGTAAATCCTGAGGATGTCGTCGCCGGAGAGTATCTGTGGGCCGGAACGCGGGCAGCGCTATACGGGACGGGGTTTCTCGCGATGCTTACTATCCTCGGTTTCGCATTCACGCCCCAAAACCCTCTGATCTCATCCTGGTGGGCGTTGCTTATTCCGCCGATGCTGCTTGTTATCGGGGTGATGTTCAGCGTCATGGGGACGTTGTTCACCAGCCTGATCAAACGCATAGACCTGTACGCTTACTACTTCACCCTGGTCGTCACTCCACTATTCTTGTTTAGTGGAATCTTCTTTCCTGTCGAAGAGTTCCCGGCTCCAGTGCCGTTGCTGGCGTGGTTCACGCCGCTGTACCATGCGGTCAATGCCTGTCGAGGGCTGGCTAATGGGCCGGATTTAGCGATACTGGGGGATGTTGCGTGGGTGCTCGTTTTTACCGGGGCTCTGGCATTGGTTCCGGTTCAGATCATGCGTCGGAGGCTCATCGACTGACGTGCTTGCGGGCGTTGTCAACAGCCCGCCGAACTCTATCGCCGCTCTCAAGGTCTTCGGCGAGATCCGTGAGCTTTCTTAGATCGGCTTCTATCCGAACCCTCTCCGCAGCCGCAAAACCGTAAGTGCATTCTACGGCTCGTACCATGAGCGCTGTCGCATCCTCAGGGTCTGGGATTTGATCCGGCGCAAGCCGAGCGATGGTAAAGATGCGAGCCCACACTGCCTGCTGACGCTCGCGCCCGGTATTAGCCCGCGCTATACGGTCGAGTATCTCCAAGAATCTCTCAAGAACCGCCACTTGCCCCGTAGCGAAAGCCGCTCGCCGGACTTGATCAAAGGCCAGCCCAACGTGATCCTCGAAGTTCGGATATCCCACCTTGACCAACACCTTCCGGTCGGCTACTTCACGGCGTTGGATGCGAGGCGGCAGAGACTTAGAGCCGAGCGAGATAAAGATGTCCTCGATCCGGTCCATCGCCTGCATGGCGGTCGTGGGATCGTTGATCCCTGGCGAGAGCCCCTTCAATGCTATGTCCGAGAGTTGACGCAGACCAAACCCGAAGTCCTGCTGAAACTTCCTCTCCTTGCCCAGAATGAAACAACGATTGATCTGCGCCCCATTCTCCGATTCAAAATCATCCTCACGGGCGGGCCATACCCGGACTATCGGAAGCCCGGAAGCTACGAAATTTCCCTGGGCCAGCGGGATCTCGACAAGCGATGTCCGTTCGTCGACTATCGCT
>JBGTFQ010000044.1:0-1976 GCA_041747155.1 Rubrobacteraceae bacterium
TCGCTCGCCGTAGTACGTTGTCTAGCATGTCTGTGGTCAGCACGCCAGTGAAGGTGTTCTGTTGAGATACGTGATAGCAACCGAGTAGGGTAACGCCGCCAAATTTATGCTCCGCGCCATGGGTGAATTTAGGCTTTGGCCGGATATTTCTGAGGCGGAGTACGGCATCCCAGGCGAAAGCGCCCAGGCAGACTATGACCCTTGCCTGTAGCAACTTCATTTCTCGGGCGGCGTAGGGGAGGCAAGCGTCGCGTTCGGTGGGGGTTGGTTTATTGGCGGGCGGGGCGCAGCGGACTGCGGCGGAGACCCAGGCTTCAGAGAGCCGCAACCCGTCATCCCTGCTCTTGGAAGTAGGTTGATTGGCGAAGCCTACACGATGCAACCCGGCGAACAGGAAGTCCCCGGAGCGGTCGCCGGTAAAGACGCGCCCGGTACGGTTCGCGCCGTGGGCGGCGGGAGCGAGTCCCATCACTACAACGCGAGCGTCCGGGTCGCCGAAGCCCGGTACGGGACGACCCCAGTACGTTTCGTCCGAGTAAGCGGCCCGTTTCTCCACCGCCACCGTCTCGCGCCATTCGACAAGTCGTGGACACCGGCGGCAGCCGACGATCTCATGCTCCAGGGAGGCTAGTTCGTTCTTGCGGTGCTCCGTAGTCTACGCTCCGTAGCGGTTTAGCTTCAGAGCGTGGCCCATAAGGAGACCCATGATCTCCTCTCCCGGAAACACCCCAAGCGACCCGCCCGCGCATGTCCGCTCCCCGAAGCTCTCCGCAGTCGGTAGCGTGTACTCGGAATGCAACAAGAACGGCACACCGTGGAACGAATGGCTCTTCATCCTGGCGGGCGTGGCGTGGTCTCCGGTGATGGCGAGCGCGTCGGGGGCTAACTCCAGGAGCCGCGGAATAAGCGCGTCGACTTCTTCTATGACCTTTGCCTTGCGCTCGAAGTCCCCGTCCTCACCGGCGGCGTCCGTTGGCTTGACGTGGACGAAAAAGAAATCGTGGTCGTTCCAGCTCTGTTCCAGCGTATCGAATTCCCCGGAGATACCTTCGCCTTCCTGAAGGAGATCCATCTTAGCCAGTCTCGCCAGTCCCTTGTACATCGGATAGCTGGCTATGGCGGCGGCCCGCAGCTTGTACGCCTCATCGAAGGACGGCAGACCCGGATGCGTGTCGAAGCCGCGCAGCAAGACAGTGTTGGCCGGATGCTCGTCTTTCAGGATTTCGTTCGCTTGTTTTATGAACTCGTTGGCGAGTTCCGCGCTGTTCTCGGCTTCTTTGGAGTCGTCGGTTGGTTTGACCGGGAGAGGTTCGAGGCCCGTTCGCTGCGGGTCGGTATCCACGAGTGAGCCAGAGAGTCCATCGGCCCGGAAGATGACGACGGCCCGGTATTCCTTCTCGTGTATGACCGAGACTTCCACGCCATCGAGGTCTATCTTTTCGTTCAGGAGGTCTACGAGTTCTTCGCCTTTTTGGGAGGGGATACGACCGGCTCGGCGGTCGGAGATCTTGCCGGAGTCGTCGATTGTGGCGAAGTTGATCCTCGCTGCGAGATCGCTGTTTTCGAGCTCGAAACCAACGCCGAGCGCGGAGAGTACGCCGCGCCCGACCGGATATTCGAGCGGATTGTAGCCAAAGAGCGCAAGGTGTCCGGGGCCACTGCCGGGGCTGATCCCCGATCCAACCGGCAGCGATAGGCCGAGGTCCGAGGAAGCGGCGAGCCGATCCAGGTTCGGTGTCTCGGCGGCTTCGAGTTCGGTCTGGCCGCCCAGCTCCATCGGCAGGCCACCGAGTCCGTCCAGGACCAACAGCACGATCTTCGAATCCGTCGAAACAGATAGCTCTCGCATCAGGTCGAGATTCACGGAAATCCTCCTCTTTCGTACTCGCTCGCGGTTCCGGCAGTCTAGCAGAGAAGGTCTGTATAATTGCCCCGCCGGATGTTCCAGCGGGAGGTCGCATGAGGATTGAGACGAT
>JBGTFQ010000045.1:0-6913 GCA_041747155.1 Rubrobacteraceae bacterium
GACTATCCGCAGCGCGTAGGGGAAAACGTCCTCAGCGGGCAGAACCGGCAGTATTGCCCGCTCTGCGAGGGCACCGTGGCCGATCTCACGCCGCTTGGTCGTACCTATACGGCCTGTCTCGCCCGTGGAATATGGCGGGAAGTTGTAGTGATGCATGTACCGCTTGCCGGTCTGAGGCTCGATAGTATCCAGGCGCTGAGCAAGACCAAGATCCGCTAGCGCGAGCGAGCTAAGAACCTGTGTCTCGCCGCGGCTGAAGAGCCCGGTACCGTGGACCCGCGGCAGCACGCTCACTTCGGCAGACACGTCCCGGATCTCTTCGAAACCTCGAAGGTCTGTCCTCTTTTTGTCTACGAGCAGTAGCTCCCTGAATGCTTCTTTCTCAAGCGTGGAGAACGCGCTCTTGATGTTCGATATCTCCGTCGCGTCCTCGCGGTCTTCTAGAAGCTCCGCCTCTAGCGCGTCAAGCTCGTCGTGACGGGCGCGGCGGTCGGTCTGAACTATGCCGTCCTTGATGCGTCCCAAATATTGGGAGCGGAACTCGTCCACGAACGGATTCGCGGGCTTCTCTTCCAGTATCTGCTTCTGCTTGCCGTTCTCGGTTGCCCACTCGCCTATGGCACTGGCCTGGGCCTTCACCGTGCCTTCCGCTAGCTGCAGAGCTTCGACCATTACGTCTTCGGGAACCTCGTTAGCTCCGGCTTCGACCATCGTGATCGCCTCCGCCGTACCCGCTACTACCAGGTCGAGATCGCTCTCAGCCAGCTGCTCGTAGGTCGGGTTGAGGATGAAACCGCCATCTGGGCCGCGTCCGACGCGCACAGCGCCGATAGGACCATCGACCGGAATATCCGAGAGCGCGAGTGCTGCGGAAGCGCCGACCATGCTGACGGTGTCGTAAGGTGTCTCTTGGTCGGCGGCGAGAATAGTGCCGACCACCTGGATCTCATAGTGATAATCCTTCGGGAACAACGGGCGTAGCGGCCTATCCGTTAGCCGACACGTCAATACTGCTCGCTCGGAGGGACGTCCCTCACGCTTTATGAAGCCACCGGGGATCTTGCCCGCAGCAGCCATTCGCTCTTCTATGTCCACACTCAGCGGCAAGAAGGAAGCTCCCTCTCGCGGCTTCGAAGAACGGGTGACGGTGGAGAGCACGACGGTGTCACCCAGCTGAGCTGTGACCGATCCGCCCGCTTGCTTGGCGAGTTTCCCGGTTTCGAGCACGATGGAACGCTCGCCTACGGGGATTTCTAAACGCATATTCACTTATCTCCTCTTACTTCAGCTTGTATCGAAATAGCTCGGATGCGCCGGTTAGCGGCGAAGTCCAAGCTTGGCGATGAGCGCACGATAACGCTCGACATCCTTCTTCTGCAGATACTTGAGTAGACGACGGCGCTTGCCGACCATCTGCAACAACCCTCTGCGGGAGTGGAAATCGTGCTTGTGCTCGCGCATGTGATCCGTAAGGTGAACTATGCGCTTCGTCAATACTGCTACCTGCACCTCTGGCGAGCCAGTGTCGCTCTCGTGGGTGCGATGCTCTTCTATCGTAACCTCTTTTTTCTCCAAAACCGCCAACTTCTTGCTCTCCTCTTTTTATCTATCTTCTAAATGATTTCATTCGGGCGATATGCTACCACATGATGCAAACTCAATACTCTTTCTCGCCCTAACTCTCCATAATCCGCCGCGTCGCCTCTACATCATGCCTGATCTGGGCTCTCAACTCTTCAATCCCGCCAAATTTACGCTCATCTCGGACTTTCTCCACAAAGCCGACATCAGCCACTCGGCCATACAGATCTCCATCAAAATCCAGAACATGAGCCTCGACCTTACTCTCCCCACGCTCGAAAGTCGGCGCAACCCCTATATTGGTGCACGCCGTCCGCCGAACACCATCGACCTCCACAAATCCCGCATAAACTCCACGACCCGGCACGAGGATTTTCGCTTCCGAAAGCACGTTGGCCGTCGGAAACTGCAACAACCTACCGCGACGCTCTCCAACCACGACTTCGCCACGAAGTACATACGGACGGCCAAGTAGTCTTGCCGCTTCGCCGACACCACCTTTCCGCAGAAGCTCCCGGATGCGGGAAGAGTTGATCTCCTCGTCGCCGTTACTTCCTTTGAGGGAGACAGCGTGTGCCTCGCCGTCGGCCTCGCGCATGTACCGTCTCAAATCCTCGAAATCGCCGGATGCCTTATATCCAAATCGGAAGTTCTCGCCTACGACTACACCCGAGGCTTGGAGGGTTCCGATCAGCACGTCGTGGACGAATTCTTGGGGGCTCTTGCGCGAAAGCTTTGTGTCGAAAGGGATGACGCGCATCTCGTCGGCCCCGTATCGCATCAAGGCTTCCCGACGTAGATCCAGGGTCGTCAACAACAGGGGCTCACTCCCCGGCCACAACACCGCTCGCGGATGGGGATCAAAGGTCGCTGCAACCACCCTCCCATCCATCGCGCCAGCAACTTCCACGGCCCGTCGCAACACCGCCTGATGCCCAAGGTGAACCCCATCAAAGTTTCCGAGAGCGACGACTACCCCGCGCACAACACCACCTCGGCCCGCGCCTTGGCTCCGTCACCGCTGTAGATCGCTAACAACTCATCTCCGCATTCAACCCGAAAACTTCCTACAACTCCCTCTGCCGAAATGCTCCGCCCACTCCGAACCACTCGCCTAACCTCGTCCGTTACACGAACCACCGGAAAACTCCTCATCATCTCGACCGGTGGTATTATGTGGTTATGCATTGTGTCGGGGGTTAGGTGTTCTGGTTTTTTGGCTTTTGAGATGTGGAGGTGGGCTACGGAGTTTCGGCGGAGGGAGGTCAGGTATGCGCCGGAGTTTAAGGAGGTTGCTAGGTCCGATATTAGGGACCGTATGTAGGTACCGCTGGAGCATGAGATGTCGAAGGTGGCCGTGTTGTTGGCGGGGTCTATGTTCGCGAGTTGGAATTCGTGGATGGTTACCGGGCGGGCTGGACGTTCGATCTCCTCTCCCCGCCGGTGCATGGCGTAGAGACGTTCGCCCCCAATCTTTATGGCCGAAGCCATCGGTGGGATCTGCTCGATATCTCCGACAAAGTTCGAAATCGCACCGTTTATATCGTCTTCTGTCGGCATTGGGGTGTCCAGAGCTGTGATCTCACCGTCAGCATCAAGAGAGTCGGAGACTGCCCCGAATCGCGCGGTAGCGGTGTAGGTCTTGTCGAGGCCAGTCACGTACCGGGAGAGGCGCGTGGCGCGGCCTATAACGAGGACCAGAAGGCCGGATGCTAGCGGGTCGAGAGTTCCTGTGTGGCCGATCTTGGTCTTGCGGGGCAGCAGGCGTTTGACCACGGCCACGGCACCGGCACTGGTGACACCGCTCGGCTTGTCCAGCAGCAGAGCGCCGGATAGAGCCGAATCAGCTATCTCGCGCCCCCGAGATCCACAACACCCTTAAGATTGTTCAAAAGCTGCTCCCGCGCCTCCGCCGGGCGCATTGGGACGGTGTACCCAGCCGCGAGACGATGGCCGCCTCCGCCAAAGCGACGCGCTATCTCCGCAACATCCACCGTTTCAGAGCGCAGAGAGCCCTTTGTGCCAGCCTCGACTTCGCGCAAGTGAGCGACGACATCCACCCCGGCTACAGTTCGGAGGTGATCGATGGCCTCTTTGGAGTCGAGTTCGGTCGCGCCGGTGCGTTTGTAATCGTCGTTGTCGACCGTCGTGATGATGGCCTCGCCGTAGCGGACGGAGTTCGCCAAAGATGCGCCGACGATCTTCAGTTGTTCGATGGTACCGGTACGGTTGATCCTGTCGTCCACCACAGCCGGGACTACGCCCGCCCGCAATAGGTCGGCGACCAGTTCATGGGCTCGCGGCGAGACGTTTCGGAAGCGAAATCCGCCCGTGTCGGTACGAAGCCCGACGTAGATCGCCTCGGCAGCCTCCATCTCCATCGGGACGTCGAGTTCCGCGTAGAGATCCGCTATAACCTCGGCGGTAGCGGCGGCTCGCCCGTTCACGAGGTTGTAGTCCGCGTAGTGAGGATTGTCCTCGTGATGATCCAAGTTCAAGCGAGGCTTACCTGAGACTCCGGCCCGATCCTCACGGGAAGTATCCACAACCAGCAGATCGTAGCCCTGCGGCAGCTCGGTTTGGGCATCCGGGATCATCCACCGCAGGTACTTCGGGACTTCTTCCCGGTGGCAAAATATCACCTCGGCCCCGAGTGCTCGCATCAGCGCGAGAAGTCCGGCGGAGGAGCCGATAGCATCTCCGTCCGCGCCGACGTGCGTGGTGACAGCGACTTTGTCCAAGGTCTTCAGGTAATCGGCGATCTCGCCGAGGGCGTTACCGGTGGTCTGCGTGGTCACTCTGTTGTACCTCCTTGAGGGCAGCGTCAATTTTGTTGGCTTGCTCTATCACGGGGTCCCGCTCGAAGCGCAGACGTGGCGTGCGTTTCGTATGCGTCTGCGACCCGACAGCGGACTGTATGCGCCCGGCGGCACTCTGTAAACCCTCCTGCGCGGATGATTCGTCCTCGCCGTCGAGGACACTATAGAAGATAGTGGCCTGTGCGAGATCCGGACTGACACGAGCGGCGGTCACCGTAACGAGACCGTTTATGCGCGGGTCCGAGAGCGAAGCGACTTGCTCGCTGACGATCTCCCGAAGTTGAGATTCTATTTTTCTCGTGCGTTCGCTCATAGCTTAACGAACTCCTCCCGCCAATCCACTATCATCAACGCCTCGTAGTTGAGCAGCGCACGCCGGACTTCTTCGCGCTTCTCCTCGGCGGCACCCCGCGATACAGCAGCTATGGCAAACTCGACCGTCGCCCGCTGCCAGGAATCCTGCTGGTCCGATTCAACCACCGAGACGTTCTTGCGCCGCAGCCGATCCTTCAGAGAGCGTATGATCTGGCGTTTGTCCTTTAGGCTGGAGGCGTAGGGCAACGACATCTCCAGCCGGACCACGCAGAACAAAAGCCCCCGATTACCTCGGGATCTCGACGACCACGAAGCCCTCCAACACGTCGCCTTCCTTGACGTCGTTGAAGTTCTCGATGCCGATACCGCACTCAAAGCCCTCGCGGACCGAACGCGCGTCATCCTTGAAGCGCCGCAGCGAAGCCAACGAACCCTCGTAGATTACCGTGCCGTCGCGCACCACGCGGATGCGGTCGTTGCGTGAGATCTCCCCGGAAGTCACCATACAACCAGCGACGGCTCCGATGTTCGGCACCTTGAAGACCTGACGAACTTCGGCGCTGCCAGTTTCTTGCTCCTGCTGATCGGGGGCGAGCATTCCGCGCATCGCCGCTTCGATCTCTTCGAGTGCCTTGTAGATCACATCGTAGAGACGTATCTCCACGCCTTCGCGCTCCGCGACCTGCTTGGCCGTACTCGTCGGCCTCACGTTGAACCCGAGCAAAATACCGTCGCTCGCGGAACCAAGCATAACGTCTGAGTCTGTCAAAGCCCCAACGCCCGAGCGCACAATGTTGACCCGAACTTCATCGGTGGAGAGCTTCGCCAGAGCCTCTTTCAAAGCTTCCACAGAACCCGCGACGTCGGCCTTTATGACCAGGTTGAGATCCTGAGTTCCACCCTCGCCGATCAACTCTTCGAGCGTTCGGCGCGAACCGCCCTGCGACAACTCGGCCCGCTGAAGCGCGGATTCGGCGTGCTGGGCGCGGTCGCGGGCTACGCGCTCCCGCTCCACGACCTCGAAGCGAGTTCCGGCTTCCGGCACGCCGGAGAGACCCAGGATCTCGACCGCGTCGCCCGGTACAGCATCTTTGACACGAGTTCCGGTGTAATCCAGCATCGCCCGCACACGACCGTAGGCCGTTCCCGCTAGGACGACATCGCCCTTATTTAGCGTTCCGCGAGAGAGCAGCAGCGTCGCGACCGGACCGCGGCCGGGATCCCGCTCGCCCTCGATCACATACCCACTCGCCGGTGCTTTAGGGTTGCTCTTCAACTCCTCCAACTCCGCTACGACCAGGATATTCTCAAGCAACTCTTCGAAACCTTCGCCGGTTTTCGCCGAGACTGGAACCGTAACAGTCTCGCCGCCATAAGACTCAGGCATGAGCCCCTGCTCAGAGAGCTGTCCGAGAACCCGATCCGGGTTGGCATTTGGAACGTCGATCTTATTTAAAGCCACAACCAACGGTACGCCTGCGGCCCTGGAATGCTCGATAGCTTCCTGGGTCTGCGGCATGATGCCGTCGTCAGCGGCCACGACGAGGATTACGATGTCCGTAACCTTCGCGCCTCTCGCCCGCATCTCGGTGAAGGCTGCGTGGCCCGGCGTGTCGATAAACGTAATACTCTTGTCGCCCACCGTCGCCTGGTAGGCTCCGATGTGCTGCGTGATCCCACCGGCTTCACCAGTCTGGACGCTCGCCTTCCGGATACGGTCCAGAAGGCTCGTCTTGCCGTGATCCACGTGACCCATCACCGTGACTACCGGTGGTTTCTCTACGAGATCCGCCGGGTCGTCCTCTGGCATGACTTCCTCGATCACGGGTTCTTCAATGGCCCGTATCTCCACTTCTTGCTCAAGTTCCTCGGAGATGAGCTCGATCTCTTCGGTGGAGAGCGTCTGGGTGACCGTCCGCATCTCCCCGAGACCCATCAAAACCTTGATGATCTGGGCTGGAGATATTTCGAGAGCATCGGCGAGATCCGCGACCGTAGCACCGGGCTCGACCCGAGCGACGACCTTCTCCACGGGCTTCTCTTCCTTCGGCTTGGGCGCAGCTTCTTTTGCCGGAGCCGCCGACCGAGGCCCGCGATTCGTCGCGCTGGCGTCAATAACCACCCGCCGACGCTTACGCGATCCACCCCCGGAACCTCCGCCACTTCCACCTTGAGTCGCCGCAGGCTCGGAGACAGGC
>JBGTFQ010000046.1:0-44349 GCA_041747155.1 Rubrobacteraceae bacterium
CCATTAGCTGGTAGCCGCCGCACACCCCGAGGACAACGCCGCCATTGTCTACTATGGTCCGCAGGTCTGCCCCTTTGGAACCGGAGAGGTCTTCGGCGAGGAGGGCTTGTTCACGGTCTTGGCCGCCACCGAAGAGGTAGATGTCGTAGCCGGTTGGATGTATTTTCTCTCCGAGGCCGACGTCCAGAACTTCGATTTCGATGCCACGCCATTCGCAGCGTTTTTTTATGGAGATCACATTTCCCCGGTCCCCATAAAGGTTCATCATGTCCGCGTAAAGATGATGGATGGTGAGCTTCATGAAGTTCTCCTTCGGCTAAACGTCGGCCTTTAGCTTACTATCCGAATGCTGGATCTGCCGTTCGGCATTTTCTGGCGGAGCAACGTTTTGGAAGGTGTTGCGTATCTATAGGACAGAATACGATACGAGAGAAGGAGTAACTATGCGGGATCCCGGTTTAGCGGCGGTGCTCAGCTTGATCATCCCCGGAGTGGGACAGTTCTATAATGGTCGCATCCTGGCCGGAATTCTGTGGCTCATTATCACGCCGGGACTCTGGATCGGCTCGGGCGGCTTGCTAGGCTGGATCGCCCACCTCATCTCCGCCTACACCGCATACTCGTTCGCCCGCAAGAACCCAGTCCGTCGCTGATCTAGCCCGGAAGGATCACTTGTCCTCCCAAAACGGATGCGTATGCCCCATCTCACTCAGAGTCTGCCGGATCTCCAACATCGCCGTATAAGTCGGCAATATATAAAGCGTCTCACCGGGTGGCGTCGCTGCTAAAGCCTCCCGAATAGCCTGTTTGCGATCCCGAACAACCGATCCTACGGGAAGGTCTGCGTACTTCAACCTCACGGCCATATCCCCCGCCCGGATTCCACTGACCATAAACGGCGGCAAGTCGTTGCCCTCGGCGCGAGCCTCGGCGAGCATCTCGAAATCTACGTCCCACAGCCAGGATACATCCCGACCATCAGCATCGTTGTCGTTTATGGCGATCAAGATATTGCGAGCTTTAGGATCGTTCACGAAGGTACGCAGGATCTCATTGAAACCCACCGGGTTTTTGATGAGCAACAAAAATGCTTCCCGCTCTCCGGCCTGCACCCGCTCGACCCGCCCGAAAGCTCCCCCAAACTCCCGCAACCCCCGCGCTATCTCCCCGAGCCCAACCCCGGACTCCGCAGCCACCGCCGCCGCCGCCGCCGCGTTGTAGAGATTGTAAAGACCCGGAATCTCTATCCTCGCCACCGTGCCGCCCTTCGGTGTGGTCAAGTGAAACTCCGAGCCGCGAGCCCCGTCGAAGCGCACGTTGCTCACCCGGTAGTCGAGTGGCGGGCGCGTGAAATCGCAGTTGTGACAGTCGTACATTCCAACGTGTCCCATGTACACGGCCTCGTAGTCGAGCGGCGTTCCGCAGATCGGGCAGTCTTTCGAGTCCGCGACGTGCTGCAGTCGTCCCGTGTCCAGGCTTGGATCTTCCACTCCGTAGAAGATTGGCCGTCGAGCCGATCCCCCGAGGCTCGCCACGAGCGGATCGTCGGCGTTCAACACCACGGTTCCATCGGATGGCAGATCCTCGAAAGACGAAGCGATAACCTTCCCCGTGTACGCAAGCTCCCCATAACGGTCCAACTGATCCCGAAAAAGGTTCATCACCGCGAGCAACTTCAAGTCCGCCTCGGCGGCCACCTTCGGCACGCTCGCCTCATCCACCTCAAAGAGTCCCATCTTCGATGCCGGTTGGCCCGACAGGCCCGCGTCAGCAACCAGAGCTGCGGTCACGCCGGTGATAAGGTTCGCGCCCGTGGAGTTATTGACTGCTGCGATGCCCGCTGTCTGAAGAATCTTCGAGACCATCCGGGTCGTTGTCGTCTTTCCGTTAGTGCCGGTGATCGCAACCGATCCGCTCTCCAAACGCCGCGAGAGCTTCGCCAACACTTTCGGGTCCACACGCCGCGCCACAACCCCCGGCATCGTGGAGCCACCGCCAGTTTTCAGAGTACGACTCGCGAGTCCAGCGGATCGAGCAGCGAGTATGGCGGCGGCTAGTCTTGGGTCCGGGTTCATGGCGCGGATTATATCCGCTGTCAGTTCCGGCTTTTCGAGTCTCCGAATAGCAACTCTTTTTGGTTCGACACTCGCTGAGTGCGGTACAAATAGTGGATGGAAATCTTCGAGAATCTCTCCGCCAGTTCCAGGCTCGAAGCGTCGGCACTTGACGCTTATTCGAGGGCGGTGCGGGATGTGACGGAGAGTTTGGAGCCGGCTGTGATCTCGGTCGGTGCGCCGGATGGACTCGGGGGTGGATCTGGTGTGATCCTAGGTACTGATGGCTCTTACGTTACCGCCGTCACCAACAGTCATGTTGTGCGAGGTCTGCGAGATCGAGCCGGGTCTGGAACGCTGGAGGTAACGCTACCGGATGGGATCGCTGTATCTGCAGAGACTTTAGGCGAGGATCCACCGAGCGACTTGGCGGTAATTCGCTTTTCGCCGGAGCAGGATGTTAACGTCGCTAGTCTGGGAGAGGCGGAGAACCTCGTCGTCGGGCAGCTTGTTGTCGCTATCGGGAATCCGCTTGGTTTCCAGCGAAGTGTTACGGCGGGAGTGGTGAGTGCTCTTGGGCGTTCTATCCGGGGCGAGAGCGGTCGTCCTATCGAGAACGTGATCCAGACTGATGCAGCTATCAATCCCGGTAACTCTGGTGGACCACTAGCGGATTCCACAGGCCGGGTTGTTGGGATAAACACGGCCATCATAGGCGGGGCTCAGGGGATAGGTTTCGCGGTCCCGGTCTCAGCGACGTTTCGGCGCGTGATCTTCTCCCTAGTCACCGAGGGCCGCGTGCGTCGGGCCTACCTCGGAGTGATGGTGGCGAGCCGACCTCCCAGGAACGGTGCTGGCGGCGGCGCTATCATCCAGAGCATCGCCTCGAACAGCCCCGCTGAACGAGCGGGGCTGCGTCCCAAAGACCTGATCGTGGGTCTCGCCGATAAAACCATCAAATCCACCGGCGAGCTTCTCGCGCTCTTGGACGAATCCGCCATCGACCGTGACACCACGCTAAAGATCGAACGCAACGGTCGAGAGCTCTCCCTCACGGTACGTCCCAGGGAACAACCTTCGGAGTAAAACAAACGCCCAAATCCAGAATGCGGCGAGGAGCCTTTCCGATCCAGAATCTTCCCGAGCTAGAAACTTCCCTTGTAGGGAACCTACTTGACCCTCGGTTCGGGCTTGGGACGCTCGCGCTCGCGGCGCATGTACCAGTAGCCGACAGCGATAAAGGCCACAGCCAGGATCAAACCGAGTATTCGAGCGAAGGTATGTACGTCACCGATCAGGTCGATGACGAGCGTATCCGCGAAGAACATCTCGACAGCTACGTAGATCAGAAGTCCAGACCCCACATACACGAGCCAGGGCAGACGGTTCATGAGCGTACTGAGCAGTTGGCTGCCCCAGATTATGAGCGGAATCGTAAGCAGGATGCCGAATCCGATCAGCGCGAGGCTCTCCCCGGAGACCGCGACTAAAGCCAGCACATTATCCAGAGACATCACCGCATCGGCCACGATAATTATTCGTATTGCCTCCCAGATGCCGCTTCCGGCCTTTACGTCGCTATGTTCATCGCCCTGTGAGAGCAATTTCCAGGCGATCCAGATCAATAACAGTCCACCTACGGCTCGCAGGAGCGGCACGTCGTTGATAAACCAGATAACGAGGCCCGCGAAGAAGAACCGTAGAGCCACGGCTCCGAAAGCACCCCAGAAGATCGCCCGCTTACGTACGTCACCATCGAGCTGACGGACGGCCAGCGCGATCACAACCGCGTTGTCCCCGGAGAGGATCAGATCTATAGCCAACACTCCCAAGAAGCGGAAGAATAATTCTCCAATGTCCATCTAGTTCGCTATCCTCTCGAAAACCGACATTCCGCTATCCAACAGAGGCTATATTAGCAGCAAAATCCCAGGACCAAGCAATCTCTCTACAAGAAACTCTCTATAACACAGCCCTACCCGCAATTATTGTAGGTAGCAGCATCACCTCAGATACCAACATAACGTGCTAGATTCTCCCCTCCGACGATTCATACTAACCCTGGGAGCATAATGGAGAGACTCGAAGAAACCCTGAAATCCGTAGCCAACGGCTCACTCTCCCCCGACTCCGCCGCCGAACTACTGCGTACCGGCGAAGTCCGATACCTTGACGAATACGCCGTACTGGACATGGGCCGCGCCGCTCGCAAAGGCGTACCAGAAATAGTCTACGCCCGAGGCAAGACCCCGGAACAAGTCGCCGCTATCTGCTCTACGTTCTTGGACACTAACCCAAGAGTCCTCGTTAGCGCCGCCAACCCGGAACACGTAGCCGCCATCCAGTCCGCCCTGCCTTACACGCCACTGCGCGAAGCGGGCCGCTCTCTAATTCTGGGTTCTGGCGAAGCGCATCTCACAGGTGGGCGGGTAGCGGCTCTCTGCGCTGGAACCTCGGACCTCCCGATTCTCGGCGAAGCTGTAGCCGTAGCCGAGGAAATGGGCGTTGAAGTGAAGCGCTTTCAAGACGTTGGTGTAGCGGGAATACATCGCTTGGCGGCTCCGTTGGAAGAGATAGCGGGCTTCGACTCAGACTGTCTAATAGTCGCCGCCGGGATGGAAGGGGCTCTGCCGAGCGTCGTTTCGGGTCTCGTGGCTGTGCCTGTTATAGGGTTGCCCACCTCTACGGGTTACGGTCTAGGAGGGGATGGAACTGCCGCAATCCTCGGGATGCTACAGACTTGCTCTCCTGGTCTCTGCGTCGTCAATGTGGATAACGGAGTCGGGGCGGGAGCGACGGCGGCCATGATCGCCAACCGCGCAGCAGCCAGCCGACGCGACCAGCCTTCGAGCTAGATCGAGAACAGTGGCCCTACGGACATCACAATGAACAAGAGTATGAGGATCATTACGACCATCGCTATAAAAGAGTTACCGCTCATCCGTCCGCACCTTTCGACTATGAAATTCTCTCGACCAACGCAAGGAGATTCTAGCCTTATACCGCTCAAACCACCAGACCTTAAAACTCTTTGGCATAGAAGGTCCGCCGAACCGGCGCGACATCCTCTGTCCCCGCGACTCGCCGCCCTTCGTGAAACTCCCAGATCTTGTCGGCCACGCTGCGTATCACGGGGCTCGGGTCCGAACGCAACTCCCATATCGCGTCGATGCTAGCCTCGACGCTCAACGTCTCAACCCCCGACTCCGGCCTCGGCTCCTTGTAGAAGATCTTGCACTCGTATACCCCGGACAAACCATCGTCCATAAACGAAACAAAAACCATCTCCGGCTTGACCGTAACCGCCTGACCCACATGCTGTACCTCGTACAAAACTTTGCGCCGCCGATAAACCTCTCGCTGGCTCTCCTCGAAAGCTATGCGCCCAAATTCATCACCTTCAACCATAGAGTAAGCCTCGTCTCGTTCCCGTTCAGCCGCCCGAACCCACCGTCCCACGCCGTCGAGATCCAACCTCTCCTCACACGCCGGACACCGGAATTCCATCTCAGGACTAACCCTCAAGCCCCCCAAATGCAGGCAATTTCTGATCGCTTCGGCCATATAAATGCTCATTCTACTCTTTTTTCGACCCCACGCTAACCAAACGTAACATGGAGATCGCACTAAACCTGAAGTTAAGAGTTGTGCCGCTGTCTATCCTTTCTCCGTTTCGAGCGCTCTATCCTTGGCGCGGGCGGCGGGTGCGGGGTGTTGGTATTCTCAAGGAATCTTGTATGGAGAAGCCCACATGGTTATCAATCCGGCGGCCAATGGTGGTCGGTCGGGTGCGCGTCGTAGTGACATCACCGCGTATCTGGAGCGTCGAGGGATGCGTCTGATCTGGCACCCTACAAAAGGCGTTGGCGATGCGGTCGGTATCGTAGAAAATTTGCCGAAGGATGCTCTGGTGGTGGCGATCGGTGGCGATGGTACGGTTCGCGAGGTTGCCGCTGGCTGCGCCAAGACGCAGCGCGTGATGGGCGTGTTGCCGGTGGGTAGCGGCAACGACTACGTAAAGGCTCTAGGAGTCGGAACCCGGCTAGACGAAGCTCTGCGGATACTAGTCGAAGGCCGGGTGAAATCCGTTGATACAGGCGAAGCGAACGGGGTGCCGTTCAACAACGGGCTTGGGATCGGGTTCGACGCCGAGGTCGCTGCAGGAGTCGCGGACGCTCCTAAGTATCTGGGCGGAACAGGTCGATACCTGTGGTCCGTGCTGAAGTTGCTGGGGGACTTCCAATGCCACGAAGCTACGTTAACTCTGGATGGCGATAGGGTCGTGGAGACAAAGACTATATTGGTCGCCGTCGCGCTCGGGACCACTTACGGGGCACGGTTCAAGTTGGCCCCGGATGCGGCACTCGATGACGGACTCTTCGACGTTGTGTGGTCCGAGGAGGTAAACCGGGCTGAGGTTCTGCGGTTGGTGCCGATGGCGCTCCGAGGAACGTTGCTCAAAAATCCCAAAATTCACCTGGCTCGGGCAAGCACTATTCAAGTTGACTTGGCCGAAGAGATACCGGCTCACGTTGATGGAGATCCCTTGAAGTCGACTCGCCACTTCGAAGCGCGTGTTCTCAAAGGAGCGTTACGGGTGCTCGTACCGTAGCGCATTTCGGCGGGCGCCCGCGAGCGGATGATAATTATGATAAAACCTTGAATCTTCCGGCACGTATATGGGTATGTATGCGATGCCGTGCTAAACGGATATAAGGATTCAGGAGGATTGGCGGGCAGTATGAGGGCGTTTGTATTTCCAGGACAGGGTGGCGGGGTCGCGGAACCGGCGGCGGAGTTGTTGCCCGCCATCCGGCGAATCGTTGGCGATCGCATCCCAAACCAGGTGAAGTTCTTTGTCCGCGCGGCCCAGGATGCTGACGAGAGTCGGGCTCTGGAGGTTCGTCCCGATGTCGTGGCGGGTCACTCTCTTGGGGAGTATGGCGCGGCCTATGCCGCTGGATGTTTCGACTTCGAGACCGGTGTGTGGCTGGTAGCGCAACGGGATCAGTTCCTCGCCGAAGCCGCCGAGACTTCCCCTGGCGGAATGGTCGCCATCCTGAAGGCCCGTCCCGAAGAGGTCGAAGAAGCTCTCGGCGGCCCGGCGGTCGTCGCCAACTACAACACCCCCCGCCAGACCGTTGTCTCGGGGCTTCGGGACGCGCTCGGCGACGCAGTGTCGAAAGTCCGGGGACGCAAAGTCCCCCTGAACGTCTCGTTCGCGGCTCACTCGCCCTATGTGGCGGTGGCTGGAGAGCGGATGCGCGGCATCCTGGATTCGGTTGATTTCCGTGTACCGGAGGTTCCGGTTATAAGCGCTATCGACGGCTCCGTGCTGACGAGCGCGGAAGCTGTGCGAGACTCGCTCAAAGACCAAATGGAAGCTCCCGTGCGGTGGGTGAAAGTAGTCGAAACCCTCGCCAAGATGCGTGTCGAAGAGTGGATCGAGCTCGGCGGTGGAGCAGTCCTGACTCGGATGTTACGAGATTTCGACCTTCCTTCGCTCCGGGGAGTGGCCTTCGAAGATTTGCGCTCGCGCCTCGCTCAACAGGCCCAGAACCTCTTGCCGCGGCCAAACGGAGCCTCAGACACCGAAGATACCTCCACCTGAATCGTTGAATATCTTCTTCGATATTCAGGGAACCCTGATCTCCGGCGGCGAACCCCGACCGCACGTTAGGGAAGTCTTTCTAAAGCTCGACGAACTCGGCCATCACATCTACTTATGGTCCAGCGCGGGAGGCAACTACGCAGCAAACGCCGCCAAACTGCTAGGTGTAGAGGATCTCCACCTCGGCTGCTACTCGAAAAACGACCCGATACCCATCACCGTAGACACCGTCGTAGACGACCAACCTGGCTTCGCCGACTACTATAAAAACGGATACACGATCCCACCCTTCAACGGAGACCCAAACGACTCGGAATTGCGTAAGATTCTGGAGTCGATACAACATATGGTGTGATCGTCACTTTTTTACGATCTCGTAACATAGCCCTTGCGCACCGTTACCGTTTTGTAATATTATCCCCATCTGACGAGTAAGAAGAGGGTCCGTTTGCGGGTCCGTTACGGATCACTTTGGAGGGTGGCTTGTCTTACGCAGGGTATTTTCGGGTGCTGGCATTAGTCGCCGGTCTGACGGTGGCGATGTTTGGGGTTCTGATCTCCACCCGAGATTCGGAGGCTGCGGAGGTTCGCACACGCGCCAACGCCGTCAAGATAGCCAAACAGTACCTCGGAACGCCATACCAGTACGGCGGCACGACTAAAAGAGGCATGGATTGCTCGGGCCTCGTGTACCGAGTCTTTTACCACCGCATGGACATGAAGACGGTTCCGCGCACCGCTGCGGATCAGTGGCGGTGGACGGGAGCTATAAAGAGCGTCTCCCTCGCACAAACAAAGCCCGGCGATCTCGTGTTCTCGGACTTCGACCGAAACGGCGGAGTGGATCACGTCGGCATAGCCGTCAAACGAGATGGACGTATCCAGATGATTAACGCTCTGAAACCCGGCAAGAAGCTTGGATACCTGTCCATCGACAAGCGGTATTACGTCGGCAGCAAGCGGTGGCTCAGGTCGTAACCTCGCTTCCCCAAACAGCAAAGACGAGGGGCCGGAGACTTTCATCCCCGGCCCCTCAAACGCTCTAAATCTCTGAGGTTACCTTGCGGCTTCGGCTTCCGTCTCGGCTTCAGCATCCTCCAAGGGGACTCCGCCGCCGGAGATCTGGACGATATCTTCTTCGATAGTCGTAACTTCTCCGTCCATGCCGGACCATACGCCGATTGAGAACCCGTCATCTACGGGCTCCCCGATCTTCTGCCCGAACTCTACAGTGTCGCCTTCGGAGATAAGCGCTGTCGCGGGCTTGAGCAGCCGCCCGCCCAGAGGAATGCTGACACCCTCGACCTTACCGACGAGCGACGTAACACTCTCCGGCTCTTTGGTCTTGATGTCTGCGTACTCCTTTGAGGCGACGCCCTTCGGGATCACGAGGAATCCGTTGGTGGTACGCCGCACGTAAGCGTCGCCATCGCCCAGAGACTCAATACCCATTTCGTTGAGATAAGGACCACCGTCGATGACAGAGTACTCTCCAGCTCCAGCTTCGACATCCATCCCGGCGAGTTTTAGAAGCTCCGTAGCCGAAGAGCCTAGCGGTGTCTCAAAGAGCTTCAATTCCAGCTCCGGGCCGAAGACGTTCACGAACTTGGTCGTAACCGGCTTGCCGAGGAAGAGGGCGTTGTAGATATTCACGAGAGTCTCGGTGTTCTGGACGATGTGTCCGGCGTCGTAGGGACGACCGGGGCGCTTGGAGCCGTCGGGCATCTCGACACGACGCGGCACCCACTTCTCTTTGTCTTCCATGAAGATGTTCTTGATGAGCGTCTTCTCCTCGCCCATCGAGTACTTATCTGGCACCAGAGAGAAGCCATACAGACCATTCGCGCTCTCAGCGTACCGCGAGAACCAATCTTCGTCCTTAAAGTGGACACCCATAATGACGCTCTCGATAGCGAAGATATCCTTCATCGCATCGAAGAGTTCCAGAAACTCGTCGAAGTATTCGCGGTGAAGCATCTTGTCACCCCAGTAGCCCGGCTCGGACTCGGTGCAGTTCACGATCAGGTTCGGCTGAGGGTTCTTCCACTTGAAGTACGTCGGAAATCCACCGCCGCCAGCCCCTACAATACCGGCCTGACGCATGATCTCGACCGCATCCTCTCGACTCAACGCCTTTACTTCATCAAGGCTACGCTGCTTTAATTCGGCCAAAACTACCGCCCTCCTTGCTCCCTACAGCAAAAGTTTTTATGGTTACAATCCACGTGTAACTATTACATCCAGTATACCTTGTGCGTTTTTGTGTTGCTAGTGCCACACACCTCCATGCTATAATCCCAACACTATGAAATTGTCTCGACGAGCTTCGAACATACTGTTGGCCGCAGGCATTTTCGTTCTCTTCTCGTACATCACCCGCACGCTCACCTGGTACGCAAACGATCTGCAATCCCAGCCCGGTTACCTGCCGTACATACACTTAGTTCTAATACTGGTGATGCTCGCAATCGGTAGCTATATAACTTATCTAGGTATCAAAGGCCGCCGAGCAACACGCCGCAGCCTTTAGAATCCTGGCTGACGTGCTGTCCTAAGAAGGATCTCTGTAGGTTCCTTCTCGTATTTCGTCGGGGAGGTCGGCAGCTTCGTAGTTTGGGACGGCTTGGTGCAAGAGGGCGAGGGATTTGTGGGATTCCTGGCCCTTTGCGTGTGCGGTCATATCGTTGATGAGGTCGAAGAGATCTCGACCGTTGGTGGTCGATTGGTCTCCGGCGGAGATCTTAAAGACCATTTCGTGATCGGTGTCGGCTCGCTGTTCCGTCGCGCCGAATAGCTCCTCGCTGAGTTTCTCGCCGGGTCTTAGACCAGTGAATTTTATCCCCACGTTCGGGGCACCCATTATGTCGATCATCTTTCGGGCGAGTTCGGTTATGGCAACGGGACGACCCATTTCGAGGACGTAGGTTCCGTAGCCCTCGGCCATCGCACCGGCTTGCAGGATCAGGGAGACAGCTTCCGGGATGGTCATGAAATACCGGATCATATCGGGGTGCGTGACCGTGACCGGACCACCTGCCTCTATCTGCTGGCGGAAGGTCGGTACAACCGAGCCCCGACTACCGAGCACGTTGCCAAAGCGAACCGAAGCGTAGACCGTTTCTGGGAAATCTGCGGCTAGACCGTGCACGATCATCTCTGCAAGCCGCTTCGTAGCACCCATCACGTTTACAGGATCCACAGCCTTGTCAGTCGAGACGTTGATGAATTTGGCCGCACCGTAGGCTCCGGCGTTGCGAGCGACATTCAAAGTTCCGGAGACATTGTTGGTGATCGCCTCGGTACCTTGAAGCTCCATCATCGGGACGTGTTTGTAAGCGGCGGCATGGAACACGATGTCCGGTCGGAAACGCTCGAAGAGAAAGCTAATGCGCTCGGAGGCCGTAACGTCGCCGACGAATACCTCGGCATCGTGGAAGTCCTCGCGTCGTAGCTCGGTGTTCAGATAGTAGAGGCCACTCTCGTCGCGGTCCAAGACGATCAACTTAGAGGGTCCGAGGCGCGAGATCTGGCGAGATAGCTCCCGACCGATTGAACCAGCGGCACCCGTAACGAGAACCGTCTTGCCGTTTATGTAATCCGAAAGCGCGTCGAGGTCAATGTTTACTGGCTCGCGACCGAGGAGGTCTTCGATCTGCAACTCGCGCAGCTTCAATGCGCCCTGTGAGAGAAATTCGCCGAGGTCTGGCATGACCTTCACTTCCGCCGAAGCCTGGGTCGAGGTGCGCCAGATGCTATCCATCTGCTCGCGGCTCGCCTGTGGTGTCGCGATGATTATCTGGTCTATGCCGTGTTGGGAGATGATTCCGTCCAGATCTTCGACCGTTCCGAGGACCTGCGCTCCCTCAATGTGCTTGCCCACTTCCGCATTGGACTCGCTCACAAATCCGACGACCTGAGTGTTCATGCCCGGCGACCGCCATATATGCTGAGCCAACGCCACACCGGCTTCTTCGGTGCCAACTATAGCGGTTCGGGTGCGGCGTCCGATCTCGCGCAGCGACAACTCATAGAAGACACGCGGATAGAGCCGCACGGCCACGAGCTGTACGTAGGCCAACACCGACCCGACCATAACCACCGACAGAGGGATCGGGTTGATCCTCATGATCGCCAATCCTTCCGGCCCCAGGATGAAGTCGATCATAAAGACTACCCCAGCAGATATGGACGTGGCGCTCGCGACCCTTATTCCCTGGTAGATGCCCGTGTAGCGCAGGATGCTGTCGTAGATACCGCTCCAGCGAAGCAGCAGAACGAATACCAGCGCGGACCCAATAGCGGACGGCCAGAACGTCCCCCACCATTCGTTTCGGACGTTGCCGTCGAAACGGAAGAGGAGCGCGACAGCGAACGACTCCATAACTATCAAAGCGTCCACGAGCATAGCTGCCCCGCGCCGGAGTCCGGGAGGGGATCTACGGAAGGTCCGCTGCAGCCGCTGAATCAACGCGCCAAACCAAGTTTTCGTTCTCTCCGTAACATTCATGTTATGCATTTTAGCCTCTATCCCGCATTTCATCCACTTTGTGTTGCTCGTCACGCACGATATACGGTGCCGCCGCAAGCCCGGCACAACATCCGGCAGCTAGTAGAGTCCCGAAAATCGTCTCTGCGCCTCCTCTAGCCGCCAAGAGCGCCGCGAAGCCCGACACCACGCTCGCGCCGTAGTAGAGGTTGCTGGTACGCCGGTGCATCGCGGTCGTTGGTGTTATCCGCTGATATATGTGCTCCCGATGAGCCGCGAAAACATTCTTGCGAGCATACAATCGACGAACCAGCGTGTAAGCCGTGTCGAAAAGATATGGAGTAAACACCAGCACGCAGGCAAAAAATCCGAGCGGCGTCCAGGATTCATCGATCGAGCCGGGCACCGGGCCGTACAGAGCAAACACGGCCAGACCGAAGCCCAGAAAGTACGCTCCCGAGTCACCGATAAAGATCGAAGCCGGGCCGACGTTCCAGATCAGGAATCCCGCCGTGGCGCCAGCTAACACTACTAAAGTGGAGCCCGCGTCTCCCACGAGGGCGGCGAGAAACAACAGGTTGACAATAGCGACACCGCCCGTAAACCCGTCTATGCCATCCATGAAGTTGAAAGCGTTGCTGAGAGCGACGATCCAGAAGATTCCGACGCTAAAAACTACCGGCTTTAAGAGACCTGGAGCTTCCGAAAGAATCTGCGGCTGAAAAAGCATCAGCGTCCCGGCGGCGACTATTGTTTGGGCAGCGGCTTTGGTCTTGAAGTCCAGGTTCGAGAAGTCATCCACCAGCCCTACCAGACCGATCAGGGTAGCGGCGACGAGTAGGGGCCAGGTTCCCTCGGGACGCAGTATCGCGAAACCTACCCAAGCCCCGAGTATGATCGCAACCCCGCCAAGCCTGGGCGTTGGTACTTCATGCGAGCTTCGAAGGTTGGGCACGTCGAGTAGATTCCGGTTCACGGCGTACTTGACGAGAACGGGGACCAGGGATCCAACTACCAAAAAAGACATCCCCGCCGCTATGAGGAGAACGCTCAAGAACCTACACCCCGCATACCGGAGTGTCCACCGAAGCCTCTCCAGTCTGTCTCAAGCGGCTCAAGACCCTACCATCCCGAGTTCGCGAAGCCGCGCTACTTCGAGGGCTACGCCGTCGCCGAAAGACCGGGGCTCATAGTCCAAGTCTGTGCGAGAGTCTTCGTAAGGATATGCCTTGTCTTCCCTCAGACGCAGCACTTGCTCGGACTTTATCGGAAGCGGCAGCTGGACAAGCTCCGCAGCCTGCAAAGCAAGCCTGACGGGTTCCAGTGGCAAGCGTACGATGCGCGGCGTCTTACCCAGAGTCGCGGCAGCGGTCTTGACGAGTTGCAGGTAGCTCAGCGGATGAGCGCCTGGAAAATCGTAGCTCTGGCCTATTGCTGCCGGTCGCTCGAAAGCCGCCAAAATTCCTGCGGCGAGATCCTTATAGTAGACTGGCTGCCAGAGGTTCTCCCCGGACCCGAAAACCGGAAAGACCGGCCAGCGATCCAGAAACCGCAGAAGATGGTGGATGTTGTGGTCCAGCTCCGAGCCGTAGATCATGCTCGGACGCACGATGGTCCACTCCAGCCCACTCTCGCGCACCAGCGTCTCCATGCTCCGCCGGGGGCCGGAACGGTGCTCAAAGGACGAATGCGCGCTCGTGCTGCTGACGATCACCAGCCGACTCACGCCAGCCCGCAGCATGGCCGGTATCACCTGCGGCGAGTACTGTATCCCGGCGACGTGAATGAAAGCGTCCACACCACTCAAAGCCCGCTCTAAGGAATCCTCGTCTTCCGCGTCGCCTTCCGCCAACTCATCGATTTCTCCCAGTCGTTCCACGCGGCTCGTAGGACGTACCAGACACCGAACATCGTAACTTCCGGCGGTTCTGAGCAAGCCCAGTATCTCCAGCCCGAGCATCCCGGTCCCGCCGGAGAGAAGTACCCTAGACATTATCCAACAAGGGTCGCCGACCGACATTGCCCATTATGTACCGGAGCACCTTATCCGAGACGTTTGGGTCGATGTACCCTTCGGGCATCTTCCAGTCGAAGCTGGTGCTAGTTACCAGTTCCACCCCCAGGACTATGCGCTCTGGGTCGCAGCCAGCCAACACGTTGCTTCCGCACTCCACTGTCTCGGGGCGCTCGGTGGTATCACGGAGAGTCACTGCCGGGACACGAAATATGCAGCATTCTTCTTGCACAGTCCCGCTATCGGTCAGCACGCAGAACGCGCTTTTCTCCAACTTCACGAAGTCGAAAAGGTCGAAAGGAGCGAGTAGCTGTATCCGCGGGTCTAATTCGAGGTCCGAAGACTCCAGACGCTGACGAGTACGAGGGTGGACGCTCCAGACAACCGGAATATCGTGTCGCCCGGCTAGCTCATTCAGCGCGGAGACGATGCCGAAAAGTCTCTCCGGCACGTCGACGTTCTCGGCCCGGTGGGCGGTCACGAGGAAGTATCTACCGGCTTCGAGATCCAGGCGTTCCAGGACTTCGCTCTCTTCTATCTGGGATTCGTAGTTCTCCAGGACTTCGAAGATTGGGTTGCCGGAGACGAAGATGCGCTCTTTGTCCATGCCTTCGTTCATCAGGTTTTGGCGGCTGTTCTCGACGTACGGCAGCAGCCAAGAGGATGTGTGGTCTATTATCTTCCGGTTCCGCTCTTCTGGTACGCGGGGATCAAAGCATCGGTTTCCAGCTTCCATGTGAAAGACCGGCACCCCAGCACGCTCCGCCGCCATCGCGGAGAGTCCGCTGTAGGTGTCGCCGAGGATGAGGCAAGCGTCCGGCTCGACCTCGGAGATCCACTTCTCCGCGCCTTCCAGGATCTTCCCAACCTGACGGAAAAGTGTCTCGGATCTCGAATCCAGATATGCGTCGGGTTTGCGGATTTTCATGTTCTCGAAGAATACCGAGTCGAGTTCCGGCGTGTAGTTCTGACCGGTATGCAACAGAGTATGGTCGGTTATCCGATCCAGCTTACCTATGATGAGGCTGAGACGGATAATCTCCGGGCGGGTACCGAGGATCGTCAGTACTTTCAAACGGGGCTTCCAACTTCCTCGATGTATCCGGCGTCTTTGAGAAACTCCACGACGCCCTCGTAGTCCATCAGGGCGAGCTTGGACGAGTACTCGTAGTCTATAGCTGGATTGTCTGGCATACCGCCGGAGATTTCGGGAAGGATCGAGCCTATCGCGTAGTAGCTATCGCGGAGCGTGCCACCCCGCTCGACCGTGCGGGCAGCCTCTTCTTCGGAGACCATGATCTCATGTACCTTCTCACCGGGTCGGATGCCAACTTCCTCTACCGAAATGTCCCGGTCGCCTATCATTGCTTTTGCGATGTCCTCCATACGAACCGCAGGTAGCTGAGGCACGAAGATCTCACCCCGCTCGCCGTGCAGCACGCAGTCCAGAACCGTGTCGACCGCTTGATCCAGGGTCAGCAGGAAACGGGTCATCTCCTTTGTCGTAAGGGTCACAGGGCCGCCGTTTAAGATTTGATCCCGAAAGAACGGTAGGGCGGAGCCTCGCGAGGACACAACGTTCCCGTACCTGACGCAGAGAAAATCCACGTCCTCCTGCCCGATATTGCCTTCGAGGATCACACGCTCCTGCACGGCTTTGGTCATTCCCATAACGTTGACGGGCTTGCAAGCTTTGTCCGTCGAGATCCCAACGACCATCTCGACCGGCGTGTCTTGAGAGCGTATCGCCCGAACCAGGTTGTTTGCGCCGTCCACGTTTGTACGAACGGCTTCATAAGGGAAGTATTCACACGAGGGAACCTGTTTGAGGGCGGCGGCATGAAACACGACCTCCGCGTTGCGGACAGCCGGTACGAGGGCCGAGTAGTCACGCACATCCCCAACCCGAAATTCCAACAGCTCCTCAAAGTTATTGTAGAAGATATCTTGAGTCGCAGACTTCTCGTTCATCCAATCCGCTTTCATCTGGTGATGCTTTCCCTCGTCGCGGGAGAAGACCGTAACGCTCTTCGGGTTGCCCATCGCGCCACTGAGGATGCGTCGCACGAGCGGCTTCCCAAGCGACCCCGTACCACCCGTTACCAGCACCCGCTTTCCTTCGAGAGCCTTATTCTCTATCAAGCTTCGTCTCCTCGTCTCAGACGCGCCTCGCCAGCGAGTTCAGTCAACATCTCGTTCCATCCGGGCGCATGATATCCAGTAGCCTCCTCGAATGCTAATCTAGAGAGGCTCCGATCTATCCGAACGGAGTCGTCCGCGACCAAGCTCACGTCTTCCCGCCCGAGAGCTGCGGCGAAGCGGGTAAGAAGATCGTATTTGTTTATGGACTCGGAGGCCACCTGCCAGACACCGTGGAGATCCGGATGTTCCACTAGCACCCGCTCTATGACCCGGCTCATCTCCGCCGTAGTGAGGCCCGTGTATATGGCCTGCGTAAAGCCGCGCACCTCTCCCGTCTGAGCCAAGAACCATTCCACAAGGCTCCCCTTGCGCGAGAGCTCCAGCCCGATGATAGACGTGCGAAGCGTGACGCAACCCGGCTCGCCGACCTCGCCGAGAAGCTTGGTTCTGCCGTAGAGGTCTTCGGCATCCGGTACATCCCCCTCGTTGTAGCCGCCCCGCCGACCGCTGAACACGCAATCGGTGCTCATGTGTATCAGCCGCGCCCCCGCAGCCCGGCAAAGCACGGCCAGGCGATGTGGAAGAAGAGCGTTTATCTCCAGACTCGGGATGTACTCCTTAGCAGCTCCTCGCTGCTTTATGATCCCAACGGCGTTTACCACGGCTTCGGGCTGGAAATCCGCTACTACCTCCATGAGACGGTCGAAGTTCAGTATCTCAACACCAGGGTAGGCGGACTCGAAATCGAAGAGTTCATACTGAGAATAGGCCGACAGTTCTCGTCGGAGCGTCACTCGAACTTCGTGGCGTTCACGAAGGTGCGTGAAGAGCCGATGGCCGAGCATACCGTCGCCACCGAGGATCAGGATACGCAATGCTACGCTTTATCCGAAACGAGGTCTCGCATCCAACCTTCGAGTTGGTCCAAGAGCTTCCCGCGCTCGAAGTGTTGCTCGAAATACTCTCTGCCGTCACGTCCCATCTCGGCTCGTTTTTCGGGAGACATCCGGTACATCTCCAGCACCGATTCGGCCAGAGCTTCAGCGTCCTGAGCTGGCGCGGTCAAGCCCGCACCCGATTCTTTCACCACACGAGCGCCTTCGCCATCCAAGGAAGCCAGGATGGGACGCCCCGAAGCCAGGTAGGATTGAATCTTGCTGGGTATCGTTAGAGAGAAGATCGGGGCTCTCCGCAACGAGACCAGTAGCGCGTCGGCGGAGGCGAAGTACCGGGGCATGTCCTCCACTGGCCGGGAGTCCATCAGACGCACGTTCTCCGAAAGGCCCAGCTCTCTCACGCGATCCACGACCCATCCCCTCATTCGTCCGTCGCCCAGGATCAACCAGGTTATGTCGGGGTGGTCCTTGAGCCGTGCGGCGGCCTCCAGAATAGTGTCGAAGCTCTGAGCGGCCCCGATGTTCCCGGCGTACAGCACCCGAAAATCGCCGGGTGTCTCGCCGCGCTCCGGCGCGTCGTCCTCCAGAACCAGCGGCTTGTAGGTGTCCTCCGCCCAGTTGGGAAAGTAGAGTATGTCTTTGGACTTGGCCCCTAGAGCTTCGACTCGCGAGGTAAAAGCTTTGGACTGCACCAACACCCGGTCACAACGCTTGTAGATAAAACGGACCATCTTAGCCACCAGCCCCAGAATGCGCTCCGAGCTTACAGCCTCCGCCGCGGACAGACTCTCCGGCCAGAGATCCTGGACCCAAAACATTATGGGCAGGTTCTTGAGCCGCTTCAGCACGATAGCCGGAAGCCCAACAGTGACGGGAGAGGGCTCGTAGACGAGAATAAGGTCGTAGCTACCCCGGCACAGGAGCGGCCCCAAGACGCTGGCCGACAGAGCGAACGAGAGGTAGTTCAGGGAGAGCAAAACCTTCCCCGCGTGCTTGCGGGGTATCAGCGGCACCCGCTTTATATCTATCCCCCGGTACGTCTGCTCGTAGGGACGCAGCGGGCCATAGCCGTCGAAGAATTGTCCATGAGGATAGTTTGGAATACCCGTAAGCACCGTCACCTCGTGGCCCCGCTCCACAAGGCCGAGAGCCACGTCGTTTATACGAAAAGACTCAGGCCAAAAATACTGGGTAACGATCAGGACTCTCACAGCAGGCAAGGGTTCATCTTGTAAGACGCACTTTCGAGATGTGCGAGCGAAGCTTTATCCGAGCGTTGGGATCCAAGCAGGTGTACTTGTTCAAAATTCCTTCATCCCGCCTCACGTCCTCCAGCGTTCCGCTCACTACCTAGAAACTCACAGTTACGAATTGTCGAGACCGCGACATCTTATCAGTCATCCTGTTCGCATCTTCAACCCAGCCAAGCGACTTACACTTGTTGCTTTTCGACTACGAGACCTCCGCACCATCGGAGGCTCTTCTCTCTCCACGCTATAGCGGTCAGTGCAACGCTTGGTTTCTAGCAGAATGACCCGCCGAAGTCTACCACCTCGGTGTTGAACCGATGTGCTCGGCTTTCCAGCGACCGGTCCAACACCACGTGTACCGTATAGTCTGTTGCGTCTACGGTTCGACCTGTGTTTATTGTTTGAGGCTCTTATCGCCCTCCCCCCACTGAATGGTCGGCGATATAGCATCTTTCTTGGCGGATTCACGGTCCTTGAAGACCAAAAGGTCTCGCATCATACCCTCCAGGGCATCGACCATGCTGTGCGGCTCCAAACCCAGGTCCAGAAGGTGCTGATGGTCGGCCTCGTAGAAATGCTCCTCTAGCTCGATCCGCGGGTTCTCCAGATGATCCACGGTCACCTCGATACCGAGACGCTCCGCGGCGCGTTTAACATTCTCGGCGATGTCGAGCACCGAGAAGATCTCAGTGAACTGATTGAACACCCGGTACTCGCCCTTTTCCGGTGGGTTCTCAATGGAGAGTTCCATACAACGCAGCGAATCGCGCAGGTCTATGTAGCCTCGGGTCTGTCCACCCTTGCCGTAGACGGTCAGAGGGTATCCAATATCCGCCTGCACGCAGAAGCGGTTGACGACCGTGCCGAATACTCCGTCGAAGTCGAAGCGTGTAGCCAGCCGTTCGTCGGCTTGCGTCTCATCGGTCAAGGTGCCATAGACGGGTCCTTGCATAAGGTCGGTGCTCTTGAGTCCCCAGATCTTGCAGGCGAGCGTTATGTTGTGAGAGTCGTGGACTTTGGAGAGATGATAGAAGCTGCCGGGCTGCCGGGGGAACGGCAGGGTTTCCTTCCGACCCCGGTATTCGATCTCGAAGAATCCCTCCGGTATTGGTACGTTCGGGGTTCCATACTCGCCCATCGTGCCGAGCTTGACCAGATGAGCCTCCGGGCAGAGATCCTTCATGGCATAGAGGATATTCAAGTTACCTTGCACGTTGTTTATCTGGGTGAAAGTCGCGTGTTCCAGATCGATCATGCTGTACGGCGCGGAGGGCTGCTCCCCGAGATGCACGATTGCGTCCGGCTGGAAGTCTTCGATGCTCTCATATACGAAATCCGGGTCTCTGAGGTCCCCTTCGTAGAAGCCTATCTTCTTTCCGAACACTTCCTCGAAAGCCGAGAGCCGCTCCTCCATGGATCGTATCGGGGTAGCACTCCATCCACCTATCTCTTCGACCCACTCGCGCCGCAGGTAGATGTCGCACCCGGCCACCTCATGCCCCTGGTTGGTCAGGTACATGGCGAGGGGCCAACCTATGTATCCATCAATGCCAGCAATGTATATTCTCAAGTCACTATCCTTCCGAAAGTCACTCAAAAAAAGGATCATACATAGTCATGGTCGTAAAGGGAAGTGCAAATATGCGCTGAGTTCCGTGAACTTAGCCCACAGTATTGCTCCCGCGGGGTTTGCTCATCGAATCTCTGTAGATGTTCTCCAACCTCGTTATCAGCGGCTCCCAGGAAAACTCAGCGCTCAACAGCCGCAGACCGCTCTCAGACAACTCGGCACGCAGCTCCCGGTCGTCAACGAGCCGTGCGAGAGCGTCGGAGAGCGATATTTCGTCGTAGGGCACCACCAATCCCGCTCGTCCTTCTATCTGAGACGCAATGCCACAACGGTCGGTTAGTATGACCGGCGTTCCACAACCCATAGCTTCGAGGATCGTACGCGGGAAGTTCTCGAATACGGATGGCAGCACGTATATATCCGCATCCCGGTAAGCTGCCCATTTCTCTTCTGCGTATAGCGGCCCCACAAAGGTGATGGAATCTCCCAGTCCAACGCGCGCCGCGAGATCCTCATATCCCTGCCGCTTGCCTTCGTCCGGTCCGACTATCGCGAGCCGAGCCCGATCTCTGACGTTGGCGAAGGCTGGCAACAAGATATCGAGACCTTTTATTGGGTCGATCCTGCCCAGGAACAACACTAACGTCTCATCGTCGCCTATATTGTTCGCTCGACGGAAGCTGCTCGGCTCCACGGTCGTCGCTTCCTCCGGCAACTCTATGCCGTTAGGGAGCAGGGTGATCTTCTCCGGTGGCACGCCAGCTTCTAAATACTGCTGATTCTCCAGATGACTCTTGGCTATAAGCGTGGCGGCATTCTTGAGGATGGAGCTACCGAGGGCCGAGTCATAGAGGAGTTTCTTGCTCAGGCTGCGGTTCATCCGAGCCGTCGTGCCCAAGGCTTGCAGCACGTAAGGTTTTCCGATTCTCCGAGCATACATCGCAACAGCGAGCGTCAGAAACTCCCGGTAACCGTAGATGTGGATCACATCGTAGTTCGCAAGCTCCCGGCGCAGGTATCCGAAAACGTCCGGTGCTATGCCAACCCAACGATATCGGCCAACACTATTCATGTAGACCGTTCGTATCCCATCTACTTCCCGCTCTTCGGTCTTGGAACCCATCTTCGTGCTTCGAGTCAGTAGGTTGGTGGTCCAGACCGTGATTTCGTGACCGCGCTCGGTGAGACGATGGGCGGTATCCTGCGCCACTGGAATGGGACCGCCAAAGTCCAGAGCGGGATAATAAGCTGGCAACACGAATAGAACTTTCACCCGGACATCTTCTCACTTCTCATGCCGTATAGCGCGTGCAGGATCACACCCACACCCCCGACCAACTGAGATAGCACCCCTGGCAAGCACATGAAACACACTGTATCTAACCAGCCCTTCAATTTTCCTAAAGCGCACACCGGAAGATATGCTGTGTCTTGGCCGGAATGCGATCCACCTCCCGGCAGCTTTCCATCTCGTCACTTTGGCTTGTACTTCAAGAACGGCATCTCGACGAATCTGTAGCTCAGAGCAGCGATGAAGACAGATACAACAAGCATAAAGACGGTAACTACCGCGAAAAGAAACCAAACTTCAAACCAATTCGAGGAAGCTGCCCAACGATTTGCGTCCTTCCCTATAAAGCCATAGACAACGACTAAAACGGTCTTATGTAAGAGAAACATAGAATAGCTGATCGTGCCAACAAACACTAGGGGCTTCCATTTGAGTACACCTCGTAGAATAGGTGTACCCAACAAGGCGGCGAGGAACAGCGCAATGACTGCCATGTCTCCGAGCATCCCCGCGGGTCCTTGCCGTGCGACACCTTGAGTCATACCTAGATACGGAAACGCGATGAAGAACAACAAGGAACCCGAGAGTAGAATGAAAGCCAATGGCTGCACGTTGAGGTTATTCTCCTTTACATGTTCCACAATCGGCCTTATCAGCGCGCCCACCAGAAATAGATACAAATGAATTACGGGCAGGAAGTAAAGATACCCAAACATACTGAAACCACTCGGTTGCAATAGTGTGAATTCTGCGGCGTTTTGGACTATGTAAAGTCGCACGGCTAATGAAATCGCTACCAAAATGCCCAGTAAGGTCAGACGTTGAGCATATCGTCGTAGCTTGAGCACTATAAGAGGAAGCATCAGGTAGAAAACCACCTCGGCGGTGAGCGACCATGTTACCCGATCTAGCACGAGCAGTTCTCCCTGCTGATACAAACTGTAAGGACTTACCCCTGTTAGGAAAAAAGCTTGTGTAAGGACATCAAAAATAGAAGGGCTAGTGGGCCATACAATAATAACCACCACGAGTGCGAACCAGTTTGCGGGTACAAGACGCAGGAATCGCCGCACGGCATAAGAGCGCAACGTATATGCGCCTGTCCTCAACCGTTGCCCCTCCGTCCAAGTCAGCAGGTAACCGCTTAGAAGGAAAAACAACGACACTCCTAGATAACCATACTGAAAGGTTTCAGCAACATTTACGTTCAGCAAAGGGACGGTCAGAGGTCTTCCCGTATATCGCATCCAGTAGCCGGTGGAATGGCTTATGAAGACCATGAGTATGGCGATACCGCGCAGTGCGTCTAGCTCACCAAAGTGAGCGCGTAGGTCAGCACTGTTTCCTTCTAGGATAACCCTATCTGCACTTGAGGCGTGTTTGGACACGGCTAAAAGATGTGGCCTATGCTGTCGGGATTCATTTTGTGTAACCTCCAGCGACCAGTCCACTCAGAACTTGTGACATAGCCAACCGCTGAGAATCCATGGAAAACTCCCGTTCAACTAGAGAACGTCCGGCTTCAGCGTGACGAGCGCGCAGATCTGGATCGTCAGAGTATGCTCTTAGGGCCGCAACGAACGAAACACTGTCATCCACTACGAAACCATTGTAATCGTCGAAGACTTGCTCTCGTGTTCCGCAGCTCTCGGTGTTTGTGATCACGGGTCGCCCGTTCATGAAAGCTTCCATTGGCACGTTGGGGAAAGCATCCATGCCCGTTGGATGCAACACTACATCGCACCATTCGTAAGTCTCCGGTCCCACCCTCGATTTCCCCATCAAATGTACTCGTTCTCCCAGTTGTCTCTCCGATACAACCCTTCTAATAGAATCTTGATGATAACCTTCACCAAAGATAACCCACCGTATATCCAACTCTTCCCACAAGCTGCGGGGCATCCAGGTTCCCATAGCCTCTATCAATGGCCCGACCTTAGAGCACAGGGTCATGTTGGTCACGGTTAGCAGACGAAAACCACTCTCGGAAGACGGCAACAACACTGATCGGGGCGAAGGTTGTAGAGGGGTGTAAGGGTTGTGGACTACGGCGGTCATCTTGTCTCTCTCCAGGAAAGGCTGTATTGCCGATTCCAGGTAACGAGAATTGCAAATCACCACTCGCGCTTTACGTAGACACAATCTCGCTAGTACGATATTTAGAAGGTACTTAATCCACCTTACATAGGATTGGCGATCAGCAGCACGCTCAAGCTCTTCTCGAAAGAAATCGCCTCGCAACCGAACTACAAAAGGAGCGCGAGCTAACGTAGCACCAACTGCTCCGACAAGACCAGACTTCCCGAAATTGTCCGTCACGACGAGAAGATTCGGTCTGTTGCGTAGCCGAAGAGCATCGCGAAAGTTACGTATCTCAATGACCGGAAGTTCGCCGAAAAGCGGGAGCAGTTTATGCGACCTGGTTGGATTATGTACATAAGCGATCTCAATCTTCGGACGCATCGGATTTTCCTTTCCTCTCAGTTACACGCCCGATTAATGAGCAGACCGCAGCCGCAGCTATCAGAGGAGCTATCAATAGCAGCGCGTTAGCAATTCCAACTGTCACTCCTCCCTTGACCATCCTAAAGGTACTCCCAGCCAATACGGCGTTTAGCAAAGTCCAATTTCGCCGACCAGCGTTCTCGATCCAAGTCAGCACTCCTCCTACGACGAAGTAGTAGAAGAAGCTCCAACCGTACCGCATTGTGTAGTTGGCCTCGCCCATAACACCCATGGATTGCGTACTCAGAGCACCGGGGACGCGAGCCTGAGTGAACACGTAGTTAGGACTCGCTGGTACACCCAAGACGCTCTCCAATCTCCCCGGCAAAAATGGGGAGATTGCCAGCCATAGCGTGGCTGGCCTGAACTGGCCGCCAACGGTGTTCTCGCGAACAGCGATGACGTATCCAACTCCCATGGAAAGGTCTTTAGAGACCGCTGTTAGGAGACCATAGTCTGCTTGTCCCCTGAACAATTGATACACAGCAAAAAATACAGCTATCGAGATGCCCGCCAGTAAAAGATTTCTTTCCTTTGGAAGCTGCCCTGCCTTCTCGTCTATATATGCCGCAGCAAGCAGGCAGATCAAGAAATCCGTGCGGGATCCCGTAAGAAGCATTGGGAAAAGCAACAAGACCAGCCCGCCATACCGCTGCCAAGCTGGCCGTTGAGAGTTGCGTACGTACCATAGCAGCGCTCCTACATAGGCGAAGTACACTATCAGTACCGCCCATCCTCTTCCTGCTGCCCTCTCGTACTTCTCCCCTAAGCTATCGAAGAGAGTTGCGAAACCGCCACTGGCGAGGATCAGGTAGAGAAGCGCCAGCACCCCCAAAGCGTAGAATATAGCCCAGAGCCATGCTGGCGAGGGAACAGAGACTGGCTGCGCGAGTTCGCTCGTAGCACGCCGCGAGCCAAATCCACTTACGACGAGGAATCCCAAGTAGGCGCTAGCCAAAAGGAGTAATTGCTCCCGCGCAAGCAGAAACATGTCCTGAGGGGTGATCTCGATGAAGTACGCTCCAAAGGTCAGGGTTCCGTTCATACGAGTCGTCATCCATATCAACCCAACCAGCGTCGTTACAAGCGCAAGACCACAGAAAAGGAAGACAGGATGGAAGTACCCTTCCACACGCAAGGCCCATCCCATTAAACCCGCAGCCAAAAGGACCACGACAAAAGAAGCCTGCCAGATATCGAACGCGCTGGCGATCATTAGCAGAGCCCAAGAACTCATCAGACCTGCGAGAGCAATCAAGATTCGGCTGCTTACCTTACGGGTCACGGTAGTCATTCGCTACTAGCTTTATAGGTGGCAACCTTCGACACGAGCAGTAGAAGCCATAGATTGTAGAGCGCGATGGAGGCGGAGGTAGCAATGGCTGCACCCAAAGCTCCCCAGATAGTCACTGCAACCAAGTTACCCACCAGGCTTGCTGCAGCCGATATACCAGTTGCTTTGGCAAACTCTCTCTCCCGTCCGGTCATAACCAATGCCGAACCCACAAGGCCGGTAGCAGCGTTTACGAATTGGCCGAGAGCGAGTATCCGCAATAGGTTGGCCCCCTCGACAAACTCGTCTCCGAACATACCCAACAAAAACTCTGGAAAGACGATCATTACCCCTAGGAGCGGCAGCGCGCCGAGTGTGGACCACAGCATCGCCCAGCGCATAATCGAGTGAAATTGGTCTGGTCGTCCGCCGTAGTGAGCAGAAGCCAACATAGGTGATCCAATAGTATTTACCGCCGTCATGACAAAAGTAATGAGTATAGCTATACGGCTCGCGGCACTATAAAGTCCGATAGTTTTGTCTTCCAGCACAGAACCAAGCACCAGTATGTCCATGCGTCCGAGTATTGTCTGGCTGAAACCGATAAAGACCATAGGTAAAGCCGTAACCATCCAGAAGCGAGTATCGAAAACCGGCTTGGTTGTGCGTGTTTCTCTGGACATACTTCGTGTGAGCAGTGTGTTGCCGAGCAGAAAAGCGAGCAGTGCGACACCGGCGTATAGAAACAGGGCGCCGGAGGACGTATTCACATAGAACAGATAAGTTCCCGCCAACATCGACAGCGGTAGAAAGATCTCCTCCGGGAAGATGCTGGATTTCGTCCTGCGTAGCCCCTGCAATGTTCTTCGTCGCAACCCGACAAACGACAGTAAAGGAAGCAGAAGAGCGGAGAAGCGTAGGCCAACGACCAAGTTCTCTGGCAATGAGGGCCAAAACGACACACCTAGAAGTAAGCATGAGCTCGTTATGGAAGAGAGCAGGGTAACCTGATAGCCTCGTGCGACTACCCCTCGGAGCAATCCCCAGCTTCGTTGCTCGGTGTATTGAGCTGCAAAGCGCATCAGAGCCATCGGCCATCCCAGCGGAACTATTACTGCCAGTACGCTTGTCAATGCCAGCACGTAGCTGAAAGTGCCATATCCTTGTGGACCAATAGAACGTCCCAAGACGGTATGCATGGCAAACAAAGAAACCACGCCCACGCTTCTTAGCGCGAAAGCCTCAAGCGTGCCACGTCGGAGATTCGACGTAGAATCCTGTCCTATCATGGGATGCGATGGGAGGCGTACTCAAGGTGCATCATGAATGTCACTTGCGGGCCACACAGTAAATCAATGGCTCGGTCTCCTGGATCTTCATTCTCATGGAGGCAGCTACTTGCTTGACAATCCATCCGGCTACAGGACTGGCGATCTGAAGTGGAAAGTTCCTCAGAGTGGTCTCAAATCGCACTGTTCTTATGTTTACCGATTTGACTTCGAAACCGCTCATGATGAGCGCCTGTCTCAAACTGTTGACGGTGAAGGGAATTTGGTGTGTGAAGTCACGAGCGAATAGGCCGAAATTAAACGGGTTTTCCATATTGCCCGTCTGCGCCAAGAACGCCCCGCCCGGCTTGAGAAGACGACGAATCTCGGCCAGGGATTCCATCAAGTATGGTTTCTCCAAGTGCTCGATTACATTGAGCATTATCACCGTATCGACGCTCGAAGATTCTTGAAGCTTCAGGTACTCGCGCATGTCCGCGCAATCGACCTGAGCTGTGATCGTCTGATTCTCAAGCATCTCTCGTGCTTCTTGTATAGCAACCTCATCCGAGTCAACGCCAAAGACATCTCCGTAGCCGTTTTCTAGGAGCCACTCAATCGCTATCCCTTCGCTGCACCCGAGGTCCAGGATGCGTGCGCCACGATCATGCGGCAGAAACTCCGAATAATTATGATTGTAGAGACGTTTTGCTCGCTCACGCGAAGCAGCGGTTATTCTCCAGCGGTTCGTAGCCTCGTATGTGGACAATCTCTCTGGCAAACCCTCATCCTTCCAATGCCTCTAGCCTCGTAAAACCTCAGCTCCAGCCACTAGTGCGCTAGGTAGGTTGCTATTCTACGCTACTAGATCATGCAAATGACAATATTTCAGATAACATACCTGGGAAATTCTACATGGGTCAGACGGTGAGAATAGTGTTTCAGAGGTTGAGAAAATTGAGTTCTGTAAGCGAGTTTATTCAAACTGTCAAGGCTGTGTTCTGGCGGCTGCTCAAGAAGGCTGGCGCTGTGCCGTCCGACGACAGCTTGGAAGATCAATCCCGAGACCGCATTGCTCATTTTGATGAGCACCCGTCGTGCGCCATATGTTCAGGACAGTCTGTTGCAGAGAAGTTGATAGCAAAAGACGGCAATCGCATTGTCGAATGCACCGAGTGTGGTCTCTGGTTTACCTCTCCGAGGATAAGCGAGTCAACGTGGACAGACTACTTGAAGTCCACAACCGAGCGCTCAAGGGAATTCACCGAAAATAGGCTACGGTACGGTGTAGCTCTTTCTTCTAACGTCAAATATACCCTACCGGATTGGTACGAGAACAGGATAGCCAAAGAAAACGTGATCATAGACCAAGTGGAGAAACATCTAGGCAAGAAAGTAGAAAGTCTGCACGATGTGGGTTGTGGTGTAGGTTACTTACTTTCAGCGGCGCAAGAAAGGGGGATCGAAGCCAGCGGCAACGATCTCAACGCCTATGCCTGCCAGGTCATGCGCGAGAAGCAAGGTCTCACTGTGTTTAACGATAGCTTGACTGATTTGGACCTGTCTCTCGAATCACTGGACGCGGTGATCATGCACGATTACATCGAACACACCTATCATCCACTCGAAGACTTGCGGACCGCGCACGGATTCTTGAGTCCTGGCGGCATCGTCCACATCACCACTTTTCATGTGGACTGCCGCACGTTCGATAGGCTGGGTAAAGACTGGAACATGCTTTTCTGGAATCATACGTACCATTTTTCGACGAAGACGCTGTCAAAGATGGTGACGGAGGCTGGCTTCACCGACCTTGACGTAACAACGAGCTACGAAACAGACCTGATTGCCATGACGGCCCGGAAGCCACTTGCACCGGTCAAGACCACTTGACCCGAGGCAGAATCTTACGCTCGTCTATGCGCTCTCTGTAGCTGATGACTTTCTCTAGCATTTCGGTCAATACTTCGTCGGACATGTAGTGAGGCTTTAGTCCTAACTCCATAAGACCTGAATGGCTGGGGTTGTAGTAGTGGTCTTCGACCTCCTTGCGCGGGTTGTCTATGGACTCAATCTTTACATTGAGTTCCAGTTCGTCACCAACCCGCTTTACTTTCTCGGCCAGTTCGTTCACAGAGAACGTTTCGGTAAACTGATTGAGGATACGCAGATTCCCTCTCTCTACCGGGTTGTTCATCGCGAGTTCGACGCATTGCAGAGTGTCTCTGAGGTTGAGATAGCCTCTGATCTGTCCGCCCTTACCGTATACGGTGAGCGGCACACCGGCCACTGCTTGAACCAAAAATCGGTTTACTACCGTACCGAAGATGTCGTCGTAGTGGAAATTGGGCTGTAGGCGTTCGTCCTGATCGGCTTCATCCGTTGATAGTCCGTACACGGGTCCCTGCATGAGGTCGGTGACTCTCAGGCCGTAGGTGCGGGCATAGAACCAAAGAAGGTCGGTGTCGAGAACCTTGGTAGTGTGATAGAGACTGCCAGCTTGACGCGGATATAGGAAGGTGTGGCTGCGGCCCTTGTGCTGGACTTCCAGCCAGCCCTCTTCTATGTCTATGTTGGGAGTGCCATACTCGCCCATAGTGCCTAGCTTTATGATGTGACAGTCGGGAGCGTGCTCCATGACAGCCCAGATCACGTTGAAAGTCACCGTGAGGTTGTTGTTCAGCGTAAGGTGAGCGGCATCGTAGTCGATCATCGAGTAAGGAGCCGACGGTTGCTCGGCATAGTGGATCACCGCCTCCGGCTTAAACTCCGCAAAGATTCCCGACAAGAAACGGTAGTCTCGGCAATCCCCGATAGATACCTTGACGGCCTCGCCCGAGATACCCTTCCAGACAGATGCTCTGTCATGTAGGTTGGGGCTCGGCATAAGAGCTTCGGAAGAGGTCTGCTGGGCGATATTGCGTCGCAGGTAGTTGTCCACCGTCCAGACTTCATGACCCTTTTCCGAGAGGGCCATGGCCGTCGGCCAGCCCAGATATCCGTCTCCTCCGAGAATCAGAACGCGCACACTACTCACCTCCTTCTAGAAGCTGATGCTTGACCAGATAGGCTCGCAATTCTTTTGGGTCCATCGGCTTCTCCACCGACGACTTGTAAGGAACCTCTACACCAACTTCTTTTTGCCCCGCAGCGGCCAGATAATCGTTCTCGCCTGGCACGGGTCCAAACGCGGGTAGGACTACGAAGTAGTTATCGAGTTCGATCGTGCGCCGGGTCTCTTCCTCGTTAAGGAGTTCCTCGTGCAGCTTCTCGCCAGCCTTTACACCTATCGTCTTTGTTTGGACATCGGATGGGTTCAGACCATTGCGGGGAGCCAATTCTTCGACCATTACCTCTGCTAGATCCGCTATGCGGGTAACGGGCATCTTGGTTACGAAAACCTCGCCGCCGCGAGCGATAAACACGGACTCCATTACCAACCGCACAGCCTCCTCCAACGTCATCACAAAGCGCGTCATGCGAGGATCCGTAAGGGTAACCGGCCCACCATACGAGATTTGACGCTTAAAGATAGGTACGACCGACCCACTGCTACCGAGGACATTGCCAAACCGGGTCGAAGCGAGTATGGGACCGCCGCTCCTACGCATAGCGTTTGCGGCAGACATCAGACGCTCGCTCATAAGTTTTGAGGTTCCCATGACGTTCGTCGGGTTGACCGCCTTATCAGAGGAAGTATGAAGGACGCGCTCCACGTCGTTCTCCCATGCCGCGTCTATAACATTTTGAGTGCCGAGTACGTTCGTCTGGATCACGTCCCGAGGCGACTCCTCTCCAAGCACTACATGCTTGAGAGCCGCAGCGTGAACGACAACCTCCATTCCGTACATTCTGCGGATGAGGCTATCTCTGTCTCGGATATCTCCCACGTAGAAGCGCACCTGCGGCCTCGCCAGATATTCCTGGGTCAAAAGGAAAATACCGCTCTCGTCATTGTCTATCCCGACTACCTCGTCAACACCTCGCTGGACGAGTTGTCGCAGCAACTCGCGGCCAACTGTGCCGCAAACGCCTGTAACAAGGACACGTTTTCCCTTCCACAGATCCATAGTGGATTCCGTGTTCAACAATTTAGTTTTCACGCCACAAATTTAGCATCGCTGCATCTTAGCAGAACGAATGCGGAGTGATTTTCTCGACGCTTACTCTGATGCTGAAACGCCGATCTCGGCCTCTGCAAAGTGGAAACATGTCGATAAGTTCGACTCTGAAGCTGTTCTGAGAATTCGTGTGGGATTGATTGCGATGATTAGAAGTGTTTCTCCCAAACGGACAGGCCGTAATGTTCTTTGGACTTACGGCTTGTGGTTTCACCGCCGCAGAGCTTTACGACCATAGCGGATCTATAGAATAAACATCTATGAGAACCTTATCCCCAAACTCTCACAATGAGATGTTCACCATCCTGCTGACTGGAGGAACCGGATTCTTAGGTAGCCATCTCCGGGCCGCTTTAGACGAGCCTGTGGTGTTACTAGGGCGCGAGAAGCCCGAGCTGCTACAGAACGAAACTTGGAGGACCATGGATCTATCCGAACCCGTCGCGCCGGAAAAGCTCGCGGATGGAGAAACACTCTGCCATGTTGCTTACTCCATGCCGGTTGGTCAAGAGAATATCGCGTACAACAAGCATCTGCTGGAAGCGGTCAACGCCAGTTCTATGCTGCGGAGAGTAGTCTTGGTAAGTTCCGTCTCAGTTTATGGGGAGAATCACTCAAGAATTGTAGACGAGGAGAGCACTTGCTATCCGGTTGGAGAATACTCGGAGACCAAGCTCGCCTGTGAGACGTTGTGGCGGGACGGTCTTCGAGAGGACTGCGAGTTAATCGTGGTGCGGCCTACGGAGATTGTCGGGACTGATGGCGAAGGGCTTCTTGTTTTGATCCGGGACGCTACAGATCGCCCAGTACTTGGAATCGTAAAACGTAGCCTTTTACGCTACCGTCGATTGCGTTATGTTGCTGTGAGCAACGTGGCCGCTGCCATTGGTTTCTGCTTGCGGAAGCCAATGGCATCCTCAAGAGAGATCTTTCTCGTTTCCGACGACCACTATCCTGAGAACGGTAGCTATGCGACCATGCAGGATTTCGTGAGAAGGCTTTACGGGAAACGTCCGCTACCAAGCTTGCCAATGCCCGACTGGATATTGGAACTTCTGGCTAAGATCTCACGTCGTCCTATAGGCGTGAAGCAAACCTTTGATTCCCGCAAGATTCACGAGGCCGGATTCTCGGACGTTACGTCTCTGGCCGATGAGGTCCGGCGTTTGGTGGCGGCTCGCCAAACGCAATGAGCCGAAGGTTCACATCTGGCGACTGTCGGTTTGACCAAAGTATCCGGAGGCCCACGGGCAGTAATACCTGCTGCTAGACTTCGTTGTCATGCTTGTGCTCAATGTCAACACTACGATAGACCTTGTGTCCGGTGGCGGTACCGCCGAGCGCACCTTTCAGATGAGTCGGCATCTGGTAAAGGCGGGAATAAAGTGCGATGTCCTTATACTCGACAAGGGCTTGACGACCCCGAGGATAAGAGATCTGGAGGGCGCGAGGATCGTGTCGCTTCCAATCCTGCTTGACCGTTACTATGTTCCCAGGTTCTCGCTCAGGCAACTTCGTAGTACGGTCGCTAATGCGGATATTATCCACCTCATGGGTCATTGGACTCTCATAAACGCTCTAGTTTATCTACTTGCGCTACGTCTCGGTAAACCTTACGTAGTCTGTCCGGCTGGCGCGCTACCGATCTACGGTCGCTCCAAATTACTGAAGTATCTCTACAATCGCATTGTGGGCCGAAGGTTGATCAGAGAAGCTGACGGTCACGTTGCCATCGCCGTGTCGGAACTCCCGAAGTTCGAGGAGTATGGAGTCCCGGTTCGCGATGTCTCCCTAATACCAAACGGCATCAACGCAGAGGAATTCCCGGATAGCGATGGCGAGAGTTTCCGCCACGAGTACGGTCTGGGAGATGATCCTTTCATACTTTTTGTCGGGCGGCTCAACCATATAAAGGGACCGGACCTTCTGCTGCGAGCTTTCTCGGAGGTGAGTGAGTCGTTTCCTCACCATCGTCTGGTATTCGCCGGACCCGACAATGGGATGCTCGCGGGTCTGAGACATGCAGCCTCAATGCTGAACATCGAGGATTGCGTCCACTTTCTAGGCTACGTGGGTGGAACGATGAAATCCGAGGCGTACAACGCCGCTGATCTACTCGTCATACCATCGAGACAAGAGGCAATGTCTATTGTGGCTCTCGAAGCCGGAGCCACGGGGACACCGGTGCTGCTAACGGATCATTGTGGTTTCGATGAAGTGGAACGGTTCGGTGGCGGGCGAGTGGTCGCAGCTTCCGTCGAAGGGCTCAGAGGCGGTTTGGAAGAGATGCTCGCGGACACAAGCAAGTTGAAGCCGATGGGAGAAAAACTGCGTTCTCTGGTGCGGGACCAATACACTTGGGATGCCGCTGTTGAGAGATACTTGGATCTCTACAGCAAAATACTCGGCGACAGCGAGTAACAAAAACTCACTGCTACAGGGGGGATATTCTTAACTTTCTGCCGGATTGAGAGTAAGTGTCCGAGACTCTGAGTGAACGGGTGAGCCTCGCCTTTGGATTCATGGAATACGTTAGATCCTCATGGTTTAATCGCCGTAGAACATTAAGTACCCTGAAGGCTACCCATAATGAGGATGCGTATTTCACTGTCTCGCCGCAAACACTCTAAACTCGGCAGCTTGGATCCAGCTTGGGTACTCCTTCTACTCCTTGTCATAGTCTGCTCTCTGCTTCTTGGACCTTTGAGAACGTTTGCCGCCGGAGGACCGGTAGCCGCGCTGGCAGCTTTCGTGATGTTCATGTTGCCCGGTCTCGTGTTGTTGGATTTGCTATTGAGTAGACGAGTGGGCAAATCTCGTGGCATACTCTCCAGAGTGCCGCCGGCGTTTGCTTTGAGTGCCGGTATCTTTGGACTTCTGGCTCTTCCACCCTTGTTGTTGAAGTGGAACCTGGATACTTATTTGCTGGCGTGTGGCGGCGTGTTTCTTCTCTCTGTGGTTGGCGCAATCGTCTTGATGTTTCGCGGCCCCGAGCCAACCGAGGAACGCCGGGAAACCGGCGGCAACGAGCGAGTTCTCTGGGTGTTGTTGATCGTCCTTACGGCAGTTCTGGGTTTCGCTTCCGTGGGGATACACCAGGGCGCTAGGTCGGACTTCTGGGCCTACGTCATGTACGCGCAGAGGTTCTTTGGGTTGGACCCTCTCAATAGTTTTTTTGTCGGGGGGTTTTCTCGCAGCTCCGTGATGGGCTGGTCCCTGGAACAAGCGGCGTTCTCCTGGGTCTCCGGCATCAACCCGGTGACGCTGCTAACGACGTATCTGGCTCCAGCGCTAATCCTGTTGAGCGTCCTGGCTCTTTACGGGCTAGCTTTGTCCATTTTCCAAAACAGAGTTGCCGCACTCATATCGGGATGTCTCGCTGCACTGTTCTTCTTGTACCATCTAGATTCTTCACCCCAGAGCCTCGGCACCCAATTTGTAGGTCGTATAGTGGAAGATAAATTCGTTGTCAGATTCATATTTTTGCCCGTCGCGCTGAGTCTAGCGGCTCTCTTCCTGAGGGAGCGAAACCTACGCTATCTCTTTCTCTTTACTTTTGTTTGTTGGTCAGTGGTTTCGATACATCCCATAGGACTAGTGCTGATCGGGATCTCCGTGACCGGCTTCGGGTTGGCGCATGCGGCGGCCAACTGGCGCGACTCCGCAGCCTGGAAGTCCCTGTTCGCTCTGGGAGCGGGTATGTCGAGTATCGTCCTGCCACCGCTGGCGTATCTCCTGGCAACGGGGTCAGCCTCGCTCTCCATATTGGATAAAGCGTCGGTCGTATCCGACAAGCTACTGTTGTCCTCGCAGAGAAACGAACGTCTCTTCCTGCTCGGCGACGGTTCGTACATCATGCACCCGTCTCTCGTGCTCGACCCGCCCATACTGGCGGCCTACTTGCTTGGCATACCATTTCTGGTCTGGAGAGCGAAGCGGAGCTTGGCGGCGCAGTTGCTACTCGGTACGCTTCTTTTTACAACGGCTCTGGTGTACGTCCCCCCGCTGGCGGTTCTCGCCGGTGGGATAGTTGGCCCCTGGACCATCTGGCGCCTGGCCTGGCCCATACCTCTCGCGGCGATACTGACTCTAGGTTGGATGTGTTGGGAGCTGCTGAGTCTTTTGAAATCTCGGCTGATCGAACGAGGGCCATCGAATCGAATAGCTCACATTCTCCCGCTACTTTTCGTCTGCGCTCTGGTAGCAGTCTTTACGCCTATGGTGGCGGCGAACGTGAGATCAGCCGATGAGCAAGGGGAGATCGCCCAGGATAAGAGTTACTGTCAGGATCCCATGTTCCCCTGGATGAACGAGAACGTCACAACTCCAACCGTAATACTCGCGCCGGACGCAGAGACTAGTTGCTTCATGGGCTACATGCCGGAAGCTTACTACGTGAACTACAGAAGCGCGGCTCTCTCAGATGTAGCATCTTCGGAGACCTATAGATCGGTGGAGGAAGTCGAGAGTTTCTTCGATACCAAGGCTCTCGACGATGAGGCACTGTCCATACTGCGACGTTACGAAGTGAATTACGTGCTGCTTCCTGCTAGTTCTCCGCTAAACCAACAGCTAGAACGTACCCCAGAATTCGAGATGCTGAATTCCCCTGGTCACAGGTACAGACTATACGAAATCAAGCTAGATGAGCTGCAGTATACTCAGATCGTTGTAGCCAATGGATACCTCAACGATGGCGAGGGAGAGAGGGCCATCAAGGCCTACACATTAGCTCCAACGGCTACTGAGGATGAAGAGTTTATGGTGTACGAGGGTCTTGGGCGGTCTTACCTGGCTATAGAGCGACCCAAGGAAGCTGTACCGAACCTGGAGCAAGCCGTCAGTCTGAGCCCGAAGGATCCAGTTTCGCTTGCATTGCTCGCTAAAGCGTATACCGAAGCAGGGAGCATCGCCGAAGCTCAGGATGCGTTGGAGGAAGCCGTTTCCCTGGCTCCGTGGGACGTGAGTCTACGCTTCAAGCTTGCCGAGTTGCTTCAGGACACGCAGGGAGAGAAAGCGTTGAAGCAATACGAAACGGTAGTAGAGAGGTATCCTAACGTGCCGGAGTATCGCGTGCGGTACGGTGAGTCACTCAATTTGGCCGGAGAGTTGGCGAATGCCGACGAGCAGTTCGAGCGGGCGATCCGCCTGAACCCACGGGCTTCCAGTGTCTACGGCGACATCGCCAAATCCCACGCGACCGCGAATCGTCCGGGGCAGGCGGCAATCAATTTCGAGGAGGCGCTGTATCTGGATCCCGACACCCCCGGTTACTCGATCCGGTTAGGCCAGGTCTACCTGAAGCTCTGGAAATCCGAGAAAGACGCAGAGTACCTGGAGTCCGCCGAAGACGCATTGCTGAAAACCCCGGAGTCCCAGACTGCGAACAAGAAACAACGGGCGAGCTCCAAGCTCGTGCTAGGCAAGGTCTACGAGCGATGGAAGAAACCGGAACAAGCTACAGAAGCTTACAAACAAGCTTTGGAGATAACCCCGGACTCCAAACCCGCACGCCAGGGTCTCGAAAGGATCGAGAGGAAGAGATCGTAACCTTTGTTGGATCGAGGTAAGTTCCAGGTTATGCGTGTAGGATTTTCGTTACAGTTTCACTCGCGACAGAGGGCCGCTCTGTATTTGTGGCAGGTTACTGCCACTCGTGTTCGAAGCGAGGATCCAATCTTCCCATAAGGGAGATTCCCACAGGGGATAGGCTAGATCCTCACCCGGTGGAGGATCTTCGACGAGTCTCTCGGCACAGTAGTTCCAGAAATCCGCGTAGCCCCCGAAACGCTGACTCATCTTCCGGATCTGCCCCCGGTAAGCCCCCGCTACCTGCGAGGCGAACCTGGTCGGCATGGTACTCTGCTGGCCGGAATTTACCTTGAGCCTGAGAAAACGCTCGTCGAAGACCACGGGAACCTCCAAAAAGTCATAGAGACTCTTCAACAACTTCTCGGGGAACAGATGCACGTCTTCCAAGAAGCCCACGAAGATGCGATCCTCCGGGTAGAACGCGCTCCACTTGCGAAGCGTCCGCAAATAGCTCGTCATTCGACGCTTTCGCTTGCCGTCCAGACGCGCCTCGAACTCGTCGCGTGAGATACTCACGGGGTTCTCGCCTCGGCTCCTTAGACCCATGTTGATAACCGACCACGGTCTCTCTATCGGGTTGCGCATCATGAATATTATCTTCGCCTCGGGCATGAGACTGTGGACATGAGCGATGCTCGCCTTGCTCAGTATCGCGTAGTCTGGTGTTGTCTCGCCCGTGATCCTACCCCGGCCCGGCTCGAAGAGCGAAGCGTACCAGTGGTCGTTGGGAGACCCGAAAAAGTACTTGTAGGACCAGGCCAGGTCTTCCGTGGACATGTTGCGCGGGAGAGCTTTGAGGCTAAGGCCGAGTTGTCGCCGCCAACGTTTATCCGCAGGGCTGTCGCCTCGTAGATGGGCGAGTAGACCGCCACCGGGTTTGGCCTTCTCGTCGAAGTAGTGGATCTCTTTTTCTTTGGGCATCCAGATGTCGGGGTGGGCGCGTAGATTCTGGTATAGCCACGTAGTACCGGCTTTCTGAGCTCCTATCCCTATGAAATCCGGGTACATTCAGCCCTCTCCCTGCGACCCGCGGCCCGCCCAATACACCAAGATCGAAGACAACTAGAGTCCATTTTATTCCTCAACTCCTGCGCCACAGGGAGTTCAACGGGCCGCTTTGTATAGTGTTCGGTATCGTTTCGCGGCGGACCCAGTCATCCCAGAAGATTGATTCGGTGAAGGGATAGACAAGGGCATCGTCGTTCGACGGTGAGGCTTGGATCAAGCGTTCCGCGCAATAGGCCCAGAACGAAGCGTAGCCTCCGAAGTGTTTATCGAGATCCCGTATCTCGTCTCCATAGTTCCGCGCTAAACGAGCGGCTACATCCGTCGGTATGCGTCCCACGGATCTCGAATGCACTTTCTTCTCCAAGCCCTGTGGCATGAAGGAAGATTCTACTCCCAAGAACTCGTATATCCGGCCTAGAAGCTGCACCGGGAAGAGTTGCACGTCCTCCAGAAAGCCTACGAATATGCGATCCTCCGGGTAGAACGCGCTCCACTTTTCGAGCGTCCGCAGGTAGTTCGTGAGTCGCCGGGAAGTATTGTGCTTGGTCCTGCGCAGAAGCTTCTTCGATTTCACAGTTCCGGCGGAGCCTTTCTTGGTCCGGTCGAAGCTCATGACTGTCTGGGACCAGACGCGCTCTATGGGGTTGCGCATCATGAATATTATCTTTGCCTCGGGCATGAGATCTTTTACATGGCCCACGACTTCCCTATTGAGCACGGAATAGGAAGGCGTGATCTCACCAACCAATTTCCCCCGCCCTGCCTCGAAGAGCGAGCCGTACCATTCATCGTCCCGGATACCACTCAGATATTTCGATCCCCAAAGCAAATTCTCGGCGGATGGCTGGTCTAGAGCGTGTTTGCGGAGCCATCCGGACATCTGTCCGCGCCAATGCTGGTCCTCCGGTTGCCTACCGAGAAGGCCGGAGACGAAGCTGGGTTTCTCTTCACCCATCCCGTCAAAATAGTGTATTTCCTTGCGCGGCGGCATCCAGATGTCGGGGTGGGCTCGCAGGTTGTGGTACAGCCACGTAGTACCGGCTTTCTGAGCCCCTATCCCCAAGAAGTCCGGGTACATAGCCTCGTCTAACCTTCGCCACGGGCGATACTGGTGACTTGCGGCTCCGCGCCCTCCAGATGCCGAACGAGACGTTGCATAAACCCGGCGAACTGCTTCCGTTCGCGATCCAGGGTGTGACGAGCCACGGTTTCGTATCCCGCCGTTCTAAGGAGATTTATCTCGTTCACTGGCGTGGCGCGGAGGTCTTTCAATGCTTTTGCGTAGCTTTCAGCGTCATCGAAGCCCGCTTCGAGGCAGTTCTCGCCGAAATTGCAGTAGGCTAGGTTTCCACCAGCGTCCGAGGTAATAACTATATTCCCGGCGGCCATCGCTTCGAGACCCGGAAGGTAGAAACCTTCTTCGGTCATGGGAGTGGAGAGGAAGACATCGGCCCAGTGGTAGAGGTCTCGAAGCTCGTCCCAGCCCACAGGCTCTCGGATAGCTCGAAACTCGAATCCTTCGGTTCCTGACAACGTCGCTGCCACCCGGTCCCCGACATAGGATTTCCAGGTCGTATAGCCGACCTTTATCGGAGATCCGAGTGGGCCAGTCCTGTCTTTGGAGAAGAATTCGGCGTTGTGGCCGAGATCTATGACCTCGGTCATGGAGGAAGGGTTTAGGTAGGGTTGGCAAGCTTTCAGGACCACCTCGTTGGTCAAGATGCGGGCCATCGGGCGCGAGAGCGAGCGAACGGCGTGACCGCGCTCGAAAGTTGGGTTGGCCCAGCGAACATTTTGTACGATCTGGATCACCTGCTCGTGGCGCGACCAGCGGCTAATTCTGGGTTCCAGCAGCGGATAGTGCGTCGGCCAGGAGAGGAACGCAAGGTCATAGGGACCGACGGACGCTTGCTCCAGCCGAACGAACCGGATCCCATTCTCGGGCGAGATGTTCGAAAAGCGTTCGTTCTCGAACAGAAGCAAACCCGGCTTGTATCTCTCGGGACTCGCGATGACGGGCTCATAACCCAGTGAGATCGCATGGTTCACGTAATCGAAGAGCTTCACGACTCCACCTGCCGGAAAAAATGTCGGTGTCATGAAGTGGATCCGCTTCCAGCGGCCCGGCAGACTCACCAGGACTCCAGTATTCTCACTAGAGGCATTACCGCCACCTTCGGATCCAGCACGGCGGCGGCGAGCTTCCGAGCGTTCCGTTGTTTTTCCCGCAGCAAGTCCGGCTGCTCCAGAATGGTCTCGATTATCCGCTCGATAGATTCCGTATCTTGGGGGTCCACGAGCCAACCGGCATCGTAGTTGGAGATCATCTCGGATACTTCGGTGAACGGTGGATGTATCACCGGCACTCCGCAGGTCAGCGAGATCACGGATCTAGTGACCATCGCGTACTCTCTTTCGAGGTTGTGCTCGAAGAGATCCACTGACACGTCCACAGTAGAGAGGAACCTTTGGAAATCCGAGAAGGTCATTGATGCGTGGGTGGTGACGGAGGGATGCTCCGCGAGCTGGTCGAGGCCGCTCTCGGACTGGTGTGAGCGTCCCGCTCCGCCACCCCAGTGCCACGGAGTCAGTAAGTCCAGACTCATGCGCGGGTCACCCAATCGACGCTCCACCGCGCTCATCCAGCCACCGGGCGAACTCCACGACTGAAGATATCCGGCGACGGCGAACTTGGTCCGTCCGTCGTCTTTTGGTTCACTCTCGGAGATTGAGATCGGGACGCACATGTTCACGACTTCGAGGGGTATTTGCCGGATATCCCGGTCGGTTTGGAGGATCCAAGCTAGGAAATAAGGCACTTTCTTGCTTCCGTTCACCACGAAAGCATCGGCGAGTTCTATGGTCCGGATCTTACGCCTCCGCAGGTCTTTTAACTCTTTTTTTGGATATACCGCTCCGTGCTGGTAGAGCGTTTCGAGCATCTTGGGCGCGAAGAAATCCACGACGTATCGGATGCCTTCGATGGGCCGAAGGTGGTCCACGTGGTTGCTGTTCGTGATAACGGCCACGGCGGGGGCGTTGGCTTCTAGATATTTCGTCAACCGTCGCTCGTCCACGAATTCCGTGCCGGGCGCTGTGGGAGATGGCGCGGATTTCCCCAACCTCATCCAGCGTCGATCCACAGCCCCCCGAGGCACCAGGGTCTTTACTCGCAATCCATTAGCCCGCAGACCTTCCGCCAGACCGAAGGCCCGGAGTCCCGGCGCGGCGACTGGCAAGGCGAGGTTCGGGACCACATCATTGGATACTACGAAAACGGGTGGTCGCGGCGCTACCAACTCTTCGGGGTTCCGAGTCGGGACAACTCCAAAAGACCGGCCCGGCTAACGTCGTCGCCGGGGTAGCGGAGTGACTGCGCGTACTCTAGAGTCACCTGTCCAGCGGAAGCCTCCATCACCAGACCAACGAAGCTCTTTATGGACATGGGATGGATTGTAGAGCCTGGGCTCATACGCTCCGCGACAAAATCCTCTAGAAATAGCAGCCGCCCGCCCGGACGAGTCACTCTCCACATCTCGGAGAGCAGGGTACGTTTCGATGGCGTGGGATTGTGGTGCAAGGTATCTACGGTGAAGGTTAGATCTAAGCTCTCGTCATCGTATGGAAGCAGAAGATCCGGCCCGAGGCTCTCGAAGTGTGCCTCCGGATAGTCTGTGGAAGCGGCCCCGAGCATATCATCACTCAAGTCCACCCCATGATATCGGGTGCCGGACAAACCAGAAACCGAAGCCCAACGCCCCACACCCGCCCCTACCTCCAACACATCAAAGGGCGCGTCGGCGTCGCGGCTGCCCTTCGCCGCGACGAACCGGGGTTCGAGCGCGGCGAACTGCACCCGGTGCATGGCCTTGTTCAGCGGCAAGTTTGATCGCGAGCTACAGATAGCTCGCAGAGGAGCCCGCCGAGCCAACTCCCGTCCACGGTTGATCCAATACGAGCGCGGCTCGTATACATCATCGGTGACGGCTACTCCATCAGCCTCGCGTTCTTGGACTGAGATCTCGCCGGCAACCGTCTCGGGCGTGGCATCCAGATGAATTCTCTGGCTCGGCCTCCAGCGGTACTTCTGGGCCAGTTCGTTCCATAGCGCGTCGTCGCCGGTCACGATGCGGTCGAAGAGACCGAGGTTGCTCAGGAGGGGCTCACCAAGCACTTCGTCAATCGCGAATGACTCGGAGCCAGTCGGGATCGTCAAGACTATCGGCATGTCCCGCTGCTCGTCGGTCATGGACTCGAACGGGAAAGATAGGGGGTCCAGGATGATCAGGTCCGTAGCTCGCCGCAAAGCGGAACCTAGTTGCGCGGGGAGGACTTGCCAGTCGCTGAGCACCAAGCAGTCCGGCGGTAGTCCGGCCTTCGCTATTCGTTCCGAGAAGCGGCCCGCGTATACGACTGGATGGTCACCGGTGACGACGTTTTTGGAGCCTGGCATCGTCGTATCTTAGAGGTAACGTTGTTCCAGGACGCGAAACTCCTTTTTGCGCCGCAGTAAGTCACCCAGCGGACGCCGTCCCATAAGCTTTAGGAGGGCGGTGAGATCCCGCTCCGCCCTTTCGAGATACTCCGGGCCTTTGGCTCCCGCGGATGTCCGAAGATAGCGTTCTTCGAGATCGCGGAAGCGAGGACTGGCCTGCAGAGGCACACCGAGCGGGCTTCTCGAAATGCGGCGCACCAGAAGCACCAGGTCGCTCTCCGCTTCTTCGAGCCGCGAGAGCCGGGCGGGTGAGAGCGTGGAGCCCTGTTTTTCAGCCTCGCCCATGCCCAGGCGGCTGCGAAGGAAGCGGACCTCGAAGGTTAGCAACTCGTTCTCCATCCTGAGCATATCCAGGTTCGTCGGCGTGTAGAAGTCATTCTCCGGCAACCACGGCCTCCTCCAAGAACATCAACTCGGTCTCTTTGCTCGACTCTTCCAGCGAACTCCAGGCGGACTCGACCTTTGGGATCAAGCGTAGATCCGAGACCGGCTGGCGTTCGACTCGCCGACCGCTGAGGGCCGGATCAAAGACCTCCGATATCGGAAGGTCTCGTAGCTGTAACCTCCATCGTTGGTTGATAGCCCGCACTATCGGGAAACCGTCCCGGATCCTATCCAGCGAGATGATTATGGTGTCTTCTGGATACTCACGAGCGAACGTTAGCAAAGCCTCGTTGTGAGCGAGCCACATACGCAGCGCGAGATCCGGCTCCTCCCAAAAACGCTGGTGTATAGAACTGTTCTCTTTGTTGGTGAAGAGGTTGTACGAGTGTCGTCGGCTCAGCGAATGTGTCGATTCCGAGAAATGCCGGTAGACGATCAAAGTCTTCGAGTCCGGCATCAAATACTTCCAGAGCATCATGAACATACAGGATCTCGGGTCCTTGAAACCCCATAGCCCGTGCTCGGAGTTCCGGCGGTCCACGATGTCCCTCATCCGATCCCAATGCTCCCTGTTGACCACGGGCAGAAAAGGCTCGGTTACCTGCCAAGTGAGGCCGTTATCGGTGAGTATTTTCTGATGAAGGTCCACGACCTCCCTATCCTCGAAATGTCCGTAAGGGTTGGACGAATTAGCTTCGAGCAACTCGTCGCCCAGGAATAGCCCAGCCCGGTGGAGCAACTGCGCCGTCGCCGAAGTACCACTCCGATGAAAACCGGCGATGATTAATTGGTCGCTCAACTACCGCTCTTTTCCGCTGCGCTTCACGCCCGCAATCTTAGCATCTAAGCCCTCACTGCCCCGAACAGGCGACAGATTTCATCCCACCGGACAAACCCACTCTAAGAACCCTTGAGACCCTGGCTCTCACAGAGCTTATCTCATCGCAAAACCGCCTTAAACCTGCTATCGTTCCACGGTGCTGAAGATTTTCGATACCGGAGACCGCAACGAGTAGGATATCGCGATGCCGTTCAATGTAGCCCTCAACGTCCGAAGGGCGACACGAAAATTGAGATTTCTTCTAAACCTCGCCCGCACCTTCCTAAATCCTCCCGAGAAAGTCCGCGTAGTCGCGCTGCTGGCGACCTACAACGAAGAGCGTTTCGTGGGGAATTGCATCGAGCACCTCGTAGGTCAGGGTGTGGATGTGTACCTCATAGACAACTCCTCCACGGATCGAACCGTGGAGATCTCCCAGGGCTACCTGGGGCATGGTGTGATCGGCATTGAGACCTTCCCTCGGGGCGAAGGAGTCTACCGGTGGCGCGAGATCCTTGAGCGCAAAGAGGAACTAGCTCTGACCCTGGACGCTGACTGGTTTATGCATGTCGACGCCGATGAGATCCACCTGCCTCCCCAACCGCGACAGACACTCCCTGAGACCCTCGCTAGGGTCCAGTCGACCGGCTACAACGCTGTTGATTTCCAAGAGTTCGCATTCGTGCCGACCCGTGAAGAGCCGGACCACGATCATCCCGGCTACGGACGAACGATGCGCGGGTACTATCCGTTCACCCCTTCTCTCGGACCACGCCTCGTAAGGGCCTGGCAAAAGCAGGATGAGCCCGTGGGCATAAGCAAACGCGGCGGACACAGCCCGGATTTTCCAGCCATGCGCATATATCCTACAAAGTTCCACATGAAACACTATCTCTTCCTCAGCCCGCAACACCTCCTGGAAAAGTACGGCAACCGCGAATTCGAGAAATCCGAGGTAGACCGTGGCTGGCACGGTTGGCGCAACAGGTTGAAGCGACAGCGGATCTCCCTGCCCTCCAAGCACGACCTCAAAACACACCATCCCGGCAAGAAACTCGACCCCTTCAACCCCCGCGTCCAACACGTGACGGTAGACTGGGCACTGCCTCGAAAGCCCATCGACCTATACTTCCATCAGAAGACCTCTTCTCCACGAAAGACCAGAGATAATTCTGAAGCAGTCCCGGATTCGTCGATTGCATCCGTAGAGAAGGCCAAGTAAGCGTGCCGGAGAAGATGAGCAACCGAGAAGGTCTCAACGACTACGATATCCACTGGAACTGGGTCACTAACCCTTCCTCCTCAGGATTCACCGCCGTCATGCGCGTCAAGAACGAGGCCCAGTCCCTACCCTGGGTTCTCCCGGAACTGCTCCGCTCCGTCGAGCGTGTCATCCTCGTCGACAACGACTCCTCTGACGGCACTCCAGAAGTCGCCCGCCGCGTGGCCGAGGATGCGGGGCTTGGCGGGAAGCTAGAAGTCCTCTCCTATCCGTTCGCCGTGTCGCGTTGCGGGCCGGAGCATCTTGAGACCTATCCCGATTCGGTTCACAGCCTGACGTACTTCTAC
>JBGTFQ010000047.1:0-9105 GCA_041747155.1 Rubrobacteraceae bacterium
CGTAAGAAGTCTGCAAAACCAGCTACTCCTTAGCCACCGTGTCCCAAACCTCGTCTTCCTCGTTGTTCCAAAATCCGAAGGAGCTCTCGCTAGCTGCGAGCCAGCCCAAAGATTCCCTCTCAGCCCTCACCGCTTCTTCACCCAAAGCATCCTCTAGAGCGCCCGCGTCTAGTGGTGAGATCACGGCTACCGGATTTCCCCTCAGGGTGAGAACAACCCTTTCTCCCTTCCTGACTCGCTCGATGATCTCCCCCGTATGTTGTTTTAGTTCCCTAGCACCTACCCGATACACGATGAACCTCCTATTTCTTGTGTAGTGCTCACAATTGTAACACCTCTATTTCACAGATGATGCTGCATGCCGGAAGAGCGGAGCCTGTTGGAGGGGTTGATCTCCGAGCGGCGCGAAGAAGCCGCCCGTGAGTGAGGTGGCGCTGGATGCTTCGGCTCTTCTCGCGCTGCTAAACCGGGAGCCCGGATATGAAGAGATAGCCGGGACTATTCCTCACGCGGCTATCAGCGCGGTAAACCTCTCGGAAGTAGTCGCGAAATTGGTCGTCAACGGCATGCCCGAGTAGGAGATCCGGGAAGCCCTCGAAGGACTGGCGCTGGAGGTCCACAGCTTCGGGCGAGAGTTGGCTTACGAGACTGGGTTGCTACGTCCGGTGACGAGATCCAGCGGTCTTTCCCCAGGAGACCGGGCGTGCATCGCGCTTGGAATTCGGCTCGAACTACCAGTGCTGACTGCGGATCGGGCCTGGGGAGGTATCGATGTAGCAGTAGAAGTAAGGCTGGTGCGTTGATGGCTGAGAGGCCAAATGGATTGCGTATAACGAAGTACCAGTCTCCCACCTCGCCGGGAGCGTTGCTGCTGGAGGAATTTCTGAAGCCGCGAGGAATGACGCAAACGGAGCTTGCGACTCAGATACGAGTTCCCTACGTGCGGGTAAACGAGATCGTCAACGGCAAGCGGCGCGTCACACCCTCGACGGCGCTGCGGCTGGCGAAGGTCTTTGGTACCAGCGCGGAGTTCTGGCTGAGTGGGCAACTCGCGTTGGATCTCTACCGCACGATCAACGACAAAAAAGAGATCGGAGAACTGGAGCAGATAGACCTGATGAGACCTTAACTTACGGCTATGCTGCAACTCTGATCAAGGTCTCTGGTCTTTAGATCCCGATATCGAGTGTAGGTCAGAGGTAAGAGATCGACTCGATGGACGGTCTAATATCTTGCAGGCAATTCTTATATCCAATATTGGCACGAGGAAGGATTATGAGAGATGAGTTCTGATAATGGTCAAGTGATAGCCCAAAATGGTAATGGACTACGCACGGATGTGACAGCGGGTGAGTACGCTATGGTGGTCGATGAGCCCGCTGCGTTTGGCGGGACAGATGCTGGTCCTACACCCTATGACCACCTGCTGGCCGCCCTCGGTGGTTGTACAGCGATGACGGTTAGGATGTACGCCAAGCGCAAGGATTGGCCGCTCGAATCCGTGCGAGTGGTTATGAAGCACGACAGGATTCACGCCAAAGACTGCGAGACGTGCGAGACCGAGAGTGGGAGGTTGGATCGGATCGAACTAGAACTCGAACTCAATGGTCCCCTCGAAGGCAAACAACGTCAGCGACTCATGGAGATAGCGGAGAAATGTCCCATCCACCGGACGCTAAATTCCGAGGTGCTGATCGAGACCACCTCAAAAGTATGATCCCGGTTCCTAGATAGTCGTGTGCTAGAGTAATCCGCATGTCGATCACTCGCACAGTGGCGCGGGAACTCTTGCCGCTCGTGGTTCTGGCGTGGGCCACCTTCGCCATACTGTACGGTGCCCCGGAGAGGATCTGGAACAGCACCGTAGACGAAGGCCACACCGATATGAGCGTGCCGGGTCTGTGTGTACTAGGTACGGCTCTCGTGCTGGCGGCGCGTTCGGTGCGGCTTACTCGCCCGTCGCTCGCCGCACTCTTCGCTCATATTGCGCGTTCGATGGCTAGGGCAACGACCTCGCTCCGTCCGGCGGCGTATACACAACCGCCGCCCAGCTTTCGATCACTCAAACGGCTCCAGAGACTCCGCATTTAGAAGCTCGCGCAACCTGAACGTCAGCCTCGGAGCAATGTTGTACGCATACCTGGCTGGCGATAGCGCAACCGCGTTCCATACTTCAGCGATGCAGATTTCGCGAGGTTGTATCGCGTGCCCGTACTTATCTATCTTAAAGGAGCCCGAACCGAATGCGAGTGAGAACCCTGATCACGTGGTTCGCAAGCCTGAGCCTCTTGGCCGCTGGTGCCGCCCTGATAATCCTGTTCTTTGTCCAGAGTGGACAGACCAGCGCCACCAACACGGATGACCCCGCCGGATTCAACGTCCCAAATACCGGCGACGCCGGTAACGTCCAGGAAGTCGGAGGTCCAGAAGATAAAACCCTCAAGCTCACTATCCCCAAGATGAGCCGTATAGACAACGATACCGTACCCAACGCCGCCGGAGACGACATAGAGACCCTGGACGCGAACGCCGCGATCCACCTAGAAGGCACTGGCTTCCCCTGGCAACAAGAAGCCAACGTCTACATAGCCGGTCACCGTCTCGGCTATCCCGGCACAGATAGCATGCTCGCCTTCTACGACCAGAAAAAACTGGAGAATGGCGACAAGATCTACGCGACTGACTCCGAGGGTACCGAGTACACCTACGAGGTCTTCGACGAGTTCGTGGTGAAGCCGACGGAGGTCTCCGTCACCGAGCCTGTAGAAGGAAAGAACATCCTGACCCTCCAGACCTGCACGCTCCCCAACTACACCAAGCGGATCATCACCCGCGCCGAACTCGTGAAAGTATCATAAACCACCACACGCCCGGAGGATGGGGCCATCAACGGCCCTACTCCTCGTTCTGACGCTTCCGCTCCTCGCGCTGCTTCTCGCGACGCTTGCGCTCCTCAAGGCGTTTCCGCTCCTCATCACTGATACCGTCTCCGCCACTACTCTGGCTCCCGGAGCTGGATGGCTTGTCCGCACTCTGGCTCCTGGAACTGGAAGGCTTGTCCGTGCCCTGGCTCTCAGAGCTGGAAGTTTTATCCGCGTCCTCAATATCGCCGGGCTTTATCTCGACGGTCTCATCCTGTCCGACAGGCTCTCCTTCAGCTCGAACCGGCTCTTTGGGGACGGGTCCGCTCTGGGACTCCTCGTGTGTCCGGCTGGTCGGGTCGACCCTTGTGGACTCGCGCTCGCTGGCTCCTTCGCGTAGCTCGCTCCGGGGCATGGTCCGGGTCGGTGGACCGGAAGCTTCGACCGTCTCGTTGGCGGAATCCTGCTGTTTTCCGTTGTTTTTGGTTTTTTCGGGAGAGAGTATGTCGTTGATGGTTATGTTGAGCTCCGTCACCTTCAGGCCGGTCATGTACTCGATCCGCTCTTTGACGCGACTACGAACCGCGTCTACGGCTTGCAAGATGTCCCGTCCGTACTCCACCGCCATCGACAAGTCGAGCGCGGTCTCCGTCTGACCTACCTCCACGGAGATGCCGCGGGAGTTTGGCTGGGAACCCGTAACGCTCTCCATGACACCACCGGCGTTGCGTGACGCGCCGCCTCCCATATGGACACCGGGGACTTCACCAGCCGCGATGCCCGCGATAGTCGATACGACTCCGTCGTTGATCTTGGTGTTGCCCTGCTCTCCTACGAGCGCGTTGCCGTCGCTCCGCTCCTGCCGCTCTTCAGTCATAGTTCGAGATCTCCTCCACTATTAGCCCGTTTTCACGTTGTTCTACCCGAATACATCTCACACTACCCTTACAACGCTTTGCAGTCGCAATTCTCTCAGAACACGCCGCCCTCGGCCAACTATTCCGTAAATGGATCAAATTGTGCAATCAAAGGGGTAGCGCGAAGTTTGATAGAGGTAGTACAATGACCCTGGTTGTTGCCCACGGGTAGGAGGAAAGAGTCCAATGGACCGCTAGACTCACAACCATCCACGAGCCGGAAGGCTTCTGGACCGAGCCGAAGGTCGTCCGACAAAAGGACGCTCTCCGGCTCGGATATTTTTTGCCCTCTTTTCCTTACTTTTCCTTATTTAAAGCGATACTGCCGATACATGCCAGCACTCTCGTCCACATCGGCTTCGGTTACGTGGTTGCGGCCCCGGCTCGCGATCCGCTCCTCAATGCGCTTGCGGATAAAACGGCGCATGAGGAAGGGGCTGCGCTTTATGCGGCGGTCGGCCTCCGGGTCCCAGGTGATCTCAACTGTCTCAGCCATTTTTGCCTCTCCCTCTTTCCGCTATACGTCTACGAAGATTATACCCTCGCAGAGAACACTTACGGCATCCAGCTAGCAAAAGAGCCGGGGCTTTGTCCTTAGCCCCGGCCCTCTCACACCTCAAGAACACGGCTCCCCACGAGAAGGCTTAGTCCGTGGATTCACCACTCTCGATCTGGATGCGCTTAGGTTCCTGAATCGCTGTCGCGCCCTCGACTACCACTTCCAGAATTCCGTCCTCGAACCGGGCGTGGACCTTATCCTCGTCAACCCCTTCCGGCAGAGTCATGCTCCGGCGAAACGTGCCGTACCGACGCTCCCGGACGTGGTAACCACCGCGATCTTCTTCCTGATCCACCTTCTGCTCACCCGAGAGAGTCAAGACGTTGTTCTGGAGCGTGATGTCCACATCTTCTAGCTTTACACCAGGCAACTCGGCCTTTATTACCAAGTCTCCGTCCCTGGACATCGCGTCTATCGCCGGAGCCCACTCGGCAGATTGCTGCGCGCTCTGACGAACCGGTCGGCGAGCAAGCCCACTAAACATCTCGTCGAAGACCTGCTCCATCTCGCTGCGAACGTCCCGGAAACCGCGGAAAGGACTCAACATAGCCATCTACCTCCTTTACTCTACCGGCCCAAGTTGTGAGGCCGACTACTTTACGATCCTCATTATATCCATTTATTTACAGTTTTCAAACAGTTTTTATACAGAAAATTAGCTCGTTCGCGGAAAACTGCCCAGCGCATAGGGTTTTTATACAGTTTATGCTATGATTTTTGTGACAAATTCTAGAAAGGACACATGAACGGGCCGGATATTGGCAGAAACCTGTTATTTGTACGCCGGGCGATGTTGTGGACGCAGGGCAGGCTCGCGGAGGAATCGGGGGTGAGTCCGACGACGGTCTCCGGCATAGAGAGCGGCAAGATATCACGTCCTCACTTCGGGACTATACGCAAGGTGGCCGGGGCGTTGGGCGTGGAGCCGGAGGATTTGGTGTCCGGGAGTGGACCTGCCGAGAGGCGCGAAGAGGCTCCGGCGCCGCTATCGCTCGGATGGGCCATAGCGGCGCGGGAAGAAGAGTTCGAGCGCGAGGTAGAGGAATCTACACTCGAAAGGCTACGCACGTTATCCAGGGATCTCGGCGAGGAGCAAGAGCGGCTTCAGAGACTCTACGAAGAGTTCCCTAGCGACATGGAGCACCGGAGGTTCGTAAAGCGCCGTATCCGCAACGTCGCCGCGCAATCGGGCTCAGTGGAGGCTTCGATCCTCTTTATGAAGCGCGGACAGACTCTAGACTAGTTTCCCCCGGCACGATCTCGTTTGCCGGTCATCTCGCCAGAGGTTTGGCGGATTCATAGATAGCGGCCATATCCTCTTCGCCGTGACCAGCCTTAATAGCTTCGCCGAATCTGGCGACGACCGCCTCGGAGACTTTCATGCGCAGGCCGCGTGCTTCAGCGGATTCCAACACCAACCCGGCGTCCTTACGGGCAAGCTTGGCGGAGAAACTCGTCGGGAAGTCTTCTTCGATCATCATGCTGCCTTTCATCTGAGCGTACGGAACCCCGAGCGGACCACCTTCGATAGTTTCAAGAAACTTCGCCGGGTCCACACCCGTTGCCCGCGCCAACGCGACCGTCTCGGCCAACACACCGAGCAAACCCACGATCCAATTGTTGACCACGAGCTTTAGCCCGCTCCCCACTCCCGCCTCACCGAGCCAAACCGTCTTGCTCCCAACAGCCTCGAAGACCGGCTCGCACTTCTCAAGAATCTCTCCCGGCCTGGATGCTAGAGCGACTAACTGTCCGGCTTCGGCGGGCTCTTTGGTTCCGAGCACCGGCGCGTCCACGTAAGCGATGCCACCCTCTTCGGCCAGCTTCGCGAGCCGGTCGCAGCCCTCCGCGCCCACGGTGCTCATCTGCAACCAGACGGCATCTTCCGAGAGAGCTTCGAGGACGCCGTCGGACAGAGCTTCTTCAATAGCTCCGGCCTCCGAGAGCATGGTGACGAGGAACTCCGCGCCGTCGGCTGCTCCGGTCGGAGTGTCCGCGACTGTAGCTCCGGCCTTTGCAAGGGGTTCGGCTTTCTCCCGCGAGCGGTTCCAGACCCGCACATCCATCCCCGCCGCTGTGAGATTACGCGCCATCGCCGCACCCATTATTCCTGTTCCGAGTACCGCTACTTTCGTATCGGACATCTCGCTCCTTCCGGTCTCTTTGGGCGTAGCATATCCGGCCCTTCGGACTTCGGGGTGATGGGCTCCACAACGGGCGGGGCTGCGTGAGGCTAGAATGCCGGTATGCAGTCCGCCCTCGAAGCCCGGAACATCACCCGCCTGTACAAGAGTAGTGGTCGGGGCGTAACGGATGCGAGCGTGACTGTGCCACCCGGTCAGGTCTTTGGGCTGATGGGTCCGAACGGGTCGGGGAAGAGCACGCTGCTGCGGGTTCTATCCACGGCTATCGCGCCGGATTCTGGAGAGTTGCGGATGGGTGGTGTGGATGCGCTGCACGAGAAGCGGAAAGTTCGGGCGCGGATGGGGTTGATGGTGGATCGCCCCACGCACTACGACGATCTCTCCGGGTGGGCCAACGCTTATCTTTTTGCCCGGTCGTATGGAGTGCCGGAGGACAAGGTGGATGGCGTTCTGCTGGAACTCTTCGAGTATTTCGATCTCGCGGGTTACAAGGACGACAGGGTCAAGACCTATTCTTATGGGATGGGCAAGAAGCTTGGGCTAATCGAGGCGATGGCGCACGCGCCGGATCTCCTGCTCCTAGATGAACCGTCACTCGGCCTCGACTACACCTCCCAACTCGCGTTTCAGAGGAAGGTGCGGGATCTCGCTGCGTCCGGCGTGGCTATTATCCTGGCGAGCAACCAAGTAGACGAAGTCGAAGCGCTCTGCGACCAAGTAGCCTTCCTAAACGGCGGAAAAATAATCTCCGAAGGTACGCCGGAGGAATTGGTTTCTACGGTGAAAGGCGTGCGGCGCGTTGTGGCTTCGTTGCGGAATCCGGTTGAGTATGACGCGGTAGAAGAGGTGGCTGGCGTGGAGCGCGTGGTACCGGAGGGTCGGGATCTCGTAGTGCATTGTGAAGAACGACCGGGGATTGTGGCGGATGTAGTAAACGGCATCGTACGCTCCAACGGAGACATCGTGACGCTCTCGGTGCAGCGTCCAAACCTGGAGGATGTTTTCGTAAAACTGACCGGAGAGGCGTTGGAACGTGAAGGGTAGTTTCCGCATCAACCCGCCAGACGCTTACTGGAAGAAGGATGTCGTGCTGTTCTTCTCCAAGCGGATCGCCCTGATAATAAAGTTCGTTTATCCACTAGCCCTGATCGTGCCAGTAGCGGCGAGCGATATTCCACCACAATACGCCGCCGCCGTCATCGGGATAGTCGCGATCATGGCCGGTACTTTCGGGGCTGGCGAGAGCCTCACAATAGACCTGAACGACGGCATCCTGGCCCGTCTGGCCCTGACGCCACTCTCGCCCCGGCGCATCGTCTTCGAGGTGCTGGCGGTGAATGCGGTGCTGGATTTTCTTCAGTTACTGCCAGCACTTTTGATCGTCTACGTGCTGCATCCCGCGCCGCTAGTGTGGGTGATCGCGGCTACGTTTGGAGTGTTCGCTACGTTGGTGGCAGCTAATGCTATAGGGATCTTCATCGCAAACTTCACCACCTCACCGGCGGACGTGTTGCTCTTCGCGACGGCGATTCTATTTCCCCTGATCTACGTTTCGGGATTCTTCCGCAACCAAAATCCGACCGGCATCCTGGAGACGCTGCGAGGCTTCGTGCCGTTCGCGTACATGAACGATGCTCTGAAATCGGTCTTCGGGCTGGCTACAAAGACCGCGCCGCTGGAGGTCTTTCTCTACCCTACCTTGATCTGCGGAGTCCTGGTGGCGGCGGTCCTCTTTACGGCTCCGCGTCTGCTCACCGTCCGGGCGTAGCGTACTGCTTGATACCCGCTCGGCAACGCTTCTCTAGATCTCTCTGAGCGCGTAGCCGTCCGAAGAGTCCGGGTCGTCCGCTGATACTTCGAGTTCCTTCACGGCTCTCTACAGAGAAGCGGTCGCCGTTGAGTGTGCCGGTGGCTAGGAAGGTGGAACGTGGGTCCATGTCCGGGACGGCGAAGTCGTGTTGGAAGAGAGCTGCGGGGGTGTTGGCCGGGAGGATCGCGCCGGAGGTCTGGGGACGGATAGGGATCGGGTTCGTTTCCCAGTTTTGGATCTCGACTGATGCGAGTTTTAGGGTGTTCTCGTTTTCGTAGGCTAGGAGTGCTTGGTCTGGGGTTTCGCGACGGATTATTGGGTGAGGGGTCTCGGAATTTACTACGCGGAGGATCCAACGGGGCAAGTACCACCAGTTTTCGCGCTGCAAGAGCGGACTGTCTATAAACTGCCGCGCCGGTGGAAACTTTCGTACTTCCTGAGTGAGCAACTCCTGACGGAACAACTCTCCCTCGGGGTCTTGGCTGACGTCCACGGTTACCGCGACGGAGAGCGGGGTCCATCCCACGTAGGCCAGCCGCGAATCCGTAAAGGCTAGAGACACGAAAGGGGCAGTGGAGATCTCATGCGCCATCTCGGACTCTGAGTAGGTCAGGGCGAAGGCAGGTTCCCCGTCTAGGAGTAGTGGTGTTACTGGTGTGAGGCGCGGGTAGCTGTCTGCGCCGACGTAGACGAGTGTGGCGACGGCGGCCATCTCGGTCGTGGTAATTAGAGTTTGTGCGTCGTATGCATCCATGCGACGGCAATGATACTTCTTACGGCTTCTTGTGTTTTGGTATGCGTGAACTGTATACTG
>JBGTFQ010000048.1:0-46443 GCA_041747155.1 Rubrobacteraceae bacterium
TTCAATTCTTCCGGATCGCTTGAATTCTTCTCGGCTTCTTCGCGAGAGATTTCACCTTTACGGACAAGTTCCACTAAGGCTGCGTCCATCGTCTGCATCCCGAACTTGCCACCGGTCTGCATGGCGGAGTAGATCTGGTGGTTTTTGCCTTCCCGGATTAGGTTACGGACACCCGGCGTCGGTACAAGTATTTCGCAGGCAGGGACCCGGCCTTTTCCGTCACGCTTCGGCAAAAGAGTTTGAGTGATAATTCCCTGTAGCGCATTCGAAAGTTGAGCCCGGATCTGGGACTGCTGGTGCGATGGGAAGACGTCGATGATCCGGTCGACGGTCTGTGGGGCATCCTGGGTGTGGAGCGTACCGAAGACGAGGTGACCTGTCTCAGCCGCGCTGATCGCTAGCTGGATCGTCTCCAGGTCTCGCATCTCGCCGACGAGTATGACGTCGGGATCCTGACGCAAAACATGTTTCAAAGCCTGAGCAAAACTCTTCGTGTCTTGGTTGACTTCCCGCTGGTTAACGATGCAGCTCTTGTGACTGTGCAAGAACTCTATCGGGTCTTCGACGCTCATTATGTGCTGCTGCCGGGTCTCGTTTATCTTATCGATCATGGACGCTAGCGTCGTTGATTTGCCCGAACCCGTAGGTCCGGTCACGAGCACCAAGCCGCGCGGCTTGTCCGTCATGTCCTCTATGGCTTGTGGTAGCTTCAGTTCTTTGAAGCTTTTTATATCGTGGGGAATCGCCCGGAAGGCCGCACCCATCGAACCGCGCTGAAAGTAGATGTTCACCCGGAAACGGGCGGTTCGCGGCAGAGTGTAGGCGAAGTCTAGCTCCCATTCACTCTCCAGGCGTTGGCGTTGGTCGTTGGAGAGAATGTCATAGATCATCTCCCGCGTGGTTGTAGGAGTCATTGGTGGGTAATCAAGTGGCTGGACCTGACCGTTGATCCGGATCGACGGGGGTATACCGACCGTGATGTGCAGGTCGCTGGCTCCCTGGTTTATCGCATCGAACAGGTAGTCGTTTAGTCCGCTCTCAACTATCAAATCCACGCCTCCGGGCTCTGATTTTTTGTCATCCGCTTTGTAAATGACCTTCACCGTGTGTATCGGCTCAAAAGATCAAAAACTTTAGTGAATCGTACGGAGTATCCTCGAAAGTCTAGATTAAACGATGGTTCGAAAGACTTCCTCAATAGTAGTTAGACCTTCGGCCACCTTCAATAAACCATCGTCGCGCAGACGAACCATACCGGCTTGCTCCGCCGAGTCTCCTATGACATTCGTGGACTCGCGGCGTAGGATCATGTCCTTTATCTCGTCCCCTACAACCATCAACTCGTACACCCCGACACGCCCCTTATACCCCGAGCCACCGCATCTGTTACACCCGACAGCCTTATGAAAATTCATAACGCCGCCTTCGATAAGATCCCTCGGAAAACTTACCTCGTCTAGAACAGAATCCTCTATTTCCGTAGGCTCCTTGCAATTCTCACACAACCGCCGTGCGAGTCGCTGAGCTATAACGCAGTCGACCGCAGACGATGTCAGAAACGGCTCGACGCCCATGTCCGTCAGGCGACTAAGCGCGCCAGGAGCGTCGTTGGTGTGAAGCGTCGCCAACACGAGGTGTCCTGTGAGGGCAGCCTCCACCGCGATCTTCGCTGTCTCGAAGTCCCGGATCTCGCCGATCATCACGATGTCCGGGTCGGCTCGCAGAATGCTCTTCAGGGCCGAAGCGAACGTTAGTCCGGCCTTTGGGTTGGTTTGGACTTGATTCACGCCCCGCATTCTGAATTCGACGGGATCCTCGACCGTTATGATGTTCTTTTCGGGGGAGTTGAGCTCGTTAAGGGTCGCATAGAGCGTAGTGGACTTACCGCTACCCGTTGGTCCCGTCACCAGTATCGCACCGTACGGTCGCCGGAAGATCTCTTCGTACTTCTCGTACACCTTAACCGGAAAACCAAGCGCGGTCAGGGCGATCTCGGCGTTCGACGTGTCTAGTAGACGCAGAACTATCTTCTCCCCGAATACCGTCGGAAGAGCAGCTACTCGGAGGTCGATCTTCTGCCCGCCAAGCTTCACCGAAAAACGACCATCCTGTGGAATTCGTTTCTCGGCGATGTCTAGATTCGCGACAATCTTCAGGCGAGCTATGACGCCGTTCTGGAGCTTGAGCGGTATTGACATAACTTCCCGTAGAACGCCGTCCACGCGCATTCGAACGGTAAGCTCGCGGGCGCGAGGCTCGATGTGGATATCCGACGCGCCCTCGCCGACAGCCTGCTGCAAAATAGAGCTGACCAGCCGGATGATCGGAGCTTCATCCGGACTAACACCGCCGAGGTCTATCTCGTCAAAGGAGTCGCCGATGGATTCTTTGCCCGCCTCTTCGAGGAATTCGGTAACGCCTTCACCCATCGCGTAGATCTTATTCTGCACCCGTTCTATCTGCGACTCCAAAGCAACTATCGGCGTGACTGGGCTACCGGAGATCATCATGAGGTCTTCGAGAGCGTAGATGTTGGTTGGGTCGCTCATAGCCACAAGCAACCGTCCGTGCTCCATCCGCAGCGGAATGACACCGTGCTTGCGAAGAACCTTCTGATCGATTAGGTTAGCAACCGCCCGATCCACATCGGACTCTGTCAGATCTATGTATTCGAGCCGCAACCGGACGGCCAACGCCCGTGCAAGATCGTTCTTGTTAATTAACCCCAGCGATATTAGGATTTCCCCAAGCTGCCTAGAATCGGTCTGCTGCGTCAGCACCGCCTGTTCGAGTTGGGCCTCGGAGATCTTGCCTTGATCCACAAGGATATCGCCGATCTTGCCTCCACCCACCCGGATCTTGCGATTCTTTGGAATCTCCTCCAATCTATTGCCGGGCTCTCTCGGGGGCACTTGCTCAGAGCGCCCTTCGTTACCGTCGCTGCCTTCGATATCAGCAGGCTCTTGCGTGACGGGTTGATCGGGCGGGGCGTCAGTCGTGGTGGTGTCGTTTGTCATGGTATCTTCGTCGCCAAACAGGTGGGACAAAGCACCTTCAAGGTCGTCTTCGACGGCGACTAACGGTCTGATCGGCATCTTGGCCATTATTCTCAAGTCTTCGAGTGCGAACAGATCGTTGGGGTCAGCCATCGCGAGGATCAGACGTCCTTCTTCGACTCTCAGCGGCAACACGGAGTGCTTGCGCAAGATCTGCTCGTCGAAGAGTTCGAGGGTGGAACTATCGAATTCGTCATCCTGGAGCTCGGAGAGCACGACATGATCCACCTTCAATCGCCGACCGAGCGACTCGGCTATAGTTGGCATAGTCGCGAAACCCAAGGATACAATTACCTCGCCGATCCATCGCTGAGAATCGCTTTTTTGTATTTCTAGAGCCTCATCCAACTGCTCGCGGGTGATCTGGCCTTCCGTTAACAGGAGCTGACCTATCTTCTGTCCCGACCCCCGGTTCGTCTTTGACGAACGACTTGAAGAAGCACCGTTGGAAAGCCGGGGCATCACCTTGGCCGAGAGCGGTTCTGGCTCCCTAACTTCAGGCTCCGTCGTCTTCGGGGCACCCCCAAAGACCCTTTCGTGCAACAATTGTATTGAATCGTACGATGCGGTGACGGGTGTAACCGGATACCCCGCGCTGATCGTCAAGTCGCTGCGAGCGAAGGAGTCGTTCGGAGAGGACATAGCCACTAGCAACCGTCCGTGCTCTATCTTTATCGGCACGGCGTTGTGCTGTTGCAATACCTCTTTATCAAAAAGCTCAAGCACCTCTGGATCAACCGAGGCTTCCGCAAGATCCACAAACTCTACATCTAGCCTCATGGCGAGTGCGACAGCCAGATCATCATTGGAGATAAAGCCCTTCGCGACCATGATATTTCCGAGAGATCTAGCATCAGTCTTCTGGATCTCGATAGCCTCGTTGACCTGTTCTTCAGTAACTTTCCCCTGATCTATGAGGATCTCCCCAATCCGGCGAGTCTCCCCCCCCCATCCTGGCAATCCAGGAGATTGCATCGCTTGTCGCCCTCACTCTCGAATCTAGTTGAAAGATAATACGCTTGTCCAGATGCACACTAAAATGTGTTCCTTTAGAGTACGTAAAACCCTCTTACTGCCCTTGCCGCAGGTATTCTACACCGGCTCAACGCTAGCAACTATGGTGCCGCGTTAACAGTTCTAGAGACCGGCTTCGGCTTTCGCCCTCAAAAAGTCATCGTAGTCGTTCGTGAAGTAGTGTTCTCCGCCGTCAGCCGTGATCACGTAGTACAAGAAATCCGTCTCGTCTGGCTCGATCGCGGCCTGTATAGACTCTCGGCTGGGACTGGCTATCGGGCCGGGCGGCAGACCTGTGTTCTTATAGGTGTTGTACGGGGATTTGATCTCCAAATCGTCGAGGGAGAGTGCCTCTTTCGGCTTGCCGCGGGCGTACTGGATGGTAGCGTCGATCTGCAACGGAGTCCCCTGACGTATCCGGTTGTAGATCACCGAAGCGATGATCGGACGCTCTTTAGCGTTAGCCGATTCACGCTCTATGAGAGAGGCCGTGGTCAACAATTCGTACTCGGTAAGGTTGAGCCTGTTCTTGGCTCCTTCGATATCTAACCCTTCGGTCTCCAAAAGATACTGTTCGAGGAGCCGAGTCACCATCTCCTCGGCTGACGTGCCTTTCTCGAACTCATACTGCTTTGGAAACAGGAAACCCTCGGTCGACTGTATCGCGTCATCTTTTAGAAATTCGTAGTTGTAATCGGTCTTGTTGGCGGCGGCTTCAAACTCCTTCGCCGAAACGTCCGTCTCCTGCCCGATTAGCTCGGCGGTCTGCTTTAAGGTGAGTCCTTCGGGTATAGTCACGGCGACCGTTGGCGCATCTTTGCCCGAGGTCAGCTTCTTGATTATGGAGTCGCCGTTCTCACCTTTCTCGAATTTGTAGTCGCCTGGTTTTATCTCCGCACTCTGGCCGTCGAGCCGGGCCTGAAGCTTGAAGACCGTAGAACTGCCGATCACATCAGCCGTCTCTAGCTTGTCGGAGACACTGGAAAGCGTGTCACCTTCCTCAACCGTTATGTTCACGGAATCGCTGGATGGCTTGGCACTTTCTCCGCCGCCGGTGGCGCTTGTGTAGATGAAATAGATGGCTGCCAATACGGCGATTATTGCCACAATGCCCAGAATCATCGGCCCTAAATTGGAGCGTTTCTGGCGGCGGTTGCGATTGCTTTCGGGTGAACGCAGAGCGTTCAGACGGGCGTCGAGATCCTCGCCATCGCTATACCTGCGCCTATTGTCGACCCGTCGCTTCAAACGCCCTCCCTCAATCCACGGTCCAGATACTCCTGGAGCATAGTAGCGGCGGCGAGATGGTCCAAACGTCGCACGCCTTTTTTGTTTCGCTTTCCACCGCTGCCACTCGCCGCTATGCGCGTGGTCAAACGTTCATCCCACCGCACAAAAGCGATGTTCGGAAACATATCTTCCAGAGCGTCTATTTTACTCAAAATTCGCCGCGCCTGAAAACCGACCTCGCCGCGCATGGTTTTCGGAACGCCAACCACGATCTCTACAACATTCTCCTCAGAGATCATTCGGTGCAGATAGTCCTCTATCTCACCACTAGCCACAACTTCGACGGGGCGAGCAAGACTGCGTCCCGAGTCGGAGATAGCTACCCCGGTTCGGACTTCTCCGAGATCCAGAGCCGCAATCTTTCCTGCAGCTACGACAGTGTCACTCATCTGATCCCCCCGATAGCCGAGCTACGAGGAGATCCCGCGCCTTCACGAGGGCCGCTGGTATCTGATCCGCTCTCCCGCCACCGGCCTGGGCCATCGTCGCCCCACCGCCACCGCCACCGCCAAGAACGCTCGACGCTTCCCGTACCAGCTCGCCAGCTTCGACTTTCCGGGAGACATCAGGATGCAGGTTGGCGATCAAGACCGCCTTTCCGCCAAGATCCGCCGCCAGCACGACCGCCGATGGCCCACCAAGCCGATTCTTGACGTCGTCGGAGATCTGGCGCAGCCCCTTTACATCAGCCGCAACGACCTGACCAGTGACGATCCGAGCCCCATTCATGGCTTCCGCGCCTTCAACGAGAGTACCTACTTCGCCCAAGCCTTGCTTGAGAGTCTGTTCGCGAGCGGTGTCCCGAGACTTCTGAACTTCCTCGCGTAACTCTTCAACGGCTGCCGGCAGGGCGTCGATCTCGACGCGCAGTCCCTCTGAGAGAGCTTCTGCTTTCTCGGTGGCCGCGACAAGATAGCGGAGAGCTTCACGGCCTGTCAAGACCTCGATGCGATATAGGTCCGCGCCGTGCTTTTTGTTGGTCAGGATCTTGAACGCCCCGACTTCGGCAGTGTCTCGAACGTGAGTGCCGCCGCAGAGTTCGCGGGAGAAACCGTCGATCTCGACCACCCGCACGAGATCTCCGTACTTTTCACCAAAGAGCATCGTGGCCCCGAGATTGCGGGCCTCATCAATGGTCGTGGTGTAGTACCGCACAGGCTGGTTTTCGGTGATCTTCAACAGACCCAATTCCTGAACACGGCGCAACTCGTCGTCGCCGATCTTGCCCGTGTAGCGGTAGTCGAAGCGTAGTCTATCCGGTCCCACGTAGCTGCCAGCCTGAGTTACTTCCTTGCCGAGCACGGCCCGCAACGCCCACTGAAGAATGTGCGTGGCGGTGTGGTTTGCCTCTATCTGCTGACGGCGGACGCGGTTTATGGAGGCCGTGACGGAGTCTTCGGCGGACAGGGTGCCGGGTTTCATTTTAGTCCGTAGCACTTGGTAGTCTCCTGCTGGCGTGGAGTCGAGTACATCAGCCTGGCCGGACTCCGAGGTGATCCAACCCTCGTCCGCCACCTGTCCGCCTCCGGTCGCGTAGAAAGGATTCTCAGCCAAGACGACGTAGAACTCACCCTCGCTACCCGGAACAGCCTCGACGGCCACAACGCGGGTATCGACTTGCTCGCGCTCAAAGCCCACGAAACGGCTCTTTATGTTTTCGTCCCGAAACGCGGCCACTACCCGGTCATGTCCTCCAGCGGCACTCCTCGCACGCTCCTGTTGTCCGTGCATCGCGCTCTCGAAAGCGGCCTCGTCCAGAGGTATTCCTCTCTCGGCTAGAACCTCTCGCGTAACCTCGACCGGAAATCCATACGTATCGTGTAACGCAAACGCGATGTCGCCCGGAAAATGTCCACCAGAGAGCTTAGATATCTCCGTTTCGAGAAGTCCCATCCCAGCGTCGTAGATCTCGATAAATCGGGCCGCTTCCTCGCTGACAACCCGCCGAATATCCTCGCGAGCCGCAATGAGTTCTTCGTAAGCCCCGCCCATAGATTCCACCACGACATCGGCGAGATCCGCGATGTCTACGGCGCTCATCGAAAGTTGCCCGTAAGCCTGACGGGCGGCCCGGCGAACGATACGGCGCAGCACATATTCGCGACGCTGGTTGCCTGGACGAACGCCGTCGGCGATAAGGAACGCCATCGCACGTGAGTGATCCGCGAGTATGTACAAGGCACGGTCGGTTTCGGGTGAGTCGCCGATCTTCGTACCGCTACGCTCGATCAGGCGAGCGAAGATAGGCGCGTACAGATCGGTCTCGTAGACCGAACGGACTTCCTGGCAAACAGCCACGGTTCGCTCAAGACCCATTCCAGTATCGATGCCGGGCTTGGCGAGCGGCGTGAGTGTTCCGTCCTTACGTTGTTCGTACTGGTTGAAAACGAGGTTCCATATTTCTAGGAAGCGTGGGTCGCCCTCGTCGCCGCCAGGTCCGTACTTTGGATCGGCCTGTGGGTCCCCATGGGACAACTCCTCGCCGTAATCGTAGTAGACCTCCGAGCATGGTCCGCACGGGCCGGAATCCCCCGGTGGTCCCCACCAGTTCTCGCTTTTTGGAAGTCCAAAGATGCGGTCTTCCGGCACGCCAACGCTCATCCACAGGTCGCGGGCTTCGGTATCTTTGGGAGCGTTTTCGTCGCCCTCGAAAATTGTGATCCAGAGCCGCGTGGGATCCAGTTCCAACTCCCGCGTCAGAAACTCCCACGCCATCTCAATGGCTTCTTTTTTGAAGTAGTCGCCAAAGGAGACGTTGCCGAGCATCTCGAAGAACGTGAGGTGCGTAGCATCACCAACTTCTTCGAGATCGGAAGCCCGAAAACACTTTTGAGAGCTTGTAGCTCGGGGTGTCGGCGGTCTCTCCTGGCCGGTGAAGTAGTTTATGAACTGCTGCATACCGGCGGTCGTCAGCAGGACGGTCGGGTCGTTGTGCGGCACGAGTGATGAGCTTGGATAGCGTCGGTGGTCTCGTCCGGCAAAGTATTCGAGGAACTTCTCGCGAATTTCGTCACTAGTCATGAATGGGTATTGTACTTTTATCGCAGGAGTTTGCTAGGGGCTGTGTTCTATCTTGGTCAACTCCCGTTTTAGATCGTCGAGCGCCCGGCGCAACAGACGGCTCACGTGCATCTGGCTGACCCCGATCTCATCGGCGATCTCCGTCTGCGTCTTCCCCTGATTGAAGCGTAGCTCAAGGATCTCTCGCTGCTGATCCTTTAGGCTGGTCATCGCGTCGCGGAGCAGAATACCGTCTTCGAGTCCCTCCATAATAGCCCGCTCGTCGGCCTGCAAATCTATGATTGAGTCGCCGTCGGAATCGTCCTGGTTTACAGGCGCATCGAGGCTCGAAGTGTTGTAGGCCCGTCCTAGCGTCAGGGCTTCCGCGACGCTCTCTGGGTCAGATTCGAGGGTATCCGCGACTTTTTCGATAGAAGGTGAGCGACCACTTCTGATGGTCTCTTCCCGGATGACGTCCTTCGCCGCCGCCCGAAGCTCTTGGAGGCCGCGTGGCACGCGCATCGCCCAACCCTTATCGCGGAAATAACGTTTTATCTCCCCGAGGATGTTGGGTGTGGCGTAGGTCGAGAACTCTATGTTGCGGTCGACATCGAAGCGGTCAACGGCTTTTATCAGGCCGATCGAAGCGACCTGGATCAAGTCTTCGATAGGCTCCCCGCGTCCGGCGAACTTGCGCGCCAAAAACTCGACGAGCGGCAATTGCTCCTGAATGACCTGTTCCCGCGCTTGTTGATCACCCTTGGTGTGATACCGCCTCAAGAGTCTTTTGGTTCGGGCCTTATCCGGTCGCCGATACCTTCGGGTCAAGAGATCAACTCCACCACCGAGCGCCACTCGGAAGACGCTCCTTCAACCTCGACTACGACACTATTATCGCCCAAAGAGAACCGGTACCGCGTATTGGAGTCACCGGAATGAAAACGCTCCAGAGACTCCACAGCATCGTCGAGACCCCCGACGCCAACCTTCGCCCGAACCGCCATCCCAGCCAGAATGAGGCCCACACAAGGCCGAAAATCGGTGGCCGGAGGAATTGTCAGGTAAGCGTACTCGTCGCTAACTTGGGTCACGCGGAATGTCTTCCCTATCCAGCACGGCAGTATCGTCTACGTCGGCGATGGGTTCCGGGACCAACGCGGCATCCGTCGGCTCCCCCACTAAATTCGGATGGAGACTGCGAGCAGTGGCATCTCCTCCGCCGTGGTCCTCCAAGTCGCGAAGTATTTCCTCGCGGCGGGTGCTGGATGCTTCGCGCCCCGCGCTTACCGCACTCTGGAAGCGTTCTTTCACGCGAACGGGAAAGTCTCGGGCTGCTTTCGGGAGGTTCTTTCGGGCTTCCTCGTTTGTCGCGTAGATGGTCCCGGCTACACCGATTATTGCGCCGGTTACGATCCGGCCCCACCCGGCCACTAGGATTCATCCTTTGGAACGGCCTTTTTCTTCTCGCCGCCGATGAACGTACTGATGCCCCGCGAGAGGCCCGCCGTCGCGGAGGAGACCTTGATGACCCCGCTACGCACGCCTTGAGTGATAACGGTGGTCGTCTGATCCAACTCCCCAGTTATCCCGGTAACATCCCCAACCGCCGTATCGAGCTGCGAGAGCTGGCTGTTGATATTGTCGACAGTTATGTGAGTCTTCCCGAGCAGCGGCACCACCTCACCGGAAACTTCCTTGATGGTCTCCTCGGTGGTCGAGAAGATGCTAGCAAGCCTCAAGAACATCCAAGCCAACACGAAGAACGCAACTGCTATCCCGAGAAAAAGAATCCCCGTCATCAAACTTACAAAAGTATCCAAGTCTCTCCGTACCTCCGGGCTCGCCTGCGACGCACCGGCATTATACTCCGATCCCGAAACACAACCCAGCCGTCACGCACTCTTCCCGACGACCACTCCACCACCGACGACCCGCGCCCCATCCTTCGTATAGAACACAGCGGACTGACCCGAGGCAACGCCCAACGCGGGCTCCTCCAGATGAGCGACCCATTCGCCATCCTTGCCACGGGATATTTCACATGCACCGGGCGAACTGTTGTAGCGCACCTGAACGGAACTGGCCTCCGAAGGGTCCAGAAACCAATTCATTTCTCCGACACGGACCTCACGCACCTCCAGATCCTTGCGCCGCCCGACTACGACCTGCTGGCTCTCGGGGCGCACCTCCGTTACATACAACGGTGTCGGAGCGGATACCCCGATCCCCCGCCGCTGACCCACGGTAAAGTCCACGACTCCGGCGTGCTTACCGAGTACCTGACCACCCGTATCGACGACTTCACCCGGTTTCGGCGTTACGCTCTTCCTGACAAACTGGCGATAGTTACCATCCGGGATAAAGCAAATATCCTGGCTCTCGGGGGTGTGCGCGACCGCAAGCCCCTCGGACTCCGCAATACTTCGCACCTCGGACTTTTGATAGTCGCCAAGAGGGAATATGGCGCGGGCCAGCAATTTCTGAGGCACCGGCCAGAGGACGTAGGTCTGATCCTTGCTCACGTCAACAGGCCGCGCTAGAGTCGGCCCCTCGCCAACCCGAGCATAATGTCCGGTCGCGACGTGCTCGAACCCGAGACGATCCGCCAGAAACGCCGCCGCCTGAAACTTGACGTGCGCATTGCAGGATACGCAAGGATTCGGCGTGCGGCCCTCAGCGTAAGATCCAACGAAGTCGTTCATCACCCGCTGCTGAAACAGCTCTTTCAAGTTGAGCGTGAAATGGGGCAATCCCAGCCGATGAGCCGTATCTCTGGCAAAGAGAACCGTATCGGGGGAGCAGCACGAACGGCTTCCTGGTTCACCGTCGTGAAGCCTGAAGGTCACGCACGCGACCTCGTATCCAGCCTCTTTCATAAGCAGGGCCGTAACAGCCGAATCCACCCCGCCGCTAGTCGCGACGACAACGCTCTTACCCATCGTGGACCTCGCTCTCATAACCGGCTAACAGTACGCTAGACTCGTGATTCCAGTGATCTTCGAACGCCTTGTGGAGCGCGTCCAGGACCAGGGTCAAGGCGTGATCCTTACCCTCCGGCAGCGGCCCGCCCAAACTATCCTGAAGATCGTCTTTGGAGACTCCCGCGGCCTGCAGAAGATGCTCACCATGCACAAGCTCCGTAAGAGCGGAACCAGCGGCAATGCACGCCGCGCAGCCGTAGACCTGGTATAGGACCTTCTCGATGGTGTTCTCGCTGATACTCACGTCGAAGCGAGCTATGTCGCCGCAAGCGGCATCGCCGGACTCGCCCGTGCCGGATGGGTCTGTTATCTCCCCGACGTTGCGGGGACTTACAAGATGGTCCATTACCTGTGTTCTATACGCCATGATCTCCTTCTCGACTCTCAGCCCTCTAATGGAGGACTTACTTACTCTTTAGTGGCGACAACCTGCGAAGCTGCTCGACAACGCGGGCGAAAACCTCCAGGAAACCTTCAACCTCAGCCCGCGTATTCTCTTTGCCAACCGTCACTCGAACCGCCGAAAATGCCTCCCGCTCATCTTGGCCCATTGCCAAAAGCACACGAGACGCCTTGTGACCGCCCGACGAACACGCAGAACCGCTGCCGATAGCGTAGCCCATAGCATCGCACAACAACACGATCCCCTCGGCCTCGACCCCCTCGACACTGAAGTGAGCATTGTTCGACAACCGCTTCTCGGGATGCCCATTCAACGAAACGCCAGGAATTCCAGTCGCCTCCTCGGTAAGCAAGTCCCTCAACTCTGTTTCGTGCCGGGATCTCTCTTCGATTTCCTCACGAGCGAGCCGAGCCGCCGCCCCGAAACCCGCTATACCAGCGACATTCTGAGTACCGCTCCGCAGCCCGCTCTCCTGACCGCCGCCAACCTGCAACGGCGAGATCCGCACGCCGTCCCGAACATACAGAGCCCCCACTCCCTGCGGGCCATAGATCTTGTGCGACGAGAGAGCCAAAGTAGATACCGGAACCTCCTCGACGTTCAGGGGCAGTCGCCCAGCGGCTTGCACAGCATCCGAGTGAAACGGTATTCCTCTCTGGACGCAGATAGAAGACAACTCCGCTATCGGCTGAACGGTTCCGACTTCGTTGTTCGCCCACACTACGGCGGCGAGTGCCGTATCCGGTCGCAATGCGGCTTCGAATTCGCCAGAGTCGACAAGGCCATGTTCGTCGACCGGCACGCGGCTGACTTCGTAGCCGTCTGATTCCAGGCGTGACGCGGCTTCGCGAACTGCGGCGTGCTCCACGGAGGAGATGACGACGTGGCGTTTCTCGTTGTTGGATTTAGCGAGCCCGAACATTGCCAGGGCATCGGATTCCGTGCCGCCGGAAGTAAAGTAGATTTCACCCGGCGACGCTCCCAGAAACTCCGCCACCGAAACCCGAGCTTCTTCGACCGCCTCGCTCGCGGCTACTCCGAAGGCGTGCAGGGACGATGGATTCCCGTAGCCAGCTCTCAGCAACGGGAGCATGGTCTCCAGAACTCTCTCATCCAGCGGGGTTGTCGCGGCGTTGTCCAGGTAGACGGTCGTGTTTGACATGAGTTGAGTTTACCCGAGAATCCTGGGATTACAGCCCGGACAACGCGGTTCTTTGCATCACCGCGCAGAAGGTTCGGTACTGTTTTGAGACGGTCAGCTATATAGAAACAAGCGTCGCGCTGGCATGATCCGAAACAGAGTTCTAGATCGTAATAGTGAAAGCTATTGCGCCGCCTGAATCCAGGAGGGCGAGTTGGTCACCAGGGGCCAGGTTTAGTCCGGCATCCGAGGTCTCGAATGTTCCATCGACTGGTTCGCCGTCCGAGTCCAAGACTTTATCGTCACGCCCGACGGAACCGCTGCGTTTTGGCCTGATCGCGACCTCGTCGTTGACCGAAGCCTCGCCCCCGGAAGAGTCAACGTCCCCTGTCTCCGGGTCGAGAACCCGGAAGGTAAAGCCCTGCAGGTCCACCTGTTCTTTGCTTCGATTTCTGATGTCGACGTATTCGAGGCTCTTGCCGTCCTCGGTCAACTCGAACTGGTCGATCACCACATCTACGTCGCTCGTATTGCCCTCCACGCCACCGTCGGCGGCCAGATCGAAGAGAGCCTGATTTACAACCGGACGCGGGATATATCCCTGAAACAAGTTCTCGATGATGTAGCCGTCGCCCGAAGGTGTTAGTGTCGCTAGAAACGGCGTGTATCCGACACCAAGTTGCGCCGGGAGTGTTCCGTATTCACCGGCTGCCAGAGGTGGAGGGGCATCCTCGTTGCTAGAGTCGTCTTGTTGATTGGTTCCCTCGCTCTGGGAGTTGCCGACGGAAGCAGCGGAAATATCTCCGGGGTTTGTGATCTCATACTCAAAAAATTCGACGGTGGGATAATCCGAGGATAAAGCGTTGACTGACTCATTGACCACCTCGTCAATCTCCAAGCCTTGAGGGTAGAAGGGATCCTGCCCCGTCTTGTAGAACTGAACCACGATCAAGGCGTTCCGATCGTAAGCAGCCTTGAAATCCGGCGGCACCGGCTGATCCGTGTTGAGCACGAACGGCACGTCCCGCACAGTCTCGGCCTGACCGGACCCAACCGTGGTCGCCCCGGCGGCTGCCGCTGCCGTAGTCTCGGTGGTGGTCGCCACGGTCGTGGCCACAGTCTCTTCTCCCCCACCACATCCCGCAACGAAAACCGCCCCGAGGATCAACAAAATAATCGCCAGTCGAGTCTCTCTACCGGCTCTTCCTATCACCGCAATATTTCGGATAAATAGCTCCTCGAACCGCATCGAATAATCCGTCTGGATGCCGCGCAGACTGCGCTTTGGTCAGGATTCACGCTACCATAGTGGTGAAAACCGTGCAATTTGCTGTTCAAATGTGGAAAATGTACCGCAGCGCAGTCTTTGCTCTACCATATATCGGTGTCGTTCGGCGTTCGGTCAGCGGCACGAAACCCCCAAGAGAGGAGCTTTTTATGTCATCGCACGAGTCAGGCGGCGTTTTTGACGGCAACCCTTACCGGACCCACAACGCCGGAGCCCTGCGCCCCGAGGATGTCGGCGGCCAAGCACGGCTAGCCGGATGGGTTGGGCGAAGACGGGATCACGGGGGTTTGATCTTCATTGACCTGCGGGACCGTTGGGGGGTCACTCAAGTAACTTTCGACCCCGACGACGCAGAAGTCTTTGCCGATGCCGAAAAGCTTCGACCTGAATGGTCCATCTCGGTCGTGGGTGAAGTCGCCCGGAGGCCCGAAGGCAACGAGAATCCGGATTTGCCAACCGGTGGCGTCGAGCTTCGGGCGACAGGACTGCAAGTCCTCAACGTATCGGAGACACCGCCCTTCGAGATCGACCGAGAACGCCCGGTCGAGGAGATCCTACGCCTGAAATACCGATACCTGGACCTCCGACGCAATCGCATGAAAGAGAACATCATCTTTCGCCACAAGGTCGTCAAGCACATGCGCGACTACCTCTCCGAGAAGGATTTTCTGGAAATAGAAACTCCTCTCTTAACGGCTTCAAGCCCGGAGGGTGCCCGCGACTATCTGGTGCCGAGCAGGCTGTTTCCGGGCCAATTCTACGCGCTTCCTCAGTCTCCGCAGCAGTTCAAGCAGCTACTGATGGTCTCGGGGTTCGAGCGATACTTCCAGATCGCACGGGCACTCCGCGACGAGGACGGCCGCGGCGACCGTCAACCTGAGCACACGCAACTCGACTTAGAGATGAGCTACACCACCCAGGAAGAGATTCTCGGCCTCACGGAGAGTCTGTTTACGGAGATCGTCGAGACCTACACCGACAAGAGGATCCAGACAAAACCTTTCCCCCGCCTGACTTTCGCCGAGGCGATGGCTCGTTTTGGCACTGACAAACCGGATCTGCGTTTTGGACTGGAGCTAAAAGACATCTCGGAGATAGCACGCGCTTCGGATTTCAAGGTTTTCCGTTCGGCGGTCGAGAAGGGCGGTTCCGTGCGCGGCATCGCAGCATCAGGGTTGGATAAGCTATCGCGGCGAGAGATCGACGAGTTGACAGCCATCGCGGCGACCGGCGGCGCTCGCGGACTGGCGTGGCTACGATTCGAGGATGGGGCTCTCACCGGACCAATCGCCAAGTTCTTCTCGGAGGAGGAAGGACAGAAGATCCGGAACGCACTAGAGACGGAAGAAGGAGATTACATGTTCTTCGTCGCGGATGCGGACCCGGTGGTTTTCGCCAGCTTGGATCGGCTTCGGAGGCATCTCGGGGAGCGGCTCGAACTGGCGGACCCGGATACGCTAGCTTTGGCGTGGATAACGGATTTTCCGCTCTTCGAGTGGAACGCCGACGAGGAGCGGATCGAGCCGATGCACCACATGTTCACGATGCCTCGGGAGCAGGATCTCCCACTGCTGGAAACGGAGCCGTTGAAGGTGCTCGGACAACTCTACGACCTCGTAGCCAACGGCACGGAGCTAGCCTCGGGGAGCATCCGTATCCACGTGCCAGACATCCAACAGAAGGTCTTCTCGACCATCGGCATCTCCCCCGAAGAAGGCGAACGGCGTTTCGGAGCGATGTTAACGGCTTTCCGATACGGCGCTCCCCCACACGGCGGCATCGCGCCAGGGATCGACCGTCTGATAATGCTGCTGCGCGATGAGCCGAACATCCGCGAAGTCATGGCTTTCCCGAAGACTCAGGCCGCCCGCGACGAGATGATGGACGCCCCAAGCCCCGTCGCCGAAGATCAACTCAAAGAGCTACATATAGCGCTGCGCCGCGCTCCAACTCCAGAGTAGTTCGAGAGGTTAGAAAAACGCTCCGGGCGGGAAGACTATCCGCTGTCCGCCTGCCCGGCTTCCATGAGAGGAACAGACTCTGGCTGCATCAGAAAATCCACGGTCATCACTCCATCTCACCTTCGACGATGGCCCGGACCTGATCTGGACTCCACGCATCCTGGAAGCTCTGCGAAAAGCGTCGTTGACGGCGACCTTCTTCGTCATGGCCCCTGCGGCAGTGCGACACCAGCCCTTGATCTCCGCTATCCTCCAAGATGGACACAGCATCGAATTTCACTGCTCATCCCACCTCCGACATACCGATAGCTCAAGATACGAGATAACTTCCGATACCCGCGACGGTCTCCAAACTCTAAGAGAACTGACGGTGGAACCTCGCCTGTGGCGACCGCCCTGGGGGATACTCGCTCCGTGGACGGTAGATGTTGCGGATGATTTTGGTCTCTCCATCGCGCTGTGGACCGCCGACACGCACGACTGGCGCGGCGACCCGGCGACGGCAATGCTGACGAACATCGAGCAACAACTCGTGCCCGGCGCGGTCGTGCTGATGCACGATGGGATCGGGCCTGGCGCCCCGCGTTCTGGGTGCGAGGAAACGGTTGCATTGATTCCACACCTGGCGACTCGTCTAGAAACTCTCGAACTCGTGACAGCCCCTCTATCTCCAGAGACCGTATCACCGCTAGAAGCCCGCTGGCAGGCTAGCGCGTGAGCACATCTAATGGAGCGGCGACCTTGACGAACGATAATTCCATCTGTCTCGAAGTAATTCTGAACCGAATAGCCGTTTCGGCTGCGGAACGTGACGAGAATCCTGGTTTTCCGACGGAGGCGTTTCGGGATCTCGGCTCCAAAGGAGCACTCGCCTTGCCCGCGCCCAAGACTTTGAGCGATGGTGCGCGCCGGGCTTCGTTCACTGAAGAATGGCGCATTCTGCAGGCTGTTGCTCGGGCTGATGGATCTGTCGGTCGGATATTTGACGGACACCTCAACGCCGTCGAGCGGATTTCGGCCCTGGCCCCTGAACCCTTGCGCTCGCAGGAACTGGAGGGTGTGGCTTCGGGAGCGACGATACTGGGTGTATGGGGTGCTGACCCGATACCGGGCGAAGGTCTGCCCGCTCGCCTCTCCCCTGACGGAACCTCGATCTCCGGCGTGAAGACGTGGTGCTCAGGTTCGACAGGTGTCCAGCGAGCGTTGGTCCTTGTAAGATCCGCCGATAACAAGCCCGGACCTCCGCACCTAGCATACGTGGACACGACGACCGGCATTTACGTTGACCGGAGTTGGTTTAAGGGAGCCGGGATGCGGGCCTCCGAGAGTCACCGGGTGGTCTTCGACGAAGCTCCGGTCTTGGCGGTGCTTGGCGAGCCCGGAGAGCTGCTACGCGAACCGTACTTCGCCCGCGACGCCATCCGAACCACCGTAACTTGGGCCGGCATGTGCGACTCAGCCGTCGACGCGACCCTAGCTATCCTCGCAGCTAAAAATGTCGGGGAGCCCGACGATCTCGTCTCGCTCGCTGCAGGACGAATACTAACGGCGCAGGGAACCATCGACCGCTGGCTGGAATACGCGGCGGCGGAGGCCGATAGGGACCCAAACGCCTCGCTCGCGCCATTCGCGACGCAGTTGCGCGAGTCGGTCGCGCGTTCGTGTCGCGAGGTGCTCGACGAAGCCGCCCGGGCGGTAGGAAGCCATCCATTCGCGGTGTCTGGAAGGCTGGATCTCGCTCGCAGGAACCTGGAACTTTTCCTGCTTCAACATCGCCTGGAACCAGCCGTCACCCGCCGGGGCCGCAAAGCAATACTCGATGCCGGACAGACACCGTGACGGACCGCCTCGGGCGCGAATACTTCGAAGATCTCTACTCAAACTCCGCCGACCCCTGGAACTTTGAGTCGAGCGAATACGAGAAGGAAAAATACGCCCGCACACTCGAATTACTGGGCGTTCGACGGTTCAGTCGGGCATTGGAGGCTGGTTCGTCCATCGGAGTTTTTACCGAGATGCTGGCTGATCGGTGCGATGAGCTATTAGCTGTGGACGTTTCGGAGAAGGCCGTGACGGTAGCGCGAGAGCGGTTGCGCGGTGTTGCAAACGTAGAGATCGAGCGCCGGACGTTACCCGAAGAGATGCCTTCTGGGAGCTTTGATCTCATCGTAGCTTCCGAGATTCTGTACTATTTCACCCGCCACGAGATGCTCGCAACCCTCAAACGCTTCGAGGACTCGCTCTCGCCGGGCGGCGTCTTGCTCGCAGTCCATTGGCGCCGAGAGACGAAGACCTATCCACTACAGGGAGACGAGGTGCATGAGTTGCTGCTGCAAAACTCGCGGCTGGATAGGACGGCGTCCTTTATTGAGGCGGACTACCGGATCGACCGCCTGGAGGATACCCAATGAACCCAAACGAGAACATCGTCATAATCGGCGGCGGACCCGCGGGACTAGCAACCGCCCGAGCCTACCGGGAAGCCCGCGGAGCGGCATCCGTAAAGATACTCTCCACCGAACTCTACGCACCATACAACCGCCCCCCACTCACAAAAGAGTTTCTGCGCGGTGAAATTCCGGCGGAGGAACTCCCTCTCGAAAACGAGGAATGGTTCACCCGCAACGCCGTGAAACTCGAACTCTCGACAACCGCCCACACCATAGACCGTGAACGACAGGTCGTAGTCACGGATGGTGAAGAAATACCCTACGACGTGTGCGTCCTGGCTACGGGTTCAGAACCCATACGCATCCCCGTCCCCGGCGGCGACGATCCCGAAATCCTCGTAATGCGGACTATCGAGAACTCTGCCCGGCTCGCGCTCCGCGTCGGCGAAGGTGACTCAGCCGTGGTTGTGGGCTCAGGATTCATAGGTTGCGAAGCGGCGGCATCGCTCGCCATGCGTGGCGCCCACGTGACCCTCGTCAGCCAGGAAGTTCTGCCACAGGGAGCACGGCTTGGCGAGGAGACGGGGAACCGGGTACAGACTTGGCTAGAAGACCGGGGCATCAATCTTCGGATGGGAGTGGACGTAGAGGGGATCACACGCCAGGATGCCGGATACGAGGTTTCCCTCGGAGACGGTTCGACTGTTCGAGGTGAAACGGTCGTCTTCGGAACCGGCGTAGCTCCGAGATTGGAACTAGCGCAATCGGCGGAGCTGGAGATCGACAGCGGCGTGATCACGGACTCTTCCATGCGCACTAGCGCACCGGACATCTTCACGGTCGGAGACATCGCCTACGCAGAGAACGAAGCCGCAGGCCGTCGCTTGCGTGTGGAGCACTGGGGCGAAGCCCTGGAACACGGTCGTATTGCTGGAACAGTGTTGGCCGGTGGCGAAGCGAAATGGACGACCGCGCCAGGATTCTGGTCAACCATCGGGGATAAGACCCTCAAGTACGTCGCGTGGGGCGATGGTTGGGACGACCTGCGCTTCGAGGACCATGGCGATGGGGCATTCACAGTCTGGTACGGCAACGAAGGCGTCTGCGTGGGTGTATTGACGCATAACGCGGACGGAGACTACGAACGCGGTCGAAAACTTGTCGAGGCCGGAGCGTCTTTCAGTTGAGCGTTTCGCCTACGGGGCTGTCGACACCGAATCCGAGGTTAAGAGTCTCCGTTGTAGTACCGGCTCGAAACGAGGAAGCCCTGATCCAACCTTGCTTGACAGCCCTCGCTAACCAGATTTGTCTCTCCCCCGAAGAGTACGAGGTTCTTCTAGTCCTCGACGGCTGCACCGATGGGACCGCGGACGAAGCCAAGAAATTCGCAGCCAAACACCCTGAGTTGCGCCTGCACACATTAGAAGGTCCGGCGAAGGGTTCCGGTCATGCCAGACATGTCGGGATGGAGACCGCCTGTTCCCGACTCCTGAGCCTGCATAATCCAGCCGGACTAATAGCCACCACAGATGCCGACACCGTAGTCGCGGAGAACTGGCTCCAAGCCCAACTAACCGCTGTGGAGAGCGGCTCGAAGGCTATCGGAGGGCGCATCACACTGGCCGATGACGGAACCTTGCCCCCACAGTTGGCCGACTGGCACGCCGAGCGAGGTCGGGAGAGACACAGAAAGCTTCTAGCCGCTCCCGATACGCGCAGCATAACCGAACACTGGCAGTTCTCGGGAGCGTCCCTGGCCCTAACAGCCGGTATCTACAGGAAAGTCGGCGGACTCGAACCGCTCTTCGCCCTCGAAGACGAACATCTAGAAAGAGTCCTCCGCTCCCACGGTATCCCGATAGACCGCCTACTCTCCGTACAAGTCACCACTTCGGCCCGGCTTGTGGGGAGAGCCACGCAAGGTCTCTCCCACGACCTAGCATTGGCAAGCTCGGGTTTCGAAGAGTCGAAGCCCTCTCCACAGTAGCTTGCCGTTGAGAACGCGAATGTTTCAGCAAACCAGCAGGTCAGGCAAAGAGCTTAACTGACCTGCTGGAATGGCGACTGACTAACTTACACTTTCTCCTCGCGGTACTCCTGGATGGACTCGAAGACTTCGTCTGGGAATTGCAGCTCCGAGTACGGGTTACAGGCATCTGGATCGTCCGGGTTTGGACAGATAGCGAAGTCTTGCTGGGACTGGTATTCAAGAATCTTGTCCCGCTTCGGTGGACTGTAGCCTTTCTCTTCGACTTGTTGGACGAGTGCTCGGATCTGCGTCTCCTCCGCGTCGTTGTCTTGGGTTAGGAGCTCTATCAGTTCGTCGTTGCTCACGAAATGACGCCCGATCATGGTAAACACCAACCGCCCGTAATGCCCTATATCCTCGCCATTATCCAATGCATCCAACATGTGACTCATCATCGGACTCTGTCGCAGATCCTCAACCGCCATAGTTCGTTTCCTTCCACTCGTATACTCGAAAAACAAATATACGGGTGCTTCGGAGACCGAACGTGAATTAGAATACTCAGGGACACATTCGGGACAATGACGAAAGCGAGACCGTTTTTGTCTAACTGTAAATTGCGCTCACCAATGCCGGTAGCACTTCGCCTGCTGGTCCTCGTAGGACGTAGTCGGCGCGGCTGGAGAGCGGGGTTTTTTCTGGGTTGATCTCAACCATGATAGCACCGGATCTGGTAGCTGCTTCGGGCAATGACGCTGCGGGCTGCACTAGGCTGGAAGTTCCGATGGAGAAGAATACGTCGCAGGAACGAGCGGATTCCGTGGCATCGAGGATAGCCGCAGCGGGCAGAGCTTCTCCGAACCACACGACGTCCGGGCGTAGTGAAGCACCGCATTGCGGACACGGCGGCGGAGCTAGTTCGGTTAGCCCGGGGTCGATTGGCGTGCGCTCTGCGGAGCAGATGGAACGGGTTATGTTTCCGTGAAGTTCGATGACGCTCCGGCTACCGGCGCGTTGATGAAGCCCATCTACGTTCTGCGTAACGAGCGTAAAGTCCGGCAGCCAATACTCCAACTCCACTAGAGCCCTATGACCGGCGTTTGGTTCGGCGGCATCGACTAGTTTCCGGCGCCACTCGTACCATTCCCAGACGAGTCGAGGATCACGCTCGAAGGCTTCGGGGGTTGCGAGATCCAGGGGTTCGTACGTCTCCCACAATCCCGTCTGAGCCTCCCGGAATGTAGGAACCCCACTCTCGGCTGAGATGCCTGCGCCGGTCAGCGCGACCACCCGACGAGCGTTTCGCATCGTTCGAATCAGGCTGTCTGGAAGGTCGTTCTCGGTCATCGAATTGCGCGGAGCAACTCTTCCGACCCGCCTGATACGTCAACCTTTCTCTCTTCGCCAGAGTTCATATCGCGCAGGTTGCAGACGTTCTCGCGCAGCTCGTCGGCCCCGATCACCACCGCCCACCGAGCACCATGTCGGTCGGCCTGCTTGAACTGCCCCTTCGCCCCCCGCCCACCATAATCCATATCGCACGAAACTCCCGCCGCCCGGAGATTCCCCACAAGCCTCATCGCCGGTAACCGAGACTCGTCGCCCAGAGTGACGAAGTAAACATCCAGGCTCGCTTCCGGTTCCCGAGCCGCAGCCGCTAACAAAATACGCTCGATACCACTGCCAAATCCAATACCCGGAACTTCCGGCCCGCCTAGCTCCTCCACAAGCCCGTTGTACCGTCCGCCCGCTCCAACCGTATCTTGCGCCCCGAGAGCGCTACTCTTGGCCTCAAAAACAGTCGCCGTGTAATAGTCTAGGCCGCGCACCAACCGATCATCCACCTCATACGGTACGTTCAGTGTCCGCAATCCATCCTTCACGGCATCGAAGTGATCCACGGCCTCGCGGCTGAGGTATTCGTCCACCTTTGGAGCTTCGGAGAGCAAACTCTGCGTGTTCCGATCCTTGCTATCCAGTATACGCAGTGGGTTCGTCTCCAGACGAGAGACCGAATCCGGGTCGAGGTCGTCGCGATGTTTCTCCAAATATGCTTTGAGTTCCGGGATGTAGGACTTTCTGGTCTCGAAATCTCCGAGGGTGTTGATGTGGACTACTTCGTCCTGGACTCCCACGGCTTGATGGAACCCATAGAGCAGCGCGATGGCCTCAACATCGACCAGCGGGTCGGCGGAACCGAGGACTTCCGCTCCGACTTGCGTGTGCTGACGATAGCGGCCTTTCTGTTGACGTTCGTAGCGGAACATCGGGCCGATGTAGAACAGTTTTACGGGCTGGGCCGCCTTGTAGATGTTGTTCTCGATATATGCGCGAACGACACCAGCGGTTCCTTCAGGACGTAGGGCTAGTTGGGAACCGCCGCGATCCTCGAATACGAACATCTCCTTGCGCACGATGTCCGACCCTTCACCCACCCCCCGGATATAGAGTTGCGCGTCCTCGAAGACCGGGGTTCGCACTTCGTCGTAGTTGTAGCGACGAAAAGCGTCGCGGGCGGCTTCCTCGGCGAGTCGCCAGAGGTCCGGGCGTTCGTGGGCTCCGCGACCGCCAGGATATACGTCGTAGGTACCTTTTGGTCCCTTGTATCTCACGGAAGAACCGGCGGCAGATACAGGTTGTGCTTCATCTCGTCCATCGCGACCATAACGTCGCCGTGTCCGGCGAAGAGACGAGTTGATTCCGTCCATAGCGGCATCACTTTGCGGATAGAGACTTCGATATCTTCCCAGGAAGCGCCACCGAGATCCGTGCGTCCGACGCTGCCCGGCAGGATAAGGTCTCCCACTACTTGATCTTCACCAACCACAAAAGTAACGGAACCCGGCGAATGCCCCGGCGTATGCAGAACGTGCAGAGTCTGACCCGCCACAATCATATCTTGGCCATCAGCCAGCGGCTCGTAATCCCGGATGCCCGCGCTATCTGCATCCAGCGGATGCATGTAAACAGGCGCATCGGTTGCTTCCCGTAATTCGGCCAACGCCCCGATGTGGTCCGCGTGGTTGTGCGTCATCAAGATAGCCGCGACTGGCCGATCAACGGCGGCCATGATCTTCTCCAACTCCGCCCCCGCATCCACGATAATGTCCGCCTCGGGCGCGTGAATAACGTAAGCGTTCACACCAAAACCGTTGAAGTCCAGCGGAACCTGTTGTATCTCAGTCAATTCGATCTCCTTGTCGTCTCAAACACGGTTTCTAAGCGGAACTCGCGCTGACAGGGCGCATGTCTATCTCTCTAGTGGGGTTCCGTCTCGGGAGACGCGGCAGACATCGTAGACATCGGGGATGCCTCGGATCTTTCTCAAGACTTCCTCGACGTGTTGTACGCTACCGGCCTTGAAAGCGAAGCGACTGAGAGCCGTCCGGTCTTCGATGGTGTCTACCCGTGCGGAGAGGATGTTGACCCCGGCATCCGAGATCGTAGCCGTAATGTCTTTTAGTAGATGCATCCGGTCCAGAGCTTCCACCAGAAGCTCAACGGTGAACAGCTTACCGGAGCCAACATTCCACTCTACCTCTACGAACCTGTCTGGGTCCCTTGATTCCAAAGCTCGGGCGTTAACGCAACTAGCCGCGTGTACAACCACCCCGCGACCTAACGAGACGTAACCCAGGATCTTATCTCCCGGCATCGGCGTGCAACAACGAGCCAGTCTTGTCAGTATTCCGCTCGAACCCACGACTCGAACACCGGTCTCTTCGTCGGTCGCGACTTTCGGCAATGGCAGCGGCGCGAGAGCCGGACTTTCCCGTCCAGGTGTTTCTACTTCCTCTTTCGGTTTGACCAAGTCCGTGATCCGGGTCGCGACGTTCTCCGCTGAGAGGGAGCCCGCGCCGATGGCGGCGAGCATATCGTCGGGAGATATTTGGTTTGTCGCGCGAGCCACGTCTTCGAGAACTCCGGATGGAACCTTGCCTATCCTATGCCGCTTCAACAACGACAGCAATTTTTCGCGGCCTAGCGAGAGATTGTCCTCGCGGTCGGCTCGGTTGAAGAATTGCCGGATTTTGTTTCGAGCGCGTCCGCTCTGCACGACGGTCAGCCAGTCGCGACTCGGCCCTGAGTTTTTGCCGGTGATGACTTCCACCCGATCTCCGCTCACAAGCTCGGAGTCAAGCGGCACGATCCGGTCGTTCACCCGAGCCCCGATGGTGCGGTGGCCGATCTCCGTATGAACCTGATACGCGAAGTCTATGGGCGTAGCGCCCGACGGCAAGCTGACCACGTCGCCTTTCGGCGTAAAGACAAACACCTCGTCGGCGACGAGATCCCCTTTCAAAGTCTCCATAAATTCCGTCGAATCCGTGGTCTCTTTCTGCCACTCCATCATGCTCTTGAGCCACGTAAGGCGGTCGACCTGCCCGTCCGACAGACCGTGCTTGTACATCCAGTGCGCCGCAATACCGTACTCGGCTGTCGTATCCATCTCGTCGGTGCGAATCTGGATCTCCAGCAGCTTGCCTTCGTTGCTCATCACCGTCGTGTGCAAGGACTGATACATATTGAACTTAGGCATCGCGATATAATCCTTGAATCGGCCTGGAATTGGCTTCCAGATCGAGTGGATCACGCCAAGAGCCCCGTAGCAATCCCTCACGTTATCCACCACGACACGAAGTCCGGCTAGATCGTAGATCTCATTGAATTCCTTGTTCCGCATAACCATCTTGTTGTAGATGGAGTAGAAGTGCTTGACCCGACCATGCACCTCAGCCTCGACACCAGTCTCCCCCAGGTGACGCAGGAGCTCCGCCGCCGTCCCGTTGATGAACGCTTCCCGGTCGCCTCGACGGGCCGCCACGAGACTTTTTATCTCCTCGTATCGCCTCGGGTGAAGCGTTGCGAACGCCAAATCTTCGAGTTCCCACTTCACCGAATAGATACCCAACCGATGCGCGAGCGGAGCGTATATCTCCAACGTCTCCGTAGCCTTCTTCAACTGAGTCTCACGCTTCAGATAGGCAAGAGTACGCATGTTGTGAAGACGGTCAGCCAGCTTGATGATAATGACCCGGACATCGCGGCTCATCGCCACGATCATCTTCCGCAAAGACTCGGCTTGAGCTTCTTCCAGATTCCCGGACGGCAGCCGCTTCAGCTTGGTAACGCCGTCCACGATCTCCGCCAGCTCGTTCCCGAAAGCTTCCGCAAGCTCCACTTTGGAGACCTCAGTATCTTCGAGAACATCGTGCAACAAAGCGGCGGCGACGGTCGTGGGGTCCATCCGAAGGTCCGCCAGGATGTCCGCCGCCGCCAGAGGATGATAAACAAAAGGCTCACCGCTCTTGCGGCATTGCCCTCGGTGAGCGGCGTGGGCCGCCGAGTACGCCTCGGCGATATATTCCTCGGCCTCCGGCGAGCTGTAACCGCCGACCTTCTTCACCAGCGAGGTGATCGTCACCTCCGAAGACTCCACCGCCCGAGGATACTGTTGGTCTATGCGTGCATTCTCCATGCCTGGATTTTAACACCCCCGTCGGCGGGAAATTAATATCTCAAACTATGCCCGAGCGAGCCCCGGCAGCCACATCGAGGCAAGAACTTGGCCCTTCAGTGTCACGTGGCGAGCGCGGTAGCGGTTAAGGTCCATTTCGCGGTCTCGCTAGCACTCGTAACTCAGAGACAGTCCAGAGCATAAAGCAACCCGGCCAGGCTAATCCACCTGGATCTCGATACCTCCGACAGAACGAGCGATCAAATTGTAGAGGAATCCGATAGTATCCCGCCAACGCCCAAGAGCACTCGACCAAACGCCGCCCTCGTGCCATCCGATCTACGCCTCAAAGTTTTTCGGAGCGGTAGATCACCAAAAAAAGTATCGCCATTAATATCAGGGAAATCGAAAATCCTACAAAGCTCACGACCGGCACTCCAAGATATGGCACTTGCGGACCTCCGGTGACGAACGCGCCGAGCATTGAGGAGCCTACGAGCAACGCGGCAGTGACGACGGCAAAGACGAGCCGGTTGGCTAACACGTCCACTTCTCCTCCGAGTTGGTCGAGACCGCGATGCCGCAGTTTGACCTCTAGTTGCCCATCTTCGAGTTCGCTTAGTAACTGACGTAGTTGTTCGGGGTAGTCTTCGGCATAACGAGCGTATTCGACGGCTCGTTCGGTGGCGGTCTCGCGGATGTGTTCGGGGGTGAAGCGTCCAGCGAGCAAGCGCTTGGCGTAGGGCTGGGCTATCTCGTAGACGTTCAGCGTCGGGTCGATGGAGCGAGCTAGTCCTTCGGCTGTCACCAGGGCTTTCGTCAATATTGGGAAGACCGGCGGAACGCGCAGCCGGTAGCGACGAACCAGTGAGATCAACTCGGACAAAGCTTGTCCGAGAGTGACCTCCCCCACCGTCAACCCAGAATACTTAAACAGAAACTCGCGCAAGTCCTGGATCAAGGGAGCTCGAACTTCTGGTGAGTACCGCACGCCGAGTCCTTCGAGGCCACGCAACGCCGCCGCCGCGTCACGCTGTATCACGGCGATAAACAGCCGACTCAACGCTTCTATGTCGCCCCGGCTCATGAAGCCGACCATACCGAAATCAAGTAGCGCGAGGTCGCCATTGGGAGTTAGGATCAGGTTTCCCGGATGTGGGTCTCCATGAAAAAATCCGTCCTCGAAAGCCATCTTGAAGATCGCAGCGGCCCCCATCGACGCGACACGCTTGCGCTCCGAAGGCGTCAGCAGAAGCGGTCGAATATCGTGGAAGCGTGTGCCTTCGATGTACTCCATCGTCATCACGCTTTCGGTCGACAGTTCGAGGTAAACGGTCGGGATGACTACGGGCGTGTCGGCGAAGTTGATAGCAAACCGGCGAGCGTTGCTGGCTTCGGCGGAGTAGTCGAGTTCGCGGCGGATCACACCCTCGAATTCCGCCACGAGCCCTTTTATGTCGATGAAGATTCGATCTCCGAATTGGCGATCCAGCAGCCCCGCAAAGTCTCGCATGAGCTTCAGGTCCCCTTCGACGCGCCGGTTCGCCTCTGGCCGCTGAACCTTTACAGCCACGTTCTCGCCGGTCTTTAGAACGGCCCGGTATACCTGTCCTATGCTCGCCGATCCGAGCGGTGCGGGATCGAAGCTCTCGAAGATATCGAGCGCCGGTGCTCCAAGCTCCCGCTCGACGATCCCTTGAGCCGCCTCTAGCGGCATCGGGGCGACGGTATCTTGGAGCATCTGAAGCTCCGAAAGGACGCTATCCGGCAGGATATCCGAGCGGGTCGAGAGCAATTGCCCAAACTTGACGAACGTTGGACCGAGATCTTCCAGGGCTCGCCGCAGCCGAGCTCCGAAGTTGGGTGCTAGAAACTCCTGAAAGCCTTTCTCGGACGAACGGTCGCGCCGCAGGTCGAAGACGTAGCCGAACCCGTGGCGTACCAAGACGCGGCTGATCTGGGAGAACCGTCGCAGGTTCCCCGAGCCGACGGACGGAACCGTCACGACTGATTCCTCTTAGAGCTAGAGACCGGGCGGTATCTCGGCATCAGTGGAAGACGGTGGAACTGGTCCTTCCGAGACCCCACCGGGGCTACCAGCTGTTGGAGGCTCTGACGCGGGTTGGTCTTCGAGCATCCGTACCCGGTGCTCCAGTTGCTCCACGCGGAATATCAGATCCTCTTGCTCTTCTCGCGTTGGAACTCCGGTCCTGCGGAGTCCCTGCTGCATTGAGGCATCTACAAAGGATCGCGCTCCAGCGGAACGTTCGCGGGCGCGGCTCATTACGTCGTCGACGACCGTCCGACCCTCTTCGCGCTCGATTCGGCCCTTCTGCACGAGATCGTCGACCACCTTTTCAACCCGGTCCCGCGTAGCCGCCGCCGCTCCTACTTGCAAGAGAACTAACCGCTCTAAAGTCTCTCCAACTGTCCCGCGCATCAATGCCTCCCAAAATTCGCCTGTCTTCTACACATCATACACCGGGATCGGCGGCGCGAAACCCGGCTAGGCGCGTTGAGCCGCGGCCTTCCGCGTTTCGGCTTCAGCTCGCCAGGACTTGTACAAAGCGAGGGTTGGAGCGGCGATAAATATGGAGCTGTAAGTACCGGCGAGGATGCCGACCAACAGAGCGAATGCGAAGTCGCTGAGGGTCGATTCACCGAAGATCAGGAGTGCCGTTATCGGTATCAAGGTCGAGATCGAAGTGTAGATCGAACGCCGCACGACCTGACTGATGGAGACGTTGATCATCTCCTCGAACCGCCGTTTGTTGTACCCAACCGACGGCGTGTTCTCTCGAATACGGTCAAAGATAATAATAGTGTCGTACAACGAATAGCCGAGCACCGTCAACACCGCAACCACCGTGACGAGGTTAACTTCCCGTCCCCAAATCGCATAGAACCCTACCGTGATGAGGATATCGTGAACGACGGCAACCATCGCAGAGATAGCGAACGCGAACTCGAACCGGATACTGATAAACACGACTATGACGATCAGAGCTGCTGCAACCGCCTGCAACGCCTGATTCCTGACCTGTCCGCCAAACGTCGGGCTAATATTCTGCACGCTCACCTCAGCCCCAAGCGTCTCTTTCAGTCCATCTCGCGTCTCTCGACTCTCGGCCTGATCTATAACCGGCGTGCGGACTTCGTATCCGCCGTCACCCAGGCTCTGGACGACCGCCGACTCCCTCAAATTTTCCGGGAGGGCAGCCTGCACCTCTTCGATGCTCGCGCTTCCTTCGATGTTCGCGACGGTGAACTTTGCTCCGCCTTCGAAGTCTATGCCGAAGTTCATGCCACGCACCAGGATGAACAAAATGCCGAGTAGAAGTAGAACGCCGGAGATCGCAAACCAAGTTCGCCACCGTCCGACGAAATCTATATTGTTGAACACAGGCTACTTCACCGTCCTTTGCCCGGCGGCGATACTTTTCTTGGAGACACCCATCATGCCTGGCGAGAGTTGGACTCCGCGACCGGAGATCAGGCCAAGCAACGCCCGCGTCACCACGACCGCCGTAAACATCGAGAGTGCAACGCCCAAAGCGAGCAGCACCGCGAAGCCCCGTACCGACCCGCTAGACAGCGCAAACAGGATAAACGCTACGATGACCGTGGTGATGTTGCCGTCCAGGATCGCCCGGAAGCCCTTCTCGAAACCGGCTTGAATCGCTGAGCGGGCGGTCTTACCTCGCCGGACTTCTTCCTTGATCCGCTCGAAGATAACGATGTTCGCGTCCGCCGCCACGCCTATAGACAACACGATGCCCGCGATACCCGGAAGCGTCACGGTGATCGGCACCGCCACGATGATCCCCCACAGCAGGAACGCATACACCACCAGCACGACATCCGCCAACAAGCCCAATGCGCGGTAGATAACAGCTAGAAAGACCAGAACCAACCCGAAGCCGATCAGAGCGGCCAAAAGACCCGCGTTCAAGGAATCCGCGCCGAGCGTCGGCCCAATGGTCTGCACGGAGATAACTTCCATGTCCACTGGCAGCGCACCCGTGTTCAGGACGGTGGCGAGTTGCGTAGCTTCCTCTTCCGGCAGTCCATCCGGGAGACCGTCATTGTTGATCGAGACATCGCCGTTGAGGATCGGCTGCTCCACTGTCGGGGCACTCTGGATGTCGTCGTCTATGGCGATGGCGAGTTGAGATGGAGCGCCCGACGCGAGGCCATCGTTGACCATCTTCTGCGTGAGATCCGCGAACTTGCCGCCGCCGTCGTCCGTGAATTGCAGCGTGACCTCGCGTTTACCTGTCTGGCCGAAATCCACGTTCGCCCCGTTCTGACGAAGCGCGTCTCCGGTAATTGCTGGTTCCTGGCTCACGATGTATCCAGCAACGAACACGCCTGAACCCTGGATCGACGGACTCTCCTCGAAAAGGACTTTCGTCTCGCCCTGCTCGAACTCGCCGTCGTCTTTTAGGCTCTCCTCGATGTCTTTGCGGACTTCCTCGACTTCGTTTCGGGGGACGTTGTCTTGCTGATCCGTGGCTAAGACTTGATAGAAACCGAGTTGGGCGGTGCCACCTATCACCTCGATAGTCTCGTCTTCGTTGCTTATGCCAGGGATGTTGACTATTACTTGATCCTGGCCCGATACCTGGACTTCGGGCTCCGTCACACCGAGTTGGTCGATCCGCTGGCGGATGATGGAAGCGGCTTGATCTATCTCCTCCCGTGTCACTTCGCCGGTCTCCTGAGTCCCCTTCAGCGTCGCCGTTACACCGCCCCGGAGATCCAACCCAAGACGGGTCGCCTCCGTGACGGGCTGGCGAAAGAAGATCAAGTACGCCGCGATCCCCAATAGAACGATCACGATGCCGAGAATAATGATGTTGTTGCGCCGACTACTCATTAACGGTGCCTGATTCTAGCTTATTTTGTCCACCCGGTATCTTGCGTCTTCAACCCGGCGCACACTACCCCTCTTCATACCGCTGACTCCAAGCCCGCGACCACGCATCGAACCGCCCATCACGTATCGCCGCCCGCGCCTCCCGACATAACTCCGTCAAAAACGAAACGTTGTGCAACGAGACTAGCCGATCCGCCAAAGCCTCCCCCTCCCGAACTAGATGAGCCAGATACGCCCGACTGTATCCTGTGCAAGTTTCGCAGGAACATTCCGAGTCTAACTTATCGAAATCCCGGCGGAACCGATTGTTCTTCAGGTTGATCCGGCCATCTTGCGTCAAGGCCGCGCCGTGCCGGGCCAACCGGGTTGGCAGCACGCAATCGAACATATCCACGCCTAGCCCGATAACCTGCAAGAGCCCAACCGGGTCGCCGATTCCCATAAAATATCGGGGCTTGTCGGCTGGAAGCTCCGGGGCGACAGTGGATAGTGCCTCCAACATCTCGGGGCGGGATTCACCGACGGACAATCCTCCCACGGCGTATCCGGGGAATCCTATCTCGACGGTCCGCTCCAGACTCTCGCGACGCAAGTCCGGGAACAAGCCGCCCTGCACGATGCCAAACAACGCTTGGTCTTCCCGCGTGTGCGCATCCCGGCAACGCTCCGCCCACCGAGCCGTCCGACGCAATGATTCCGCATGATACTCGGGGCTGGCGTTCGCCGGGGGACATTCGTCAAGCACCATAGCGATGTCAGCTCCGAGGTCTTCCTGCGCCCGCACAACGACCTCCGGCGTAAACCGATGAATAGAACCATCGTAAACGGACGCGAACTCCACACCGTCCTCCGAAAGTTTGCGAGTCTTAGCCAACGAAAACACCTGATAGCCTCCGGAATCCGTCAACATCGGACCAGTCCATCCCGTGAAGCCGTGCAACCCTCCAGCCTCACGAACGAGGTCCGTTCCGGGCCGCAGATACAAGTGATAGGTATTCCCGAGCACGACGCCAACCCCAATGTTGCCCAAATCATCGGGCGTTAGTCCCTTGACGGCACCTTTCGTCCCAACGGGCATGAAGGTCGGGGTCTCGACACTCCCGTGCGGCGTGTGCAAAAAACCCGCACGTGCCTCACCGTCGCGAGCTTGTACCTCAATGGAGACAGCGACACTCATCGGGATCGTCCGCCGTTCAGGATCAACATGGCATCCCCGAACGAATAGAAACGATACCGCTCCTCGACAGCCATCCGATAAGCCTCTCGCACGAGTTCCGTTCCGCCAAAGCTCATCACCATCGCCAACAGCGTCGACCGCGGCAGATGAAAGTTGGTGAGCAGCGCATCCACTCGCCGCCACTCGTACCCCGGATACACGAACAGCCGCGATTCCCCTTCCCGCTCCCCACTCTCCGCCCAGGTCTCCAAAGTCCGAGCAACCGTCGTACCCGCCGCAACAACCCGCTCCGCGTCATCTATCTTTTGGGCAGCATCCTCCGGCACGACGTACTCTTCGGCGTGCATCCGGTGCTCCAGCAGGCTGTCCACTCTCACCGGAATAAACGTTCCCGCCCCAACATGCAGCGTAACGCGGGCGATAGACGCTCCGGCACTCTCGGCGTTGTTCAGAACGTTGTCCGTGAAGTGGAAACCGGCGGTCGGAGCGGCGGCTGAGCCGGGGTTTCGGGCGTAGACTGTTTCGTAGCGAGCTTCGGCCTCGGGGGTTGCCTCTATATACGGGGGAAGTGGCATATGTCCGTGGCGGTTCAGGATTTCTTTTACTCCGCTGGCTCGGACGGTCCAGTGCCCGTCTTCGAGGTTTTCGACCGCTTCGATCTCATGTCCATTAGCGGAGAGTTTGAGGCCCGGTCGCAGACGTTTTCCCGGACGAGCCAAGACTTCCCAGAGGTCTGGTTCGATCTCGCGCAGAAATAGCAACTCTCCCTTCCCGCCACCAGGCCGCATCACCTCCAAACGAGCAGGCATCACCTTCGTCTCATTCAATACCAGCGTGTCTCCCGGTCGCAGAAAATTTGGCAGTTTGTGGAAGATGTGGTGCGAGATGGTTTTGGCTTTTGCATCTACGACCATCAGCCGGGATGAGTCGCGAGGTTCGGCGGGGCTCTGGGCTATAAGAGATTCGGGCAGCTCATAGTCGAGCTCGCGGGTCAGCACTTTAGCGGCGGAGGAAGATATTCAGGACGATAGTGCCGACGATGGAGAGCAGGATCATCATCCCTATCGGAAAGTACACGGTCAGACCGCCGCGCCTGAACGTCAGGTCTCCTGGTAGACGGTCGATCCCGAAGCGTCCCAGCAGCAGGAATAACCCGCCTAGCACAAGCAACACCACGGCCCCGCCAATCAGGATTTTGCCGATGCCTTCGAGTCCCATAAGATTATTCTATCGCGCCCGGCGGCACAGTCAGCCAAGCTCCGCGAGCAAACCCTCTACATTGAGCGGTTGCGTTGTCATCGCGAGACCGCCGTTTTCGTCCTGCGGCCACTGTTCGCGGGGGCGATCAGCGTAGAGTTCGACGCCGTTGCCATCAGGGTCGCGGAGGTAGAGGGCTTCGGAGACGCCGTGGTCGGAGGCTCCGTCGAGCGGGTATTCAGCGTCTACTAACCAGCGCAGGGCTTGCGCGAGATCCCGCCGTTCAGGATAGAGGATGGCAAGGTGAAAGAGCCCGGCGGAGCGATGCGGCGCGGGCGGAGCCCCCTTGCTCTGCCAGGTATTGAGCCCGATGTGGTGGTGGTAGCCACCGGCGGAGAGAAAGACGGCGTCCTCCCCGTACCATTGCGTAACCTCGAATCCGAGGATATCCCGGTAGAAAGCCAGAGAATGTTCGATGTCTGCGACTTTGAGGTGAACGTGCCCGATGCTAGTTCCAGCGCTTACGCGATGCGACTTTTCAGTGTCCACAACGACCGCCTTTCGTAGTCTATATCGACCTAATTCTATCGCTGCATCTCTCTATGGACGGCGGGCGTTTACGATGATGACTCCGGCAAGCACCACAACACCACCGACGGTAGAGAGAAGTGTCGGGACTTCACCGAGCCACAACCAGGCGATCAAGAACGCCAGAGCCGGGACTAGATACAGAAAGCTGACAGCGTTCGAGGCGGGCATCCGGGCAAAAGCATAGGCCAGCGCGAGATAGGCTATGACAGTCGGAAATATCCCGAGGTAGATGACGCTGAACGTGGCGGCGAGAGGAGACTCCACGACTGCTGCAGCGAGCCCTGGGGTGAAGATCAGCATGAAAAGTGTTCCACCCCAGATCGCATACGTCGTGAACCGCAGAGAGCCGTATTTATTCAGATAGGGCTTCTGGAAGACAAAGAACATCGCTTCTGAGATAGCGGCTAGTAGGATCGGTAATGCGCCCGGTTCGAGGGCGAGAGTTCCGGCTTCTCCGGTGGAGATCAGGATCACACCAAAGAAGCTCAATCCAGTGCCGATCCAGCCCAGAGTTCCCAACCGCTCGCGCAGGAATATAACCGCTAGAATCGCCGTAAAGACCGGCACCGAAGCGATGAGCACGCTCGCCGGTCCAGACTCAACCGTCACTTCTCCAAAAGACAATCCAACATGATAGACCGTGAAACCCAAGAACCCACCGACTAGCACAGCCGGGAGATCCCGCCATGCCGGAAGCGACATCCTAGTGACCACTGCATATACAGCCAGAAGCCCCGAAGCCACCAGAAACCGCAACAATGCCAGATGGCCTGGCGGATAGCCCTCAAGCCCCGCCCGTATACCAGCGAACGCGGAAGCCCAGATCACAACGGTCGCCGCCAAAGCGAACATCACACGCAATTCGAGACGATCCTTCATCCAGCAAATCTACCCCAGTTACCCAAACAGGTACTTCGGTTGCTCAGACTCCGACTACATCTACAACAGATTGCAAAATGAGTTCACGCAAAAAATTCCGCACCCGGTGGCGTATCGGCACTCGTCTTCTTATACTCTTCCGGTAAGGGAAGACCGAAAAGAAACGAGGACAACGCGATGCAGACGACCGATACCCGCCAGAATAGCCGCCGCCTCTTGGATGGCCCCGACCGGGCTCCCGCAAGAGCCTACTTGCGAGGCATGGGCTACAGCGAAGAGGCTTTGAACAAGCCGATCATCGGGGTGGCTCACTCCTGGATCGAGACGATGCCCTGCAACTACAACCAGCGTCGTCTGGCCGAGAAAGTCAAGGAGGGCATCCGCGAGGCTGGCGGCACTCCAATGGAGATAAATACCATTGCCATCAGCGACGGCATAACTATGGGGACTCAGGGCATGAAGGCATCTCTCGTGAGCCGAGAGGTGATCGCCGACTCTATCGAGCTCGTCGGGCGCGGCCACATGTTCGACGGCCTCGTCACGCTAGTCGGCTGCGACAAGACCATCCCTGCCGCCGCTATGGCCCACGTCCGGCTCGGCATCCCCGGCTGCATCGTCTACTCGGGCTCGATCACCCCTGGGCGCTTCAAAGGCAAAGATGTGACGATCCAGGACGTCTTCGAAGCCGTCGGCGCGAACGCCTCGGGCAACATGTCCGATGATGACCTTCGCACTCTCGAAGGTTGCGCCTCGCCAGGCGACGGCGCGTGCGGTGGTCAGTTTACCGCCAACACGATGGCTATAGCCCTCCAGTTCCTCGGGCTCTCGCCTATGGGCTCGGCAGACATGGCCGCCGCCGACCCGTTCAAGGACGAAACCTGCCTGGAAGCCGGTCGCCTGGCGATGGAACTCCTCGAGAAAGGACTCAAGCCCTCGGATGTACTGACGAAGGCGGCGTTCGAGAATGCCATAGCTTCCGTCGCGGCGACGGGAGGCTCGACCAACGCCGTGCTTCACTTCCTCGCGATAGCTCGGGAGGCGGGCGTGGCTCTCGACATAGACGACTTCGACCGTGTCAGCGAGCGCACGCCCATTATCGCGGACCTCAAACCCGGTGGTCGTTTCGTGGCCGTGGATATGGACCGGGCCGGAGGCTCCAAGTTGCTAGGCAAGAGACTTCTGGATGCGGATCTTCTGGACGGAGATCAAGTCACCGCCACCGGCAAGTCGATTGCCGAAGAAGTCGAAGATGCACAAGAGACCGAGGGTCAAGAGGTGATCGTCACGGTCGAAGAACCGCTCAAAAAGACTGGCGGGCTCGTTATACTTCGCGGCAACCTTGCCCCCGAGGGTTGTGTCGTGAAAGTCGCCGGATACACGCGCCTGCACCACGAGGGAATAGCCCGCGTCTTCGAATCCGAGGAAGAGGCGATGGAGGTAGTCCAGGCGGGCGGCATCAACGGTGGGGACGTACTTGTGATCCGGTACGAAGGACCGAAGGGCGGCCCTGGTATGCGCGAAATGCTCGGCGTAACCGCCGCGCTCGTCGGTGCGGGCCTCGGCGACTCTGTAGCACTCTTGACCGACGGACGTTTCTCCGGCGCGACCCGCGGCCTCATGGCCGGACACGTCGCCCCCGAAGCCGCTCATCGTGGCCCCATAGCAGCCGTCCGGGAAGGAGATACCGTCACCTTCGACATCGAGAACCGCACTCTCAGCATGAACGTGCCGGATGATGAAATCGAAGATCGACTAAAAGACTGGACCGACCCGCAGCCACGCTACGAAACTGGGGTCTTCGCCAAGTACGCCGCACTCGTGTCTTCTGCCTCAGAGGGAGCCGTTACCAGCCCGAAGTAGGAATACCCGATCCTGGTTACTAGCCCATCGTGCCGCCGCCAGCGTCTCGGCGGCGGTCACGGCGGGAGCGCGGTGAACGTCGTGGAACCCTCCGGGGACGACGACCGCGTCCACAGGGATCCAACCTCCGACTACCCTCCAGGCACAGTCGGCGATTCACCACTTTCCCGCCACTTGACGCACGTCGGCAGATCGAAGCTGGGTCGATCTCCTCGTCGCCACCTAACCCCGCCGACAGCACGGCCGCGTCGATAAAGTCCAGGACAGCCGTACACGCCCGAAAGAGACGCACAAACGTTCTCGTCAGAAACGAAACTCTCTCGGGTGACGCTCCACGCAGTGTCACCGTGCGCGTCACGACTTGCCCCTGGCCAACATCAGAACACCAACGTTTGTCCGGCCTGGATGTAATCCGGGTCCGACAATCCGTTCGCCGCCGCGAGCCCATCGACCGTAGTCCCTACCTGAGCCGCCACGTCCGTCAAGGTATCGCCACCCTGCACGACATACGCGCCACTATCTAAACTGGACCCTTCGACGTAGCTGGGCTCATCCACGTATCCACTCTGTGAGTCGTAAGTCGGTTCGACCACCGGTTCTGCAGCGACTGGCTCGGCAACCGCAGGCTCGACCGCAACAGGTTCGGTCGCTACTGGCTCCGCGATGGGCGCTGCGTTTGGTCCACTGTACGAATACTCGACGTAGTCCACACCGGCTTGATCCAACCCAATAGCTTCGGCGGCTCCCTGTGAGAGATCCAGGGAGCGATCCCCTACATAAGGACCTCGATCATTTACGGTCACATCCACAGAGTTCCCCTGGTAATTGACCGTAAGCTGCGTACCAAGCGGCATCGTCTTATGGGCCGCCGTAAATCCATAAGGGTTATACGGCTCGCCACTGGCCGTCGGATTTCCCTCGAAACCCGGCCCGTACCACGAAGCCAACGCCCCTTCAGCATGCGCCCGTCCGCCATCCACCGCTACAAACAATCCGACCGCCATCACAGCCACGATCACATTCAAAACAATCCGCTTCAAGCTTGATTCCCCTCAGTTGAACATCTACTAACGCTTTAGCCAAACCTCATTCACAGGGTAAGTTATCGGAGACCCGTAGAGAGAATCAAGGGGCGAAAACCGTTTATCTCGCAATGGTCACCCGCCACTCGACATCCAGCTCAATGAGCCGCGTCAGTTCTCTTATCGTTAGACACATAAGCCTTTAGTAATGGCGATTCAAGCGTTTATTATCGTGGCGCGAGAAAGTGCATGAGATGTGTTACGATACGCACGTTCTAAAAAATTTTGGAAATATTTTCGTGATAATTGGGGGGAAGCCATTTACACGGTAGAAGCAGTTAGTGAAAGGTTGGGAGTACCGAGGCCCACGCTATACCGCTACCTCAAGGCGTACTCCATCCCGTACCAGAGAAGTTCGGGGAGAATCTCGATCCCAGATGAGTCGGTTGAGAGGATTCGCCGTGTCCGGGAGCTTCACGACGAAGGACTCGGGACTGCGGCGGTCAGGAAGCGTGTTCAGGACGGCGATACCGCTGAGGTGGATCGGATCGCCGAGCGATTGGATCAACTCTCCGAGGCTGTCACGAGCTCTCAGCGCGGAAGCGGTTCTCGTTCCGTAGAGAGTGTTTCTTCTAACCAAGCGCTACATATCATTCTGGCCCGCCAGAGCGTCATGCTCCAAGCCATCTACAATTTAAATGAGATGGTCGAGGAATTACTCTCAGCGAACGGTCGACCCCGGCGAAGCGCAGTAGCTCCTCTAGACGATGCCAGTCTGCGCTTCGACACTCCTCCAGACGACATATTAGAAGTCACGCCTTTCATGTCGACCGTCGGCAGTCGGAGTACACAAAGCTCGTACCCGTCCACGGTTACTCATAGGCCATATCCCGACACACCGACGTTACAGCGAAGAGATGGGTTTGAGACTCTAGCTCGCAAGAGACGCCGCAATACCGTAGCTCTCATCGCGAGCGTGTCGCTTGTACTATGCGCGGGACTCTGGTTCCTGATCCAATCTCTATAGACACAGGTTGCTCGACAAATTCCGAGCGGTGATGTAAGGCGATTAAAGCTTTTGAATCCGTTGGCCGATACACTATATAGTGGTTAAAACAATCAGGAGGGGCAATGAGCAGCACTTTCAAGGTCGGATCGGCATTTTGTTTAGCGGTGGTGTTTGGAATAGCAATGTCGCTAATCTACGCGATGCCATCAGAAGGCCAGGCTTCGGAGAGTAATCTGCCAGCGTGCGCGCCAGGACTTGACGAGATAGACGCAAACGATCTTCCATCCGTTGTGGATCTTGATGATTGCCCGGTGGACGGACGAGAGATAGTCGACGGTGACGTGTCAACAGTTGTGCCGGAACCAGGAGAAGGAATATACGCCGAAGCTCTCACAACCGAAGGAGCGCATGAACTGGTCATAGAGCGTGACGATAAAGGTGAGATCGCGCTCTCGGAAGTTGGGACGGACCTTGAAGACGGTGCCGAAGATAGTGGCCCGCTGGCACAAGAATCGACTTCATACGATCCAGCGAGGTCAATTGGAAATGGATGCGGCAGCAGCGCCTACGATAGCCTGCGGTTCAAGATGGGTAAAGGTGAAACCTACAGGTTCAATAAGCGCACAACCCCGAAGGAACTTACGCGGCGTAAAGCTACTCGCGCCATCCGTCTCGGCACTGCCAACATCTATAAGACCAAGAACCCATGTCGCCTCGGGGACCGGGTTCCAGTCGGCATGTCCTACAAAGGCAAAACCAGTCGCAAAGCAGACGTAGGTTTCAACAATTGTGAAAGGAGCGATGACATGAACGTCGCTTCTTTCGGAAGGCTTCCGCGCGGAACTCTAGCCGTTACATGCACTACTTTTAGCAACGGTATCGTGGTGGCATCGGATATGGAGATCAACAAGACTAGCGTCCAGTGGACTACCAGCCCCCAAAATCGTTCGTGTCGACGGGCCTTCGACCTGGAATCCGTGGTTACTCATGAACGAGGCCACACCTTCGGGCTGGGTCACGTTTCCGAAAACGGCTCCGGGACCCTCACCATGAGCGTCTTCTCCGAAGGTTCTTGCCAGAAATCCGAGCGTTCCCTGGGTCGTGGCGACGTATTAGGTCTGGGGAACCAGTACCGGTAAGTTTTAGCCTTAAGAGTGGTCTACTCGCCTTCGGGCTTTAGAACTCCGAGGTGCGAGTAGGCTCGGTGAGTGGCAATTCGGCCCCGGCTGGTGCGCTGAATGAGACCGCTCTGGAGCAGGAACGGCTCGTAGACATCCTCCACGGTGTCGCGAGCCTCTCCTAAAGCTACGGAGAGCGTGCCGACACCGACGGGTCCGCCGTCAAACTTGTCGATAATGAGGCCGAGGTAATCGCGGTCGGCGTGATCCAAGCCCAACTCATCCACTCCCTGTAGAGCGAGCGCGGCATCCGCGGTCTCACCGTCGATCTTTCCATCCCCCACTACTTCAGCGTAGTCCCGAACGCGCCTGAGCAAGCGGTTGGCGATACGCGGAGTACCTCGACTCCGGCCAGCGAGTTGCTCGGCTCCATCGTCCGTGATCGGGATTCCGATGATGCCCGAGTTGCGGACCACGATCTTCCTCAAGTCCGATGTCCCATAATAATCGAGACGCTCTTTATACCCAAAGCGGTCCAGCAGCGGCTTGGTCAACAGCCCCATCCGGGTGGTCGCCCCAACCAGCGTGAACTTTGGAATATCCATCCTAAAGGTCTTGGCCGAAGGTCCCTGGCCGAGCACGAGGTCTATGGCGTAGTCCTCCATAGCCGGATACAAGACCTCCTCTATCTGGCGGTTTAGGCGGTGGATCTCGTCGACGAACAGAAAGTCCCCTTCTTCTAAGCTCGTCAGGATCGCCGCCATGTCCCCCGCCCGCTCGAGCGTAGGACCGCTGGTAGTGGATATGCCCGCTCCCATCTCGCTCGCGAGTATCCGGCACAGACTGGTCTTGCCGAGCCCCGGCGGACCAGCGAACAACACATGGTCCAAAGCCTCCCCCCGACGTTTGGCCGCCTCCAAAAAAATCCTCAAGTTGTCCTTCACCCGATCCTGCCCGATAAACTCATCCAGCGTGCCAGGTCTCAGCTTGGGCTCATCATCGCCCTCAAACTCGTCCGGGTCCAGGGGATGTTCTCCAAATCCGGAAGCTGCCCCGGTTATATCCTCCAGAGGCTCCGACGCGCCGTCATCGCCGCCGACTCCATCATCCCCGTCGCCGCGTACGGTAAAATCGTCCATCTCTTCGCGGTCGTCCATTAACGCCTACCCCCGATCCGACGCAACGCCTCTTTGATGTACTTTTCGACCGTCGCCTGCGGCGGTACGTCGTTGAGAGCGCCCTCAGCCTCATCCAGCGAATACCCGAGCGTCGTCAGAGCATCCCGAGCCTCCATGAAAGGACCAGCACCGCCACTCTCAGATCCACCCGTAGTCTCCATCGACTCCGGGGTGAAGGCTGCGGTGAGATCCTTACCTCGAAGCTCCAACACCAGACGCTCAGCCGTCTTCCGACCAAGCCCCGGCACAGAGGCCAGCTTCACGACATCACCCCGAGCTACACACGAAGCGACCTCCGACGGCGACATCGTCGAGAGAACCGAGAGCGCGAGTTTCGGCCCGACCTTGCTAACGGTCACCAGGGAATCGAACGCCGTGCGCTCATCGCGGGTCGCGAACCCGAAGAGCAGCATCGCATCCTCCCGAACTACCATCCGGGTGTGCAAGACGCACTCTTCTCCGACCGCCGGGAGCGAGGATCGGGTGCTCTGGGATGCCAGGGAACGGTAGCCGACTCCAGCCACGTCCAGCACGACACCCTCATTATCCTTCTCGACCAGTTGTCCTCGTAGACGGTGGATCATGGTCTAATTATCCCGCACAATCGCTATTTCCCCACCCCCACCTTCCCACCCATCCGGGAAGAGAAAGCGTGCGTGATCGCAATGGCGAGTCCATCCGCCGCGTCGTCCGGGCGTGGTATCGCGGGGAGCTTCAGCAGCGATTTCACCATCTCCTGAACCTGACGCTTATCCGCCCGCCCGTAAGATGTGACGGCCTGCTTGATCTGGAGCGGCGTATACTCGGCCACCTCTATACCAGCCCGGTAAGCTGCCAGGATCGCCACCCCCCGAGCCTGTCCAACCGTGATCCCGGTGGTCACATTGGTATTGAAAAACAACTCTTCGATAGCCACTGAATCCGGTCGGTAACCCTTCAGAAGCTCCGTCACGCCATCGAACAACCGAGACAACCTCCGTGGCATCGTCCAATCCGAGGGAGTCGTGATCGCACCATGCTGCACATACCGCAGCCGATTTCCCTCCTGACGCACAACACCCCACCCCATAATGGCGGTACCGGGGTCGATCCCAAGTATCGTGTGGCCTCGTCGTTCGGTCGTGAGCATGATCTAAGATTACTCCCTACAGACCAAACTTGCACCAGCCTCTACATCTGGCGCACCACGAAAAACCCCCACTACAGAGCGTAGTAGCACCCCTAATTTCCAGCGATAGAAGCTGGCTACTTCTGCCATCGCCGTGACACAACTATATGGCGATGATGCCTATCGCCGGGCGCAACGAAATCTTCTGCCACGCGCTCTATCCGCTCGGACCCTTGGCTTACGTGAACAGTGGCCGCGCTGCTCCCGAGATTGCTGGTACTCTCAACACGTTCGGCTGGCGGGTCACGACGGTATGGTGAAGAGCACGAACGCGAGATCAGTGGACTTAGACAACGCATGTTTAAGTGTTCGGCCTCGTGCCTCTACACTACAAGCCCGCTTCAGCTTAGTACGCCAGCGAAACGGAGTAGATCATTCAGGGTGAACTCACCTGGGTTCTCAGCTGGTAATGTCGGTTCCCAGCTGTCCATACGAAGAATCGAGTTTTCGCTGCGTCTTATAAGTCCGACCAGTACCTCGGCAACGATTGTGCCGCCGACCGGTCCCAGACGCTGGCCGTCGCCGCGAGTGGCCGCTTCGGCGAGTATGTAGAACCAGAGCGGTGTATGATTGAGAAATCCACCTTTCTCAAGAACTTTTACCTGCCTTTGGCTAGCTGCGCCAGCCTTGATCTCCTGGGCCTTGAGTATCGGTACATGACGAAAGCCCGAGAGCTTTCTGCGGAGTTCACGAGCCACGGCCTGACCGGTAGGCATCCTGAGTAGGTAACCGCGCAGCAAATTGCGTACGGCAAGACTCTTCATAACGGGGGACAGAGTCGATCCATCAAAATCCTTCAACTCTGAGAGCGGCTCGACCAATTTGGTATCTATGCGACGTGCTTTATCGAACTCTCCAAAGCCAGGGACAAGGTTCTCCCACTCGATAATCCAGTTCTCCGGCACGGTGTCGAACTCTGCCATCTGACCACTAAAAGCGGTGAACATGAAAAGTTCGTTGAGAGTTGCTTCGGGAAAGTTCAGGTTGTGGTTATAGCTGCTTCGTATCATGCTGTGTCCGAAGCGATAGGCGGCCACCGAAAATTCTAGAGGCATAAAGAAGTGTTCGCCCTCTGGATCATAGATGCGATTGCCATTCTCTATAAGATCGTCAACGATCCGAGGATCTACAATTCTCTTCAAGAAATCGTGAAGTACTATGTGCTGATAGTGTCGGCGCAATGTCCTCTGAGCCACTTGAAACTTTTTGCCCTGGTCGATCAGACGATTGTGGGCACGCAGAAAAGCGACGTGCATCTGTGCGACCACCAGGTTCTCGTCGTTGCGAGGATCTCCGATCAGTGCTTCCCTGTCCTCTTTGAGGTTACTCGAGTTTCTTGGACGTCGCGGAAGATCGTTCTCGTCGTCCTTGTTTGGTGGTCGGTCGCCTGATTGAGAGACTATCCCGAGCATCATCTTTGTCTTGTCTCGCGGCGCTCCAATTCCGTATACATTGTCTAGATCTAAAGTTGCCCTGCGAGCATTCTCCAACCCTTCGTCGATCAGCTTAGCAGAAAGAGGAGCTAGATCTTCCGAGGTCAAGTCCACCAGTTTTCCGGACTCCAGTTCAAGCGTTATGTCGTGATCAAGGAATTGTCCGAAGTAGGTGTATGCAGCCGGTATATGCGAATCTCTAGAGTCGCTATCTTTTCCCGCATCCCTCATAGACTCGCCCAGTTCTATGAGGCCGTCCCTTGTCGCACGGTCGGTGGGAAGAAGATTAGTCTCATCTTCCTGAAGTGCGCCAAACAGAAATCCAAAGTCCTCGGTTACCACCGGGCGTGCGGCAACAGCAAAACCGAGGGGATGTTTGGCACCCGTAGTCTCCATCGCTTTACGTGCTTCGGTAAAAGCATCGAAATCAAATACGACACCGTGCGATGAACGAGTCATAAGTTAGATCCTCTCAACGGGAGATGTTTGTTTCTCGTATTGTACTGAATGACACCTTCTAGTACTATGTTGTTTATCCGAATAATATAAAGAGTTGAGAAAACCTCGAAAAGACTTCAGACGTTTCAGTTACGCATCCGCCCCCCGGCCTTATGACGTAAAACGGCCCGCGTATAGACACATTCTACGGAAGACTCTCGCAGGCCACGCCATCTTCGGGATTCCCGTCCAGTCCATTTGGATCGCTCGGGTCCGAGTCGTAAACAAATTGGGCTGTGCTTGAGTCTCGAAGTCGCTGCAATTATAGTCGCCGTCCGCTGGTGGCGGAGGTATATTGTTCCCACCAGCGTCAGGCGCTAGAGTAGGCTCCGGCTCGGGAGTTGGTTCAGGCGCAGCATTGTCCTAATTTGTGTGGACTCACGTCCGAGATATTTATAACACCACGAGGCTAGGCTTAATCTCCCGCCGAATTCTCTGTCGATAATTCTCTACTGTACGTCTTCGTCGATCGTTACTGCCATAACTTCGTCGCTAATATCGAAATTGGCGTAGACTTCCTGAACGTCGTCGTTCTCTTCCAGGGTGTCTATTAGGCGCAGGGTCTGTTTGGCCGTCGCAGCGTCGAGATCTATGGTGTTCTGGGGCTGCCAGTTCAAGGCTCCGGACAACTGCGTATAATCGGTGTCCAGTTGCTGATGGGGTTGCTAGAAGAGTCAGAATTGGCCCAGTGGGAGAAAGTACGGGATAGAGTGCTTAGCGGCCGATCTGACGCGAACATCCCATTTCAACAACTATGTAATGTGCTAATTCGTTTGGGGTTTTCCGAGCGCATTACGGGTAGCCACCACACATTTACCCGGGACGACATACCGGACATTGTCGTGATACAGCCTAGCAAGGGGGAAGCGACAGCTAAACGCTATCAAGTGAAGCAAGTGCGTGAGTTGCTGCTCAAATATAACTTGCGCTAGATTCCCTGAGCTTCTTTGTTTTTCCAAGGTTTTCCTTGCTTATCCCTCTTACGAATAATAGTATTGTGAAAGGGCTATGATGAGGTATTTGTCAATCGACGATTAGCTAAATAACTCTAAGAAAGGGCAGACCGTGCGACAGTTGCCTTTGGAAGACCGTTACGAGATCGACATAGTTTACAGCGCGGAAGACGACGCTTTCGTGGCCCGTATTCCTGATCTACCGTTCACCGGAGGACACGGGGAAACTCAGGAAGAAGCTCTGGCTATGGCCAAAGCCGCTATAAGCGCTTACATCGAAACCGCCAGAGAGACCGGCAAGCCCATTCCGGAGCCCACCGTAGCCTTCTCCTAGCTCTTTAGCAGCACTTAGTCCCTCCGCTTAACCGGCAACCTCCGCCATAACCTCATCGCTAATATCGAAGTTTGCGTAGACTTCCTGTACGTCGTCGTTCTCTTCAAGGGCGTCTATTAGTCGCAAAGTTTGCTTTGCGGTGGCGGCTTCGAGGTCTATGCTGTTCTGGGCTTCTAGTGTGATCTCAGCGTTCTCGTAGCTGACATCCGCGCCGTCGAGTGCCTCGCGTACTGCGGCGAAGTCTTCGGGAGCAGTCACTACGCGATAATCGCTCTCCTGATCCTCCACATCCTCCGCACCGGCTTCGAGGGCGAGTTCCATTAGCTCCTCTTCGTCCGTGCCGTCTTTGGGAACCAGGATGACGCCCTTGCGCTCGAACAGGTACGCTACCGACCCGGTCGTACCGAGCTTGCCGTTGTTCTTTGAGAATATGAACCGCACGTCCGAGGCGGCACGGTTTCGGTTGTCCGTCAGTACATCGACTAGAACGGCGACCCCGCCAGGAGCGTAGCCCTCGTAGGTGATGCGCTCGTAGGTATCGGCGTCAGCTCCGGAGCCTGTTCCCTTGTCTATTGCCCGCTGGATGTTGTCGTTTGGCATGTTGGAACCTTTGGCCTTCTGCACCGCGAGTCCCAGAGCCGGGTTCATCTCCACGTCGCCGCCGCCTTCACGGGCCGCTACCGTGATGGATTTGGAGAGCTTGCCGAACAGCGCACCGCGCTTCGCGTCGGCGGCGCCTTTCTTTCGTTTGATCGTCGACCACTTACTATGACCGCTCATAAATTGCACACCTCCCGTAAAAAGTACTCATGAAACCTTACATCATCTGTAAGCTCCGGGTGAAACGCCGTCACTAGTATGTTTTCCCCCCGTGCCGCGACGACCTTCTCCCCAACCCTGGAAAGAACCTCGATCCCCGGCCCAACACTATCGAAGAACGGCGCCCGGATAAACACCCCCGTAAACGGAGCATCAAACCCCTCCACATCCAGCTCCGCCTCAAATGAATGTACCTGCCGACCAAACCCGTTACGCTCCACTAAGGCGGGCATCAAAGCCAACAATGGCTGACGCTCCCCGGTAGTCGCTGAAGCCGCCAGCACCATCCCGGCGCATGTCCCCCAGACCGGCCCGCCCTTGTAGAAAAAGCTCCGTATACCATCAGACAGACCAGAAGCCAGCATCATCTTGCCGAT
>JBGTFQ010000049.1:0-14837 GCA_041747155.1 Rubrobacteraceae bacterium
GAGGACTCCAGTTTCACCACCGGACGGCGCGGCGTCGCGGGGACGGTGCTCGTACACAAGATCTGCGGCGCGGCCGCCGACGAGGGCAAGAGCCTCGCGGAGATAAAGGCTCTGGCCGCCCGGGTAAACGAGAACGTCCGCTCGATGGGCATGGCGCTAACTAGCTGCGTCCCGCCCGAGCGCGGCGAGCCGATCTTCGACATCGCCGACGACGAGATGGAGATCGGCATGGGCATCCACGGCGAGCCTGGTACCGCTCGAAAGAAGGTAGAACCCGCTGACGACATCGTGGACGAGATGCTTGAAAAGATCCTCGGGGATTCCGTCGACTTCGAAGGTTCGGAAGTCGCCGTCATGATCAACGGTATGGGCGGCACACCGCTCATGGAGCTCTACGTAGCCTACGCCCGCGTGGCCGAAGTCCTAAAGAACGAGAGCATAACCGTCTTCGGAATGCCTTACGTTGGCGACTATATGACCTCTCTGGAGATGGCCGGATTCTCGATCTCGCTGCTAAAGCTCGACGACGAGATGAAAGGCTACCTGCGCGCACCGTGCGACGTGGCAGCCGGTCGTCCTTTCTAGATCACAACTAAACACTTCGCTAGATCTACGGGATGCTTCAGGGCGTCCCGTTTTTGTGTCCGTATGTTATTGGCGCGGAGCAATACGTTGGATTAGACTGAAATTGGATGGGGGATGCGGTGGGTATCTCCCCGAAAGAAATTAGGAGGCTAGCATGGATGCAACATCCGACGGCAAGGGCGTGGCGGAGCATCTTCACCTACGGGATATTCCTGGGGCCAGCTACGCGGACGACGAGTTGGGAGCCATCCACCGTTCTGGTCCCGAGGCGATGCTCTCGGCGTTGAGCCTCGCTAAGACGGGGCAGATCTACGACCTAGACTCTGGCCGGTGGCCGGGTATGCCGGTCTTTCCGGCGCATCCTCCGTTCATCATGACCACTTACCGTACGCCGCAAGGGATCAAGAACCAGGGAGACCTGGACGATTGGCGTGGCGTCAATAAAGTGAACATGGCGATGAACACGGACATCATTATCGGTACCGTCCATACTGGGACTCACCTCGATGCCCTAAGCCACATCACCTGCGGTGGCGACAATCACTGGCACGGCGGATACTCCGCGACCGAAAACCTCGGGGACTTCGGGCCGCTGACTGCCGAAGCTTCGTCGATTCCGCCGTTTATCTGCCGGGGAGTCCTGATCGACGTCCCAGCGTACAAGGGAGTGGAGATCCTGGATGCTGAATACCTCATAACCGCCGACGATGTTCGGGGAGCTTTGGAAGCTCAAGGAACGGAGGTCCGGGCGGGTGACGCGGTGATGATCCGGACGGGATACATGCAAGCCTGGGGCGTGGATGAGGAACGGACGGCGCAACACTTTGGCTCCGGCATCGGTCACGACGTAGCCGTGTTTTTGGCGGACAAAGGCGTGGTGATGGTCGGCGCGGACAACGAGTCCATAGAGCGCAATCCATCGCCCGACCCCGAGAATCCGCATCCCGTCCACATAGAACTGCTGATCGAACGCGGTATCCACATTATTGAGTTGGTCCACGTCGAAGACCTCGCCCGCGACGGAGTCCACGAGTTTCTGTTCATCTGTCTTCCACTGAGGATAAAGGGCGCGACTGGATCTATGGTGCGGCCTATCGCCATCGCATGAACGACGGGCGTATACCGGAAGCTCTGGGCGAAGCCTCCGACACGCGGGGAGTTGTCATTGGGTCGGGTGTGGTCGCCTCGGTCGCCGACGTGTTCGAGAGAGATTTCGGGGATTCGCCAGCTGTGATCGTCGCGGACGAGAACACCTTTGCCGTGGCGGGCGAGAAGGTCGAGCGTCTCCTTCAGGAGGCGGGCCGCGAAATGGTCGATCCATACGTCTTTCCTAGTGAGCCCGGATTGTACGCGGGTTACTCGAACATCGAGAATCTCGTCGAGTCGTTCGAGGCGCACGACGCCATCCCGATCTCGGTGGGTGCCGGGACCGTCAACGATCTCGTCAAGCGGGCGGCGGGTGAATGCGAACGGCCATATCTATGCGTCGGGACCGCCGCTTCGATGGACGGATATACGTCGTTTGGAGCTTCTATCAGCAAGGATGGTCGCAAGCAGACGCTGGCGTGTCCGGCTCCGCGTTCGGTGCTGCTGGATCTAGATATCCTGGTGAACGCTCCCGCCGAAATGACCGCCGCTGGTTATGCGGATCTTCTCGGAAAAGTTACCGCAGGCGCGGACTGGCTCGTGGCCGACGCTCTCGGGGCCGAGGAGATGCACCCTCGCGCCTGGGCGCTGGTACACGAATCTCTGCGGGAGTGGACCGCTGACCCCGCGGCGTTACGAGCCGGAGATTCAGGGGCGATGGAGCGCTTGATCGAAGGTCTCAGCATGTGCGGCCTGGCGATGCAAATATCCGGGTCTTCTCGCCCAGCGTCCGGCGGTGAACACTACTTCAGTCATCTATGGGAGATGGAGGGTTTGGGAGCCGACAGAGACCCACCGCTCTCTCACGGCTTCAAGGTCGGTCTTGGCACCATCTCCATCGCCGCTCTCTACGAACGGATACTCGAACGCGACTTAGCCAACCTCGATATAGAGGAGATCCAACGCGACTGGCCGACGTGGTCCGAAGTGGAGAGATTCGTGCGGGAGACGCACGAGGATCCGGATCTCGCCGAAGCCTCCGTCGGACAGAGCCGCGACAAGTACGTAGACGCGGATGGTCTCGCCGAACGTCTGGAGCTACTCCAAAGCCTGTGGCCGGAGTTGCGCGAGAAGCTGGCGGCGCAGTTAATGCCCGCCGCGGAGTTGCAGGCGTTGTTGCGAGATGCTGGGTGTCCAACGAGTCCCGAGGAGATCGGTCTGAGCGAGGAGGTTTTCCGAGCGACGTATTTCCGGGCGCGTACGATCCGCGCCCGCTACACCGCGCTGGATCTCGCAACCGAGACCGGCATCCTCGAAGAATGCGTTGAGGAGTTGTTCGCTCCCGGTGGTTTCTGGAGCCAGGGCCACTAGGATAGGAGACGTGTGATGGAAGGTCCATATCTGATGGGAATAGACTTCGGGACCGGAGGGGCCAGGGTTGGCATCTTCGACCGCGAAGGGACGGCGGTGATCTTCCAGGCGACTGAGTGGGATACCGAGTTTCCGCGCTCCGGCTGGGCCGAGCAGAACCCGGACGATTGGTGGAAGTGTCTGGTGACATCAACCAAAAAAGCACTGGACGAGAGCGGAGTCTCACCCGAAGAAATTGCTGGTATCTCCGTGGACACCACGGGCAGTACGGTCGTCGCGCTGGATGAGCGGGGCAAGCACCTGCGACCGGCGATAATGTGGATGGACCTCAGAGCCGCAGAGCAAGCCCAGAAGATCAGTGACTCCAACGATCCGGCCCTCAAATACAGCGGCTACTCAGCCGTCTCCGCCGAATGGGGCCTCCCGAAAGTTTTGTGGCTCAAGGAGAAAGACCCCGAAACCTTCAACAATGCCGCCCACATCTGTGACTGCACCGATTGGCTGACAAATCGTCTCACCGGCGAATGGTCGGCTTCCATCAACATCGTCAGCACGAAGTATTTCTACGACCGCGACGCGGGCGGTTGGCCCGAGAGCCTGTGCGAAACTTTGGAAGCCCCGGACCTTCTGGAGAAACTACCTCAGAACGTCCTGGACATGGGAGAAGTCGTGGGTGGACTCTCTAAAGCCGCCGCCGAAGAGCTTGGTCTCAAAGCCGGTACTCCGGTGGCTCAGGGCGGGATAGACGGATTTTTGGGAGCTCTAGGGCTTGGGGTGGTGGAGCCCGGCAAGATGGCGTTCGTTACCGGCTCCTCGCACTCCATGTTCGGCCAGGCCGCCGAGCCACTCTACGCGCAAGGCTTCTTTGGAGCGTTCACGGATGCCCAGATACCGGGCCAGTACACCATCGAAGCCGGGCAGGCTTCCACGGGCTCCGTCGTCGCCTGGTTTAAGAACCGGCTTGCGAAAGGCGCTTCGGAGGCGGCTCGAGAGCGCGATGTAGATCCTTACGAGGTTCTGGGAGAGCTGGCTCGGGAAGTTCCTCGGGGGTCCGACGGTCTCATCATGCTCGACTACTTCCAGGGCAACCGCACGCCTTACACGGACTCGCTGGCCCGGGGGATGTTCTGGGGGCTCTCACTGGGGCATGGGGAGGGGCACATATTCAGGTCTATTCTGGAGGGGATCTGCTACGGCACCGAGCACATACTCCGTACCATGCGCGAGAACGACTTCGAGGCCAAAGAGATCGTGGTCTCGGGTGGGCCGACCAAGAGCGAGTTGTGGATGCAGATGCACGCCGATGTTTCTAACGTCCCGATCTCGCTGACCAAAGAGACCGAAGCTCCCGTCCTCGGCAGTGCGATGCTGGCCGCCGTCGGAGCCGGTATCTACAAAGACATCCCGGATGCGGCCGCGCACATGGTCCACACCGAACGCACCATCGAACCCGGCGAGGAGGCCCACAAAGAGTACGAGTTCTACGTTGACCGCTACATAGAGACCTATCCCGCGATGCGGGACATCATGCACAAGACTACTCAGCACGTCGCCGGAAGAGAAGATGGCCCGGAGTAGAGCGGCGTGACACAATGATGGAACAAGCCGACAACGATCGAGAGGAGCATGCTATGGCCGAGGTCCGTAACGTCGAGGTGATCCCCGAGTCGTACAGCTACGTGTTCAATCCGTACCGGGAGGCGGTCGTAAGCGTGAAGCCCGGCGATCGGGTGACGGTCCACACCAACGACGCCTTCGAGAGTCGCATACAGAGCAAGGACGACCTGCCGAGTCAGGCGCTCGCCACGGCCAAATTTCTCAACCCGCAGACCGGACCGATCTTTATCGAAGGAGCGGAACCCGGAGATACTTTGGCTGTCCACATCGAGAGCATCGAGCCCACACGGGACTTCGCCGTGAGCGCCATGATCCCGTACTTCGGCGGACTCACCTCTACAGCCATGACCCGCACCCTTCAGGAACCGCTGCCGGAGAAGGTCTGGATCTGGGACTTTATCGAAGGTGGTTCAAAGATAAAGAACGACGACCTCGGCGTGACGCTAGACTGGGACCCGTTCATGGGAACTTTAGCGGTCGCCCCGGACCTCGAAGCGATCTCCGCTCTCGCTCCCGGACCTTTCGGCGGCAACATGGACGTGCCGGACGTGCGACCCGGCAACACCGTCTATCTGCCAGTCTGGAACGAGGGCGCACTCTTCTACACGGGAGACTGCCACGCCAGGCAGGGACAGGGCGAGTTGTGCGGCGTGGCGTTGGAGATCACCGCGAAGACAACGCTCGTCTTCGACATCATAAAGAACCAACCGTTAGAGTGGCCGCGCATAGAATCTCCCGACAAGATCATGGTAGTCGGCAGCGCCCGCCCAATGGAGGACGCCGCTCGCATCGCCAACACGGAGCTAATACTATGGCTCGAAGAGGATTACGGCTTCGATCGCTGGGATGCCTACCAGCTACTCACACAGGCCGGTGGACTGTACGTTGGCAACATGGTCGACACGACGTACTCGCTCGTCGCGTCCATCGATAAAAAATACCTCACTCGCTCGGGCTGAAGACGCCCGGCGGTCTGTGACGGTAAACTCCTCGGCGGCGCATGGGCTACAGACGAGGTAAAGCGTGACGGGACAGAACGGCGGCGGCACATTCTTGTGCATAGACTTCGACGGTACCCTGGTGGATGGCGAGGGACGCATTCACCCCGCCGATGTCGAGATACTGCGGAGCGAACGTTCCGTGAGGTTTGTTCCGGCCACGGGACGGCCTCTCCACTCGGTGCGCCGAACGTTGGAGCGGCACGGACTGTTTGTAGACGAGCCAATACCGTTTCCGTTGGTTTTGGAGAACGGGTCGGCAGTTTATCTGGAGAACGAGGTGTTGCTATCGCAACGTTCGTTCGAGGCTGAGCTTCAGGAAGAGTTGATGGATGCCGTGTGGTCTTCGTCGGGGGCGAGCTTCATGTTGTTCAGTCTCGACGCGGCTCGGCTGTTGCGTGTCAATGATCGGGTGCGAGGATTTGTTAGACGCTTTGATCTCGACGAGAAACACTTCGATACCGAGGAAGGATTGCCCCAACCTTTGTGCAAGATCGGCGTAACGGCTGACGAACCGGAAGCCTTGCGAGACTTTCAAGACGCGCTCTCCGGGTTGCCGCTGGAGCATACTTACTCTTTGCCGGACATGCTGGAGATCGCACCGGTAGGAGTACACAAAGGTCTCGGCCTCGAAGATCTGTTGAAACATGCCGGAGGCGTCTGCTCGCAGGTTGTTGTAGTAGGCGATGGCGAGAACGACCTCGCGCTTTTCGGGAGAGCGGACCTCTCCTTCGCCCCTCAAGATAGCCCCCGGAATATCCAGGTTCACGCCGACCACATCCTGGATATCAGCAAAGAAGGTCTGCTAACGCCGATACTCCGTGAGATTCAGAGCAGAGTATAGTCTCTAGTCGGTGGAGTTCATCGCGTCCGTGAGCTTCGGGAACAGATGTTTGAGGCTCGGGTAGATCTCCTTGTACACGTCGTTGTAGAGGCGGTCGTAGAACGCGGAGTTCTTCTCGTCGGGCTCGTAACGCGCTCCCTCGCCGGACATGGCTTCAGCCGCTTCCTTGATGTCGCCGTGTATGCCGCAGGCTGCGGCGGCTAGCATACCTGCGCCGAGGCAAGTGCTCTCTAACTCCTGGCAGACGGAGACTGGACGTTGGGTGATGTCCGCCACGATCTGGCACCACAACTCGCTGCGTGACCCGCCACCGAGAGCGAGAATGTGCTCGACGGGTTTTTCAAGGCCGCTTTCGGCGCCGTCGGTCATCAAGCGCTGCTCGAACGCGATGCCTTCGAGGATGGCGCGGTAGGCGTGCGCCTTGCCGTGGGTTCCGGTCCACCCGATCATCATGCCCCGGGCGGCGGTGTCCCAGTATGGCGTGTTGGCGTTGTTCCAGTACGGAACCGCTAGAAGCCCGTTAGAGCCTGGCTTCAGTTGCGCGGCGGCGGTTTCGAGGATTTGCTCCGTACTCAACCCGAGCCCGAAGTCCTCGGCTTTTATGCCACCGAATTTCTCCACAAACCAACTGACCGTGAACGTCCCAGCCGCCAGCAGTGTCTCCAGCGTGTAGGTTCGTGGGACCGGGCCGCCGAGTACCCGGTACTCGTTTCCCCATGAGTAATTCTCGCTGTAAGTCCCGGAGACGACCGCTGTGCCGAGGTTGAGGTACGCTTTGCCCGGCTCGGTGATGTTGGCTCCAAGACCGGCGGATTGTCCATCGCCAACGCCGCTTACTATGGGTACGCCCGGCTGCAGGCCGACTTCCCGAGCTACGTCCTCTTTTAGCTCGCCGAGAATCTCACCGGGAGCGTACATATCCACCATGTGCTCCCGACTGAGGCCGACCATCCCGAGCAGCTCGTCGGACCAATCGAAGGATTCCATGTCTACGAGTCCTAGCGGATCAGCGGTGGCCCAGGAGGTGCGCCAGTGGCCGGTCATGCGATGCACGAGAAAGGCGTGAACGTCCACGACGCGGGCGGTGCGGTCCAGAATGTCCGGCTCGTGTTCGCGCATCCAGAGCAGTTTGTAGAAGGCCGGAGTCGGGTTCGGCGGCTTGCCGGTGATGCGGTGTACGTCCTCGGAGCCAAACTCGGCTACTTGTTTGCGTGCCCGTGAGTCGAGCCAGAGCATCGCAGGTCGGAGTGGATGGTCGTCTTCGTTCAGACAGACGAAGGTCTCGCGTTGGTGAGTAATTCCTATAGCTCCGATGCGCCGTTGGTCCACACTCTGAGCCGCCTGCCGGAGGGCTTCCTTTGTCGAGCGCCACCAGTCTTCGGCGCTCTGCTCACCCCAGTCTGGTTCGGGGCTCGACAGGTCGAAGGTCGCTCGGCCTTCCGCTACGGTATTGCCTCGTGCGTCCCAAACAACGGCTTTGGTCGCCGTTGTGGAGCAGTCGATACCAATGACCAAATCTTGTTCCATAGCCATAATGTTTCCTTTCCCACGTCCCGATCGGGACGTATCGCTTCCGCACCCGGTCCCCACCAAGTGCGACCTCACTATAGCAAAGCAGAAGATCCGGGGTTGCTCCATTGCCCGAGGATTCGGATTGCTATAAGATTTTGGGGCGTTGGCGTTCTAGTCGGAGAGGTAGGGTCGCCCTTGAGAGCTGCGATGTTCTACGCGCCGGAAGATGTAAGGATGGAGGATGTGCCGGTCCCAGAGCCGGGTCCGGGGGAAGTACTGGTACGCATCGAGGCCGCACTTACCTGCGGTACGGACGTGAAGAGCTATAAGCGTGGCCATCCGACGCTCTTTAAGACGATGCCTTCGCCATTTGGACACGAGTTCGCCGGGGAGATCGAAGGTGTAGGCGACGGCATCGAAGATTGGCGCACCGGGATGCGGGTCGTGGCAGCGAACAGTGCGCCGTGCAACCGTTGCTACTACTGCAAGGTCGGGGATCAATCGATGTGTGAGCGGCTTGAGTTTCTAAACGGAGCTTTCGCCGAGTACATCGTGGTGCCGGCCCGGATCGTCGACCAGAACCTTTTCGAGATACCGGAGGGTGTTGAGGCTAGCCGAGCGGCACTGCTCGAACCATTGGCGTGCGCGGTTCATGGAGTAGTTCGAACACCTATTTCGTTGGGAGACACGGTCGCTGTGATCGGGGCTGGTCAGATCGGCCTTATGTTCGTCCGCCTGGCTACCGAACGTGGCGCTCGTGTGATCTGCGTGGACAAGAGCCCCGACCGACTCGCCGTAGCCCGCGAACTGGGAGCCGAAGAGACGATACAGGCTGCCGACGACGTAGACACGATAGAAGCCGTGCGGCAATGGACTCCTGAGGGTCGGGGCACGGATCGGGTAATAGAAGCGGTAGGTTTGCCTCAGCTCTGGGAGCAGGCGTTGCGGATGGTTCGCAAGGGTGGAGATGTAACGCTCTTTGGAGGCGCTCCGTCCGGGACTTCGATAGAGGTGGATACAGTGCTGCTGCACTACTCACAGATCACGATCCGGGGCATCTTCCATCACACGCCGTACACGGTTCAGACCGCTTTCGACTTGTTGCGAACTGGACGAGTGGATCCTGAACCCTTCATCTCCGGGGTGCGTCCCCTCGAAGACATCGTGGCAGCGCTGGAGAGCCACGGTCGACAGGAAGGCATCAAGTATGAGATCCACCCGTAGAGAGGAGCGAGCTTTTGGAGCACGGAAAACTGCGAGAATCGGTAGCGAGTACGGCGCGGCGCTTGATCGAAACCGGCCTGGTGAAAGGAACCTCTGGCAACGTTAGCGCCCGCACACCGGACAATACGATACTCGTAACCCCAAGCGGCCTGGACTACGCCGAACTCGGACCCGACGACGTAATCACCGTAAACCTCGAAGGAGAATTCTTCGAGGGACCCTGGAAACCCTCCACCGAGACCCCGATGCATACCGGCATCTACCGGGCGCGGCCTGATGTTGGTGGCATCGTACACACGCATTCGCGATATTCGACGACGCTGGCGTGCCTCGGGTGGCCGATACCCCCGATCCACTACATGCTCACCACGCTCTCCAGCGACGGCCACATACCACTCGCGCCCTACACGCTCTACGGCACCGAGGAACTCGCCAGCCTAGCTGCTGAGGCTCTGGGCGAGAGTGGCAAGGCTTGTTTGCTACAGAATCATGGCACCATCACGGTAGGGGACGACCCAGAAGCGGCTTTCGCTCGGACAGAGACTCTGGAGGAGATGGCCGAGTTGTACTATCGGGCGCGGGTTGCGGGAGAGCCGTTGTTGCTGGACGACGAGCAGGTTAGCGAAGTTGCGGAGAAGATCTCCGGCTACGGCAAAGCGAAGAGCGCCGGGTCGGAGTAAGCTGAAAGAAACCAAGTGAAGGAGAGGACCAATTGGGAGCGACGGAGCGCACAGTCGATATCATAAAGGAGATGGCCGCCGCGATGGAAGAGCATCGAGCGCATCTCACGAAGCTTGACTCTGAGATCGGGGACGGCGACCATGGAACAAACATGCACCGCGGCTTCACCGCCGCCCTCGAAAGCCTCGAAAAAACCGACGCGACCACGCCCGCCGAAGTGCTAAAAGCGGTCTCTATGGCTCTAATCGGCAAAGTCGGTGGCGCGGCTGGCCCTCTCTACGGCACCGCCTTCCTGAAAGCCTCGACTACTCTAGCGGACAAGGAAGAGGTTTCGGTTGAGGATGTGGCGGCGGCTCTGCAGGACGCGCTAGACGGGGTGAAGCTTCGCGGCAAGGCCGAGGTAGGGGACAAGACTATGATCGACGCTCTCGAACCCGCCGCCAAAGCCGCGAGCGGTGCAAGTGGCAGTGTTGCAGAAGTCTTTCGGTCGGCGGCGGATGCGGCCAAAGAGGGTGCGGATTCGACTGTACCTCTCACGGCGCGACGCGGACGGGCGAGTTATCTTGGAGCACGGGCGGAGGGGCATATGGACCCTGGATCCTATTCGACTTACCTGCTACTCGATGCCGCCGCTCGGGCTCTGGAGAGTGAGTGATGGTCGGCATAGTCGTCGTTTCCCACAGCGCCAAAATCGCCGACGGCATAGTCGAATTGGTGCTCCACATGGCCGGTGAGGTCGAGATAGTAGCCGTAGGTGGCGACTCTGACGGTGGACTCGGCACGGACCCGGAGCGAATGCAAAAAGCAATCGAAAGCATGGAGGCCGACGATATTCTGGTCCTGATGGATATTGGCAGCGCGGTACTCTCCGCCGAAACGGTGCTAGAGATGCTGTCGCCGGAGGTTCGAGAGAAGGTGCGACTGGTCGATGCTCCGGTGGTCGAAGGGGCGTTCTCCTGCGGGGTTACCGCTTCTACGGGTGCGAACGTCGATGAATGCGTTGAAGCGGCAATGGAGGCCCGAACGGCTCTCAAACTGCACGACAGTTAGGCTTTTCGGGAGTTTTGGTCGTTAGTAAGTTTACGTTTGTGTAAGGGTTCTTCGGGTATCATTGGCGGGTAGTACGGAATTAACTCAAGGAGGCACGACGTGCAGACGGATCGCGGTAATGAGGGAATACTTTCGGATGGCATGGCCGAGAAGCGTGAGGAGATCGTGGATCTTCTCAAGACCGCTTATTTCATGGAGCTTGAGACGGTTATCAACTACGTCACCAACTCGGTAAACCCGGATGGTGTTCGGGCGCAGGAGATCAAGGAGTCCCTGGAGGAAGATGTCCAGGAGGAGCTGACGCACGCGCAGGATTTCGCGGCGCGGATCAAAGAGTTGTACGGTACGGTTCCGGGTTCGGCGGAGTTTTCGGCGGTCCAGATGGCGTTGCAGCCGCCGGAGGATCAGATCGACGTGGTTCACGTCATCAAGGGCGTTATCGAGGCCGAGACTGGGGCGATAGAGCACTACACCAAGCTGATCGAGGTCTGCGGCGACGATGACCCCGTCACCCAGGACATGGTTATAGCCATCCTGCGCGACGAACAGGGCCACCGCAAGCTCTTCGAGGGCTACCTCCGCGAGTACGCCGCAGAAGGTCTCGCCTAAAGAAAAGCTTTACAGGCAATTAGTTTGAATAGAGAGGTCCGGTTATCGCCGGGCCTCTCTTATTATTCGGATGCTTACGGAGTGGTAGTTTCTTCCGCCGTTGTCGCTTCGCCGCCTTCGGCGGGTTTTAGGGCTCCTTCGGTGTAGACGTTCGAGGGGTTCCAGAGGAGCCAGCCGGTTTCGTTAGAGTCGTAGACGGCTTGCATTTGGGCTTTGATCTCCGCTGGTCCGTAAGGCGGATCGCCGAGGTCGAAGTCCTGTATCCAGGGCCGTATCTCTATGTCCGGGTTTACTTTCTCCGTGTCTTCCTCGAAGTCTTTCATCGACTCGCGAACCATCTCGTATGGTTGAGCGTTCGGGTTGTCGTATCCAAACGAACCAATCGGATAATGCGACGGATAAGTCATTGGGTTGACGACATCAAGGTGCGGGGCGAGCTTGTTCATGTACTGACCAACGCCTGCGCCATCTTCCGTGGCCGCGAGTCCGAAGACATCGGCGGCTATGCGGGCTCCGGTCGGTTCGAGTTCCTTGTCCGCGTATTTCAGGAACTCTCCGAGGGCTGTCTGGTCGTTCGGGAAAGGTGTTTTCTTGTATTCGAGGGTGTCGAGGGGGCCGTCCGAGGGGAATCGGATGTAGTCGAACTGGATCTCATCGAACCCCGCTTCGGCGGCTTCTTTAGCGATTGCGGCGTTGTACTCCCAGACCTCTTTGTTGTAGCCGTCGGACCAGGCTTGGCCCGCATCGTTGAGCCAGGGTTCTCCGGTGGAGGAGTCGGTTGGCGCAAGATCCGGACGCTCGCGAGGCAAGATGTCGTCCTCGAATACAGCGATGCGGGCGATGGAGTAGACACCGCGATCGTCGAGTTGTTGGGTCAGAGTTTTGAGGTCCGGCAGAACTTCGCGGGTAGCACCAATCTCATTGGCGAGCGGAACCTCGGACGGGTACATCACCTCACCCGTCACGTCCTTCACGTCGATGACCATCGCGTTGATCTCGGTGCTGTCGGTGAAATCCAGATAAGCGTCGAGGTTTCCACCTACCGTATAAGCGGACATGTAGATGCCCTTCACAGCTTCCGGCTTATCCCCAAGCTTCACGTTCGACCCGGACTTATCACTCTCGGATTTCTTCGCGCCATTGTTTTTCTTTCCGAAACTGCCGCCGGAATTGCCACTTGAATCCTTTTTGTCGGCCTTTGCTTCCTTGTTGGAGGCGTTATCGGTTTCTTTTTTGGCGGAGTCGCTGGAGTTGCTGAGTGCGAATAGTACGCCAGCGAGAGCTAGTAAGAGCAGGACCAAGAACACGCCCACTACGAGTAGGCGTTGACGTTTTCTGGTGCGTCGCCGATCTGAATACACGAGTGAGACTATACTCGCGAAGATGATGATTTTCCATAAGTTTGGGCTCGGGGTTGTTCGGGAAAGCTGTGCTACTGTATAATCCTGCTAGTAACATAATGGACGAATATTATCTCAGACATCCCCGATTACCGAGAGCCCGGATGAATTACGGCGTGAGTCTGTAATCTTGTCAGAACCTCTTTTAACCTCGCTCAATCTGCTGGCCGCGCTGGTCTTAATCGTCTTGAACGGCTTCTTTGTGGCTGCGGAGTTCGCGCTGGTAAAGGTGCGGGATTCACGGATACAGCAGCTTGAAGAAGAGGGGAGTCGCCGGGCGGTAGTGGTTCGGCGGGTGCTTGGAGATCTCGACTCCTATCTGTCGGTTTGCCAGGTCGGGATCACGGTCGCCTCGCTGGCTCTTGGCTGGGTCGGAGAACCTGCGGTGTCGCGCCTCATCGCGCCACTCCTAGAAACTGTGGGCATCACCAACGAGCGAGTCGTGGAGATTATCTCGGTCGCGTTGGGATTCGCGATCATCACCTACGCGCATCTGGTGTTTGGTGAGCAAGCGCCTAAGTACTTCTCCATCCAGAGATCCGAGTCGGTGTCGCTCTGGATCAGCCGCCCGCTGGATTTGATCCGGATTCCTTTCCGACCTGTCGTGTGGATCGTCAACGCCTCCACGAACTTCTTCCTGCGACCGTGGGGTATCCGGCTCGGCGAGGAGGCCGAAGTCCATTCCGAGGAGGAGCTTCGCATCATGATCTCCTCTTCCACCGCTTCGGGTATCCTGGAGCCCGGCGAGCGTGACTACTTGAATAACGTCTTCGACTTCGGAGATACGGTGGCCCGTGAGATCATGGTCCCACGCCCGGATATCGAAGCTCTACCGTACGATGCTCCGCTGGAAGAGCTGGCCGAGAAGGCGGCTTTCGGGCGCTACACGCGCTACCCCGTCTACGAGGACGACCCTAACCGCATACTCGGCGCGGTGCACGTAAAGGACCTCTTCCGTGCGGCGAAGGAAGACCCGGAAGACTTCGACATAAAACCACTAATACGGGACTGTCTGGTGGTGCCGGAGAACAAACCGATAGAGCAACTCCTGCGGGACTTCCAGGAACGTAAGCTTCAGATGGCGATAGTCATAGACGAGTGGGGCTCGGTGGAGGGTCTTATCACCATAGAAGACGTGCTGGAAGAGATAGTCGGGGAGATCCAAGATGAGTTCGACGAAGATGAAGCCGCGATAGAGGAGATCGGGGAGAACCTCTTCGCCATCGACGGTCGCATCCCCATCTCCGACGTAAACGACCGCTTCCACCTCGATCTCCCAAACGAGGACTTCGACACAATCGGCGGCTACATCCTCGGTTCCCTGGGACGCCCGCCCGATGTCGGAGACACCGTAGAAGCCGAAGGCGTGACCCTAAACGTAAAGAGCGTCGACGGCCCCCGAGTCTCAATGCTCACCCTACGCCAGGATGCGGGACGGTAAAGACCAAGCACGACGAGGCTCTCCCGTCCAGGATACGCTCATACGACTTGAGTCTATTATCGGGCGGTCGACGCCTCGACTATGGCGATCTCGTCGGTGAGGCCGTATAGCTCGTAGACGACGCGAACTATTATCCGACTTGGCTCGTGGGACTCTCTACGCGGGCCAGGCCGAAGAGCGGTCCTGCCGCCTGTACCCCGGAGTTTCGTGGGTGTTGAACAGTGCACCGTCTGCGGTTCGGGTCGTTTACTGCCCGCTGCTCGCCGGTCTGCGGCTCTCCTCGTTTCCGCGACAGCCCAACTCTCTGTCGAGCAGCAATAGCGCCTCGCTCTTGTCACCGACCATCTTGAGGTTCTCTACGACGTCTCCGGCGTTCTTCTCTTCCTCGATCTGCTCGGTTATGAACCACTGCAGAAAAG
>JBGTFQ010000050.1:0-2974 GCA_041747155.1 Rubrobacteraceae bacterium
GTCGACTAACTCTACGCCGCGCCCGCCGTCGCGCCACCGAAGCTCTCGCCGGAGCCCGCGAAGCACTCCCACCCGGAGCCCTACGCGCCACCCATCAAGAACAACAGTAAAGACCTATAAAATCAGCAGGTAGCTGGGCGATCTAAACGGAGAAAATCTCCCTTATTTCTGGGACTTCGCGTCGGATCAGGGTCTCTATCGCATACACGAAGTCCAGTTGCGAGAGCGGGCATCCTCTACAAGCTCCCAACATCTCGATACCTACGGCTCCTCGCTCCTCGTCAAACTGGGCCACGCGAGCATCGCCACCGTCGGCCTGCAACGCCGGTCGCACCTGTTCGAGGGCCACTTCGATCCTACTCCGCATGTTCGGCTCTTGAGTCACGACCAGATTATATATAACTACCGGCTCCGGGACGCGAACGGTTGAAGCCGGTAGTAGACTGGACTCTCCAATAAAAGCTCACACTCCCCGGAAGGAACACGATGGCCTCCGAAGACAATCGAACACTGCTCGTGATCGGCGCTCCGCAACACGACGCGGCGGCGTACCACCTCTCCGGTTTTTTGGCGCCGGACCCCGTGATCTGCCTTCAGGCCGCCGGTAAGAAATACCTGGCGGTCTCTTCTCTGGAGTACGGTCGAGCCGAGAAACAAGCGAAAGTGGACGAACTTCTCTCCTACGATGAGTTAGATATCATGAAGCTCGCGAAGAAACTAAAAAGCGGCCCAAAAGCCTTCGCCGCCGCCATCGCGAATTTGATGGAGAAGATCGGGTCTAAAGATTCACCCATCACAGTTCCCCCGGACTTCGCCATCGTCTACGCAGACGAACTACGCGCCCACGGTCTCACCGTCACCCCGGACACCAAACTCTTCGGCAACCTTCGCCGCGCAAAAACCGAGGGCGAGATCTCCCACATAGAACAAACTCAGAGAGCCATCGAAGCCTCCTGCGCCCGAGCTGTGGAGATCTTGAAAGAATCCGAAGTCTCGGGCGACGATACCTTGCAGTGGCGCGACGAACCGTTGACGAGCGAATTGCTACGCGCCGAGATAGACGTGGAGCTACTGCGTCGAAATTGCGCCGCCGACGGTACCATCGTAGCTGGAGGCCCACAAGCCGCCGATCCCCACGAGCGCGGCCACGGTCCCCTCAAAGCTGGCGATTCAATCATCGTGGACATCTTCCCGATGAACCTGTCGACTCGCTACTACTCGGACATGACCCGCACCTTCATAAAAGGCGAACCCAACGAAACCCTTCAGCGCATGTACGATGCCGTTCTCGAAAGCCAGAATGCGGCCCTTGCGATGGTCAAGGCGGGCGTAAACGGCAAGGACGTACACAGCAAGGTAGCCGAGATCCTGCACGAAGCCGGATACAAGACAAACGTCCACGACCAGGAGGAAGGCAAGCCTCTGACGGAGGGTTTCTTCCACGGCACCGGGCATGGAGTCGGGCTGGAGATACACGAAGCCCCTCGCGTGGCACTCGCCGACGACGAGCTAATACCGGGAGATGTGATCTCCATCGAACCCGGAGTCTACGATCCCGAGATCGGCGGAGTTCGGATAGAAGATCTCGTCGTAGTCACCGAAGACGGTTGCCGCAACCTTACGAAATTTCCGAAAGAGTTTCGAGTCTAGGAGTCTGGGCCGATGTGGATCGGCTCGAAGTGCTCTACAGTCGGAAATGGATTATAGAAGTGGTGAAGTAGGCGTCTCCATTCCGCGTACTCCTCAGAGTCGCGAAACCCTACGGTGTGATCTTCTAGCGTCCGCCAGCGCACCAGAAGGATATATCGAGATGGAACTTCGACGCACCTCTGTAGCTCGTGGGATACGTAACCTGGCATGGAGGAGATGATAGTGGATGCCTTCTCGAAAGCCCTCTCGAATTCTTTCTCTCTACCATCCACGATATCCAGAAGAGCAACTTCCAGGATCACGTCACGCCCCCAGCATCTACTCTTCGGGAGTTGTAGATTTCACCTCCCAGGGCGGCGTATTCGCGTAGCACGGCTACGGCTTCATCGCGCAGCACGTCGCGGGTGACGGCGATGCCGCGTTCCTCTAGCTTTTGTGTCCAGTCCTGGACTTTCGAGCCTTCGTCAAATCCCACGGCGCGGGCGTCTTCGTCGCGGGCGGCGCAGGCTAGATGTCTTACCCCGGACCACGGCGTGGCTCCGAGGCACATGGCGCAGGGTTCGGTACTAGTTACGAGCTCGTGGGCGGGATGGTTCGGGCCGCCGAGATCGAAATCTCCAAGGGATCCCTGGGCGATCATGATAGCGACCATCTCTCCATGAAATACCGAGCATCCACCACCGACCACGAGGTTCACACCGACAGATACGAGACGACCCGAATCGCGCTCGAAGATGGCGGCTCCAAAAGGACCGCCAGTGTCGCGTCGGATGTTCTCGCGGGAGAGATCCACGGCCAGGCGCATTCGATCCTCTGGCTCCGCGTAGATCTCATCTTCGACAAACTTATCGACCCAGTCCGGTAGGCGCAAGGTTACTTCAGGGAACTTCATAACAGACTCCTTTCAGAGACGCGGCTATCATAACAACTCCGGGTTCAAGGAACGGTGAGATGCTAGAGTGAGTCTCGAATCGCATCCAACAAGGAGGCTCCCAGTGGAAATACAGAATTTATCGAAATCCCTCGTTTTTTCGGAGGAGAAAATGCAGAAAAACGCGCTCTTCGACTCGCCGCATCTGTTCTACGACACGTATTGCCTGCTACCCGGACAGGCTCAGAAGGTCCATTCGCACGAGAATTCGGACAAGATCTACTACGTCCTGACCGGCACAGGCCATTTCACAATTGATGATGAAGAGCGAGACTTGCCGGAAGGCACCGCCGTCATAGCCCGCGCCGGAGATCCGCACGGTGTAAGCAACAAGAGTGAAGAGAACCTAGTCCTGCTGGTCACGATGGCTCCGCGCCCGTCCTGAAGATGCCC
>JBGTFQ010000051.1:0-3505 GCA_041747155.1 Rubrobacteraceae bacterium
CGTCTGTTCGAGGCCCTATTCGGCGGGTGGCTCTCGATAACTCCGAGCCACGTCGGCGCATATGTCCGACGAATAGCCACGCCGGGCCAAGAACCCATAGACCCGTCGCGAGACCGCTTCGGACCTATCGGATGTATTATAGCGTCGTGAAGCCGCCTCGCGTGCAGCCACTCCTTCCGGGTGCTCCAGGAAAGCCTCCTCGACCGCCGCATCCGTCGTTTCGGAATCTACACCGATACGACGTAACTCCATAGCCACTCTCTGAGGCCCATACTTACGGGCTTTTTGGCTAGCGAAACCCTTCGCGAACTCTTCGTCGTCTAAGTAGCCGATCTCCTCAAGACGCTGGATTACTCGCTTGGCCACGTCTTCCCGGTGTCCGTAACGAGCCAGCCGCTCGCGTAACTCCCCCTCGGAACGAGCCCGATACCCGAGCAGATGTAATGCTCGACTCATTGCCAAAGCACGCTCTCCGGCGAACAAGGATTCATCCAGTTCGTCCTCGGGCAGCGTTACGCCCTCGAACAGTCCGCGCTCTATCGCAACGTCGGAGTCGATCTCCGCACGGAACTCACCGTCTACGAAGATCCGGGATTTACCGCGCCGGTCCTTTACACCGGTTATCTCCGGCAAGACAAAATCTCCCAGCCTCTACTAAAGCACCTGCTCCGGCTGACGATGCTCCGTAGCCTCTTCGGTCTCGGGTACTACAGGAGCCTCAGCCACGTCTTCTTCATCATCGACGCCCGGACGACTGAGGCCGAGCTTGGCGTAGATCTCACCGATAGCTTTTTCCCGGATATCGTCGCTGTCCTTGAGGGTCTGCTTGGCGTTCTCCCGGCCCTGACCCAGACGTTGATCCCCGTAGTTGAACCAAGCGCCGGACTTCTGCATGATGCCCTGCTCGATACCGATATCCAACAAACTGCCCTCACGGGAGATGCCTTCACCGTACATGATGTCGAACTCAACCACCTTGAACGGCGGCGCAACCTTGTTTTTGACGACCTTCACCTTCGTCTGATTACCGACCGTATCGTTACCGTTCTTCAAAGCCCCGATCCGGCGAATATCCAAGCGGACGCTCGAATAGAACTTCAAAGCTCGCCCACCCGGCGTAGTCTCCGGGGAACCGAACATCACCCCGATCTTCTCCCGCAACTGGTTGATAAAGATCGCCGTAGTACCCGAACGATTCAACGACCCGGACAATTTCCTCAAAGCCTGACTCATCAGACGAGCCTGAAGGCCCACGTGAGAGTCTCCCATCTCACCCTCGATCTCAGCGCGAGGCACAAGAGCCGCGACGGAGTCTATGACGACCAGATCTAGAGCTCCAGAGCGGACAAGAGTATCGGCGATCTCCAACGCCTGCTCTCCGTTGTCAGGCTGGGAGAAGTACAGGTTATCGAGGTCGACACCGATATTCTGGGAGTACTGAGGATCGAGCGCGTGCTCGGCGTCGATGAACGCGGCCAAGCCGCCGGCTTTCTGGCATTCGGCTATAACGTGCAGGGCTAGAGTAGTCTTGCCGCTAGATTCCGGGCCGAAGATCTCGACGATGCGGCCTCGGGGGATGCCTCCGACACCGAGAGCTAGGTCCAACGAGAGAGCGCCGGTGGAGATTACCGGGATCTTCTGAATAGTGCGTTCCCCCATCCGCATGATCGCACCCTTGCCGTGAGCCTTCTCTATTTGCGTTACAGCCGCGCCTATGGCTTTTGTCCTGTCCACTTGGGAATCCTCCATGAGAGACGGTCGATGACGACCGGATAGCTTTACTGAGCGAAGTATACTGCAACGCCTAGCCGCTCCCAACGCCACTTTCCGGCGTTTGAGAACTACCCGGCAGTCTTTTTGTTGAAGTTGCGGGTCAGCACCTCGCCTGGTTCCCCCAAAGTCCCTACGTCCTGACCATTTACCTTCACACTAACCGAACCAGCGTTCCCCACCGATAGAGAAACGGCTTCGTCAGCCTCAAAGACCTGCGAGAAACCCACGTCTCCAAGCTCATTGAACGCAACCTCGCCATCAGTCAACACTGAAATCCACGACGCGGAATCGACAACCTGTACCTCGACTTGCAAGTTGTCAGGTGGCTTGGCTTCAGCATCTTTCTTCTTCGTCGCAGGCTCTTCGGAAGGTCCATTGTCGGGATTGGCCCCGGATGCTACAGATTTGTTTTCCTTTGTAGCTCTCTCAGACGCGGATTCTTTTCTTGCTGGTTCTTTTGAAGCGGAAGAATCGGAGTCTTTCTTGGATTCCGAGTCTCTCGAAGAACCATTCTCAGAGTTCTGGGATTGTCCGACGGGTTGTTCGTTACCATCGTTGCTAGATGCGACTGCGGGCAGCGAGCCTCGACCGACGTAGTATAGAGCACCTATTACGGCTGCCAGGACAAAGATTCCTATAACTACGGCGAGTATCGTCGCGCCGGAAACGCGGCGTTTGCGAGCTCCCGACACTCCGCCAGGAGCCAGCAAAGGCTGCTCGTAGTCTTTCCTGGAGGAGGGATTGCTCGGGGTCAATCGTTCTCGCCGGGGCGAACGCCGCTTTTTGAGACGACCGGAGATCTCCTCTCCGTCGAGACCCAGATAGTTGGCATAGGTCTTGAGGAATCCTTGGGTGTAGACAGCGTCTGGGAGGACGGTGTAATCGTCGCGTTCGAGACCCTCAATGTATCGCTTGCGGATCTTCGTGGCCTGCTCTACGTCGGCGAGCGTTAGCCCTTTTTCCGTCCGAGTTTCCAGCAGCGTAGGGCCGATGTTCGGGCTGTCGTCAGGTACTTGCGGGGGCTTATTCTCTCGTGTCATGCGCCTCATAAGATTATCACAGCGTCGGGGGGCTTTCGTTCGGATTTTCGAAGTCGTCTTGTGGAGGTTCGTCATCCTCACCGTCGCCAAATATTTGGCCGAGATCCAACTCCGAAGCCACCACGGAACGTGCCTTCGAGCCCTCGTAAGGTCCGACGACACCCTTGCGTTCCAGCGCGTCTATGATCCTTCCGGCGCGTGAATAACCCACCCGAAAGCGGCGCTGCACGGCACTGACTGACGCCTGCTGAGTCGATACTACGAACGTCGCGGCGTCGTTGAGCAAGTCGTCCTCGTCGGGCTCCTCGCTCGCTTTCGGCTCTTGTTTGGGAGTCGTGACCTCTGGGACGTGAACCGCTTCCACGCGGCCCTGCGCGGCTTCACGGGTAGCGTTGACCACCGTGTCGACTTCGTTCTCGGAGATGAACGCGCCTTGTACGCGAGAGGAACGCATCGCGGAGACAGGCTTGAAGAGCATGTCTCCCATACCCAGAAGTGCCTCGGCGCCGGGGCTGTCCAGGATGACGCGAGAGTCGACCTGGCTTGAGACCGCGAACGCGATACGGCTCGGGATGTTCGCCTTGATCATGCCGGTGATAACGTCCACGCTCGGCCGCTGTGTAGCGACTACGAGATGTATGCCGACGGCCCGCGCTTTCTGAGCAAGCCGGATGATAGCATCCTCGACTTTC
>JBGTFQ010000052.1:0-7945 GCA_041747155.1 Rubrobacteraceae bacterium
GATCTCCGAGTACCGCGCCCGCAGCATAAAGATACTCTTCACCAACATGAAACGACAGATCCGCGATCGCTTGAAAAAATCCGGCTGGGAACAGAAATTCGGGGACATCTGCTATCCCACAACCCGAGACGCGCTCCAAGATATAAACCTCCTCAAAGAACACGAGCCCAGCGAACCGGGCATCCACTGATCCAACTTCCCTCAACCACGAACCTTTATGAAAGCCGGCCCGCAAACAACCGTATCCGGACTCGGCATTTCCCACCAAAAGTATATGAAACTCATACCCGACCTATCGTGTCGAGATTACACTACTTTATTGACATATAGATATTTAGACGATAGTATCAGCTTGGTATCAACTAAGGTCAGAGCTTTGAGAGGAGTAGGCTATGTTATTCGAGAGGATTTACGATGAAGACTTGGCGCAGGCGAGCTACTTTATCGGGTGTCAGGCGACGGGTCAGGCTGCTGTCGTGGATCCACGTCGCGACGTTCGGGTCTATTTGGACAAAGCCGACAAACAGGGCATGGAGATTGTGGCGGTCACCGAGACGCATATCCACGCGGACTTTCTCTCCGGTTCGCGGGAGTTGGCGGAGGCGACCGGTGCCACACTCTACCTCTCCGATGAGGGAGATAAAGACTGGAAGTATGGCTTCGAGGGCGAGAAGCTCTACGATGGCAGTGAGATCAAGATCGGCAACATCGTTCTTAGAACGGTCCACACGCCGGGACACACACCCGAGCACGTCTCGTTTTTGGTAACGGACGGCGCGACCACGGACGAGCCGGGTTTCATGCTCACGGGGGACTTCGTTTTTGTCGGGGATCTGGGTAGGCCAGACCTGTTAGACGAAGCTGCCGGTGGGAAGGACACGCGCTTTGTCGGGGCGAAGCAGATGTTTGGGAGTCTGAGCGATAAATTCCTGACCCTGCCGGACTACGTGCAGGTGTGGCCGGGCCACGGCGCAGGCAGTTCTTGCGGCAAAGCACTAGGAGCCGTCCCGACGTCTACGGTCGGCTACGAGCGGCTGTTCTCTTGGTGGGGTCGGCTCGTTGAGGACGGGGATGAAGAAGGTTTCGTCGACTCGTTGCTCGCGGACCAGCCCGACGCACCGGTCTACTTCGGTCGGATGAAACGCCAGAACAAGAGCGGGCCGGAGTTGCTCGGAGAACGCACGACGCTCGCGAAGTACGAAGCCGGTAAGCTCAAAGAACAGCTTGAAAACCGCGAGGTAATCTTTATAGATACTCGGGCTCCCAAGTCATTTGTAGAGGGCGCGGTTCCCGGCTCTATAAACGTTACGGCTGGCAGCAATTTCGCTAGTTGGGCTTCGTGGGTTATAGATCCCGAGAAGGATGAAAGGCCGATTGTGGTGCTGGCGAATGGCGAGGAGGGCGCGGAGCAATTGCGTGCGAAGCTCTCCTACGTAGGCATAGACAACGTGGTGGGCTACGTGACCAGCCTCGAAGGTCTTGAGAGAGAAGAAGTCCCAACCGTCTCCCCCGACGATCTGGAGAAGCTCGAAGGCTTCATACTGGATGTGAGGGCCAAGGGCGAGTACGAGGCCGGACATATCCCAGACGCTACCCAGCTTCACGGCGGCCGCGTGATGTGGCACCTGGACGAGTTGCCCAAAGACCGGCCCATCGTTACTCATTGCCAGACCGGAGCCCGAAACGCGGTGGTGGCGAGCGCTCTACGCGCCGCCGGCTTCGATAACGTGATCGAGCTGGAAGGCAGCTACGAAGGCTGGGAAGCGGCCAACAAGCAGACAGTCTCCGCCTAGAGAACAGCGTGTAAGGAGAGCCGTGGGCCGTCTTTGATCCGTGGCTCCGTTTTGCCCAGATTTCATAGAGGATCCAAGAGGTGTTTTGAAATGTATGAGTACGAGGAAATTTTTCCTGACGAGTTGGAGGAGTGGCGCAACAACGGCGCGCAACTAATCGACGTGCGCGAGCCTTGGGAGTACGAGGACGCCCACATACCGGGCGCAAAGAACATTCCGCTCGGTGAACTCGTCGAGAGGGCGGATGAATTGGAAGAGCCTGTGGTGCTCGTGTGCGCCAGCGGCAACCGTTCGGGACAGGCGGCTCACTATCTCACCGAACACGGCATCCTCAGAAACGTCGCCAACTTGATGGGCGGCACGGCAGGTTGGCAGGCTCGTAGCCTGCCCGTAGAGTAGGTCGCGATGTTTGAGAAGATAATTCCCGCCGTTGGGTGGTTACGGCATTACAAACGTGAAGATTTGGGTGGCGACTTCTCTGCTGGTCTGATCGTCGCGGTCATGCTCATCCCCCAGGGGATGGCGTACGCGATGCTCGCGGGCCTGCCCCCCGTAGTCGGGCTCTACGCCTCGACGATACCCTTGATCCTCTACGCCCTTTTCGGTTCCTCAAGGCATCTCGCGGTGGGTCCGGTGGCGCTCGTGTCGCTGCTGACCCTGACGGGTGTGTCGGCGCTGGCGAAGCCTGGATCGGGCGAGTTCGTGGCTCTGGCTGCGCTGCTGGCGTTGATGGTCGGTGTGATTCAGTTCGGCCTCGGCCTCTTGCGGGCGGGCTTTGTGGTCAACTTTCTCTCGCACGCTGTCATCAGCGGCTTTACGTCGGCGGCGGCCATAGTTATCGGCCTGAGCCAGTTAAAGCACCTGCTCGGCGTGGAGCTTGAATCCACGAACTCGGTCTTCATCCTACTCTGGGATGCGGCTCAAAAACTCGGCGAAGTAAACCTTATAACGCTCGCGATCGGTCTGGCAAGCATAGCGGCACTGGTTCTCTTCAGAAAGGTTGCGCCACGTTTCCCCGCCCCTCTGCTAGTAGTGACCCTGAGCGCCCTCGCGGTCTACGTTTTCGGCCTGCAAGGTCGCGGAGTGGGAATCGTGGGCGATGTGCCGCAAGGCGTACCGTCCTTCGCACTTCCAGCTTTCGGCCTGGACTCGGTGGGTTCGCTGCTGACCATCGCGCTGACGATCTCCTTCGTCGGCTTCATGGAGTCCATCGCCGTCGCCAAGTCCATTGCTAACCGGGAGAAATACAAGGTAGACGCGAACAAGGAGTTGGTCGGTCTTGGGCTCGCGAACGTCGCGGGTTCGATGTTCTCAGCGTATCCGGTTACGGGTGGTTTCTCACGCTCGGCGGTTAACTATCAATCCGGCGCCCGCACGCCTCTGGCTTCGATCATCACCGCCGTTCTCATCGTGCTGACGTTGCTCTTTTTCACTCCGCTCTTTTATTACCTGCCGAACGCCGTGCTGGCTGCCATCGTGATGGTCGCCGTCTACGGGCTCATAGACTTCATGGAACCCGTCAAGCTATTCAAGGTCAAGAAGGTGGATGGGTGGACGCTCCTCATAACCTTCGCCGCCACGCTCCTGATCGGGATAGAGCAAGGCATCCTAGTCGGCGTGGCCTTCTCGCTGGCCCTCTTCATCTGGCGCAGCGCTTACCCTCATACCACGGAAGTCGGCTACCTGCCCGAAGAAGACGTATTCCGAAACGTGACCCGCTATCCCGAAGCGCAAACCTTCCCCAACACGCTCGTTGTCCGGGTGGACGCCTCGCTCTACTTCGCAAACGCCGCGTTCTGGGAGAACTGGATCAACGACGCAGTCCTCGACCGCCCAGACCTCCGGTACATAATCCTGGACTTCTCCGCCGTCAACGACATAGACGCCGTGGCACTAGAGACACTCGAAGACTTGATGCAATCTCTAAACGAGCGAGACGTCAAGGTACACATCGCCGGAATGAAAGGCCCGGTGCGAGACATCGTGGAGAGAGCCGGTTGGACAAAGAAGTTCGGCAAGAATATTTCCCACCTGTCCGTCCAGCACGCGCTTGAGGCCCTCGACGTGTGGCGAGAGACGAGCACCACAGCCCATCCCACGTAGAGAATGAATACAAAAACGGAGGCGGACCTACCCATAAAGTCCTAGGCACATAGCTGTCACAGGATTGGCGGAGAAATGGTCAGTCGTCGAACACCGAGTAGAGAAGGTTCACTACCCCCTAAAGAAAGATTCTTGCTGGAAGCGCAAGCCGGACAGGATCTCTTCCACCCGCGCCTGGGAGAGCGTCCCGATCCGCTCTCCCAGACTAGCCTTCTCCACCGAAGAGACCTGTGAGACAACCACGACGCTTCGCTTGGCGAGTCCCCCTTCGCATGCCTCAAGCAAAACGTTGCCCGGCCAGCTTGCCCGGCGCAAGTTCGATGTCAGTGCGCACACCACCACGGTCGTGATACGTGAGTGATTAAAGATGTCGTCCTGAACCACAACGTGCGGATGGGAATAGTCCGAGACTGGCCCTTGAGCATCATCCAGTCTTAGCCAGAACACCTCACCGCGGTTGATCTCCTTCAAGCCTCTCCTCACCAGATCGTTCTTACCGCTGGACCGCCATGCTATCAGCAGCTAGCTATTAGAAGCACTAGCCGAAGTCTGATCTGACCTCCTGGTTTCCTTCGTTACGATTACAGCAGTGAGTCGCGAAACTCTTTAGGTGCCAGCGAATCTCTCCCCCTTTGACGAATGCTTATTGGGCAGATTGCCTAACAGCTCCACGTTCATGCAGGAGCCACAGCAAACGTTTTCTCAACAATTTTCTGGCGGTAGGCTAAGTAACCTGTGCACGAGGCAAGATAAGACCGTTTATATATCGTGCCAGAGTGAAAGCTCACCTAGTAGTCAGAGGTACCGACTACTTAGATACCACGTGTCGTCTACTCGAAAAGGAACTTGTAGAAGGCCATTCCCGCGAGCATCGCCGCGAAGAACATGAATACCGGCACAAGTCCCGTTGCGAGCGCCGGAGCGAGCGCCGCAACCGCAGGGCCGGGACAGAATCCGGAGAGACCCCAGCCGACGCCAAACATGGCTGAGCCGCCCAGGAGCCGCGCATCCAGGGAAGTCTTGGTCGGCAACTGGAACTTCTTCGCGAACACGGGACGCGAACGTTTCAGGATCAGGCGAAAGAAAGGCAAGGTTATGAGCAAGGCTCCACCCATGACGAGCGCGAGGGTTGGGTCCCAATCCCCAGCAACGTCCAAGAACCCGATAACTTTGGTGGGGTTTATCATCCCTGATATGGCAAGCCCCAGGCCGAAGAGCGTACCGGAGAACAACGCTACAAAAAGTCTAATCATTCAAATCTCCTTAAAATACGTGCCGCACGAGGAATACGGTGATCGCCGCCACACCCATGAAGACTGAGGTAGCAGTTATCGAGCGCTTTGAAAGACGTGCGATGCCGCAGACGCCGTGCCCGCTAGTACAACCGGACCCCAACCGAGTGCCGAAACCCACCAACAGACCCGCAATGATCAAGACTGGAATGGATGCCTCTATCTGTACAATATCGGTCGTGCCAGCCACGAACATGTAGATGGCGGCCCCAAGGACCAGCCCCACTATGAACACCGACCTCCACGCGGCCTCCGAGCCTTTCGGGATCAATAGTCCGCCCACTATGCCGCTGATCCCGGTAATCCGTCCACTCAACAACAGCATCATCGCGGACGCTACGCCGATGAGCATGCCGCCCAAAAGACCGCTGACCGGAGTGAAATTTTCCATCATTGCCTCCTTCTTGTAGTGAGCCTTCTGGTCCAACACCACGAGGTTGACCAAAGTCTTTTTTGTGAATATATCGCTATATAGTAGCTTAGATGTAATGGTCGTCAAGTCCTAGCAGGTCCAAGTGGTTCGACCAGGGTATATGATTAGAAGCTTGGTTTAGGTGAGACCTCTACCAAAACATTTTGCTAACTCTTTCGAAACGTTTCCGAAACGTTTCCGTTGACATCCCGGTCCATCGCCAAAGCACCCATGCCGCCGCGGGCGTTTCTTGGCAACCGGTGCCTCAGTCCTGGTCTATCCTCATCGGAGGAGCTAGAGTTAGATATCCTGGCTCGAAGACAAGGAGGTATGGATGCACTACGGTATCGTTATCGCCAACGTCGGTGACTACGCTGACCCCCGCGCCGCAGTCCGGCTGGCGACAGCAGCCGAGGAGGCCGGTTGGGAAGGTTTCTTCGTGTGGGATCATCTCGGCTTTGTGTGGGGCGCTCCGTCCGCAGATCCGTGGGTCATCCTCTCCGCTGTCGCCGCCTCCACGGAGCGTATAAAGATTGGGACCGACGTAACGCCACTCGCCCGCCGCCGTCCGCACGTCGTCGCGAATGCTTTAGCGACCTTAGACATCCTAAGCGGCGGTCGCATCATCTTCGGGGCCGGTCTCGGGGGCGTGCCGCGAGAGTTCGAGGCATTCGGAGACACGGGAGAGGCAAAAGAACGAGCCACGATGCTCGATGAAGGGCTCACCGTGCTGGATCGGCTTATGTCCGGTCAAGAAGTCACGCACCACGGCGAACATTACACGGTCGAGGGTATAACGCTGGCCCCTCTCCCCGTGCAGCATCCACGGGTACCGGTCTGGATCGGGGGCGAAGCCAAACCCGCCTTGCGCCGCGCCGCCCGGTGGGACGGTTGGCTCGCCAGCGCGACACCGCTGGACGGCTCTATCAAAATGTCCAAGAGCCCCGAGCAATTAGCGGAGATGGTAGCGGAAATACAGCGCCACCGGACCTCCGATACACCCTTCGACGTGGCACTGGACGGTTACTCGAAGCCAGGTGATGCCACGAGGCAGAACGAATATGCAGAAGCGGGTGCGACATGGTGGCTGGAGAGCATCCACAGTCGTCGCGGAACCGTCCAAGAGATGCTGGAGCGAGTGGAAGCCGGTCCCCAAACAAACAACTCTCAGCGGAACACGTCACCGGGTGGGGGAGAGCGAGCCTCTCTTTGATCCGACCAGCCCGCCGGAAAAATTAGGGAAAGCCTGAAGTCTCCTCCTACAACGCTACTATCAGGACAACAACGTAGACAGAGGCACCGAGAGCGAAGTCCGCGAAGCGGTTCTGGCGCTCTTCGGGCAACTCTTCTTTGAGAACGTTCAGGATGGCACCTCCGATTAGGACAGCGAAGAGCACCACGAGAGCCGCCTCGACAATATCTCCGAACAGACCCACCGTCCATCACACAAATGCCGACACCGCCAAAAGCCAACATCCTACGCGCCCATAGGTCTCCTTGTGGATTTCGCGCAGCCCGTAGAAGATGCCGAGCCCCAGCAGGGCTACAAGGTAGACGTGTTGTTTTGAGGAATGTCGGATCCTCACCCGCAGCCTCCAACAGAGTTTGTTGGTTTTCGACGGGGTCCGGCAGGGTGTGAGCGAATACGTGGGCGACCGAGACATCGCCCGCCGCTGAAAGCCAACGGCTGCCCGGCACGTCGTTCGTTTCCGGACCACGATTATCGCCGGAAACACGATCGCGGGTTGGCGAGCCCGTCGTTGGCCCTGAATTTGCCGGAGAGTAGGTGCCGCAGACGGTTCGGCAGATTGTTCTCAGCGACTTGTCCCTGGGCTAGAGGAGGCGACAACCGTGTCCATGAGCGTGAAGATGGTTCCAATCAGCATGTCCGCCCATAACGGAAGTTCCAGGATGGCATAGACCAGGAGACCGCTGACGGCGTATACCAGCAACACCATCGATCCGAGCATCGCGGGCAGCGAGTGCCAGTACTTTCAGGGGTGGTTCGAGGCATCCATCCTGTTACTCCCTGGTGGTCTCCGAGCCCGCTAGTACCTCCAGGGTTCGGGCGTAGACGACGGGCTTCTCCTCAAACTCCGCGTAGACGCTGTCGTCCAAGTTGACATTGTAGTTCTGCTCGATCTCCTTGACGTCGAGCTGACCGACGACCCCGGTGACCCGCACGCTCCGACCCTCGGAGATGTCCTCCGGGAAAGAAGCTTCGTCTTCGATCACCAACGCCGACTCGACTTCGGCGAAGCCCTCGCCCTCACTAGCGTCCTCGCTGGTCAGCGAAAGGGCTTGAGGAGAGATCGAGCGATTCACCCGACCCTCGACAGTTACAC
>JBGTFQ010000053.1:0-3923 GCA_041747155.1 Rubrobacteraceae bacterium
AGATATGAATCGTCAAGGAAGAGAGCTTCGGTCACAGGCTGAGGTTGCCCCGTTCGTGGTCTTTGAAGGTCGCGACCTCACGGTATCCGACACTCTTGACCAGTGGGATGCTCTTCTCGAAGCCCATACCCACTTGGTCGGCGGCGTGGGCGTCAGAGGAGAGGATGATCGGAACTTTCCGCCGATACAGCATTGTCAGGAAATCCTCTGAAGGGTAGATCTCACCAATTGGCTTCCGCAAACCAGCGGCGTTTACGTCCACGACCACGCCGGATTCAGCGATGGCTTCGGCGGTCTCTTCGAGCATTGGGGTGATGTCTTCATCTGGGAACTTGCGGAATATCTTGATGAGATCCGGGTGTCCGAGGATCTCGAATCGCCCGGAAGCCGCGGCCTTTCGAACGTTGGCGTAATACGCTTCGTACAGGTCGTAAGTGGACCATTTATCGTAGATCTCCAGATGGTCCGGGTGATCGACTTCCTCGTTGTCTACTCGATGCACGCTCCCGATCACGTAGTCGTAAGGAAGTGCTGAAGCGTCCCGATCCATGCGTTCCTCGGCCCCCGGCACGAAGTCTATCTCTATACCGAGGCGCAACTCCACGTCTTGCGAGAGTTCGCGAGCTTCCTGGAAAGCGGCGAGGTCTATATCTTCTATGTAGCGGTCGTGCTCGGTAATGCCCATCTGGCGGATGCCGCGTTCTTTGGCGACTTCGCAATAGGCGAGGATGTTCTCGACCGTCATCGGACGGTCGCCGTGCGCTATAACGTGCAGGTGGTAGTCAATCACTAACGTGTTCCTCCGATTGGAAAGCCTTCCCGAGTATCTTATAGGATAGACGCGGAACGATTCGGGTAGAGTGAGGCGTGTTTATCCATCTAGAGGAGGTACACCCGTGAGAAGAATCGCCTACGGACTGACGATCGCGCTGACGGTGGCGGTAGTCGTGGCGGAGCTTCTGGGCGCTTCGATCATACTGATATTCGCGGTAACCTCGCTGGCTCTTATAGGGCTTGCTTGGGTTCTAGGGCAGGCTACGGAGTCGCTCGGGCATCATCTCGGGCCACGGGCGGGCGGCATTCTCAATGCGACCTTTGGCAATGCGGCGGAGCTTATTATCACGGTCTTCGCGCTCTCGGCTGGGCTTACGACGGTGGTGAAGGCTTCGATCATCGGCTCCATCATCGGCAATGTGTTGTTGGTGCTTGGGGCTAGCCTCCTCATAGGGGGTCTAAAGAACGGCATCCAGAGTTTCTCCCGCGAGATCGCGGGCATCAACGCCTCGATGCTCGCCATCGTCGCCGCCGCGCTCGCGCTCCCGACCATCTTCGACGCGACCACCACGGGCCAAACTCCCACCACCCTGAGCATCGAAGTGGCGGTCGTCATGTTCGCGTTGTATGTCTTGTACCTGATCTACTACTTCCGAAGTCCCGAAGCCGGAGCCACGGCAGGCGAAGGTCACGCACCATTCAGCAGGACCGCCTCGTTCGCGTTGCTACTAGGGGCGACAGCGGCGGTCGCGTTTGTCTCCGAGGCTTTTGTGGGAGCCATCGAGCCGATGAGCGAGGAGATCGGATTGTCCGAGCTATTTGTCGGTGTCATTATCGTTCCGATAGTCGGCAATATCGCCGAGCATATTGTGGGAGTTCAGATCGCCTACAAGAACAACATGGATTTCTCGATGGCGATCTCAATGGGCAGCTCCATCCAGGTCGCCCTGCTCGTCACCCCCATCCTGGTCTTTCTCGGCCCGCTGCTCGGCCATCCACTGGAGCTAGTCTTCACCCCACTGGAACTTGGCGCGTTGGCAGCTTCGGTCATAGTAACCGGCTTCGTGGCGCTGGACGGAAAATCAAATTGGCTGGAAGGCGCGATGCTCATAGGCGTCTACATCATCGCCGCGATAGCGTTCTTTTTCTCATGAGCGACGACCGAATACTGCTCGAAGGCATGACCTTCTTCGGCTACCACGGCGCATTACCCGCCGAACGCGAGCTCGGGCAACGTTTCGTGGTCGATGTCGAGATGCGCTTGGACCTCAAACCCGCCGGACTATCAGACGATCTAAGCAAAACGGTTGACTACGGCGCGGTCCACGACATCGTCAAGGAAATAGTCGAGGGAGAACCGCTAGACTTGATCGAAGCGGTAGCCGAACGCATCGCCGCCGCTATCTTAGAAAACCATCCAACTATCGGAGCCGTACAGGTAAAAGTAGCAAAACCCGACGTGCGACTCGCGAAAACCGTCCTGAGCGGCTCGGCTGTCCAGATAACTCGCTACAGAGCTTCGTCTGACGAGTAGGTCTTAGTAGGGAGTTTGCCAACCAGCTTACCTCTGCTACGCTACCCAACGCCAAGTCGTGAACAAAGCTGTCAGTGCGATGCCCAAAATGACGCTGAATATCAACCAGATCGTGGTTCCGGCGCGGGTTCGGGACAGCAGCGCGCCCAGGATCAGGAAGAGCGGAAAAGCCCCCAGCATGAAACGCGGCATACTCATCAGCGGAAAATTCGGGCTCGGAGTGAGGATCGGGATCAAGGTAAGCACGACGGCATACATCCACAATCCGGGCTTCAACACGAACAGCCCACCTATCAGGATGACCACGAGGATCACCAGAAACACGAGGTTAAGCGTGTTGGAGGCAGCGAGGCTCGGTCCTGGCGAAGAGCCCAGAAACAGCGTCGCGGGGTCGAGTAGATACTGTAGTCCCGTACGGGCCGAGGTCCAGGAGTCTCCGAGTGTTTGTATCGGGTTGGTTGTGGTGCGTCCCCAGTAGTCACTCTGTTGTTTGAAGGAGACGAGCGGGTCTCCGAATTCGCCCCAGAGGAACGCCATGTAGCCGAGTAGCCCGGCGGGTATCAAGCATAGCGCGGCGAAGCCTCCGTTGCCGAATTCGCGGCGATGTTGCAGCCATTCGAGTCCTAGCGGTATTAGGAGCAGAACCCCGAGGTTGCGAGTAGCTGCGGCTAGAGCCCCGAGTATTCCGGCCAGAAGTAGATCCCGCCGTACCAGCCCCGCCCAAACAGCACCCGTCGTAAACACCAGAAACATCGGCTCCGTGTAGACAGCATTAAGAAAAAACGCCGTAGGAAACAGCGCGAAGCACAACGTAGCGGCGCGGGCGGCATTCCGGTCGAATAGATGCTCGGCGATTCGGTAGAAGAAGAACAGCGCGAAGAGCGTCGAGAGCAACGAGATCCCCACACCCCAGATCGCCGGTCCCCCAGCGATTGCCGCTCCGAGCCTCACCGTCATCGGAAACAGCGGAAAAAAAGCCGTCGAAGCCGGGTAACGAGCGCCGTAACCATCGGTGGCGATCTCCGAGTACCAGGCTCCATCCCAGTGCGCCCAGTATCCTAGAGCGCCAGGCGGCTCCTGCGGGTCTCCACCCGGTTCGGCGGCGGGCAGCAGAGTTGCGGCCAGTGCTCCCACACCCATGAAAAGAATGCGGGATGAGAAGAAAACCGCGAGTACAAATCCCCACACTTCACCGGCGGGACGTGCGCCGCGAGTTCGGCGCGTCCGGGTTGTCTTAGTAGCGGAGATTCGGTCCTTTACTGATCGCCCACCAAGCTCCGCCAAAGGTGACGACGGCTAAGAGCAGCACGATGCCGACCGTCGGGTAGGGGTTCAGGTCCGAGACGCCGAGGGTCGCGTACCGGGTGGCGTCGACGGTGTGGAAGATCGGGTTGAACATCGTGACGAGTTGCAGCGAATCCGGCAGCATCCCCACAGAGTAGAACACACCGCCCAAGAACGCCAGCGGCTGAATAACGATGCTGGTCAGAAAGGAGATCTGATCTATCCGGGTAGCTAACGCCCCTACCATCGTCCCCAAAGACGAGAACGCAAACGACGTAAGCAATCCTATAACCACGAGCAGCACCGGATGCTCCACGCTTATCCCCACAAA
>JBGTFQ010000054.1:0-17206 GCA_041747155.1 Rubrobacteraceae bacterium
GTCGCGATAGTCATGCTGGTCAAAAATCGCGCACGCCGCTCTCAACGATTACATTCGCCAGCGCAAGTAAGACAAAGACCAGGTCTTCACCGCGAACAGCATACCGGGAGCCAATACACCGAAGCCTGGGGTGATTACAACCGGGTGAAGTAAACTCGGCGACTAGGTCCAGAGGTCCACACCCTGTAAGCCTCTGGACCGATGCGCTGCACTGTTTAGCGGACTAAACTCTAACCTTATGAGGAACGGTTTTTACACGTGAAGGTGCGCGAGGTCTTCGCGCTTCGGCGGTTGCGATGGAAGCTGACGCTCAGCTACACGCTGGTAGCTGTCGTGACGCTGCTTGTCGTAGAGTTGTTCGCGGCGAGTCTTCTGACGGCGTTTCTGAGTTCGGATCTACTGCCCAGTCTGATCGTCCAGCAGTCTAAAGACAGCGTCGCCGAAAGGTTCGAGCCGTATCTGGACCAGAAACCGCCGGATATAGAAGGATTGCGCCGCGAGGTGAACTCGTTCTTCGATCTGGAGAGCCCCGGTTCCCGACCGGGAGGGAACTCGCCTTCCAGCGGCGAACCAGCGAACGACATCGTCGTAGATCCCAACGAGGTCTCGATGTTCGTCGTGGACGATGAGCAGAAACTGCTCGCTGTATCCCCGAGGATAGAGGGCTTCTCCGAGGGAGACCGCTTCGATGCGGCTAATCTCAAGGGATTGCCTCCGATCCTGAACGCCGCCCTTGACGGCGAGGCTGACTCCGGAAAGCTATCAGACCGAATGTCTGGTGGGAGACTGCTCATGGCTGCTCCGCTCGAAGGCGGGAATGGAGAGGTGATCGGAGCCGTCGTCGTCACTTCCAATACGCCAAACCTTACGGCAACGGTACTAGTTGTGATCGGCGTGATAGCTTTGCTGTTGCTGATCCCCGCCGCTTTCCTGGGAGGACTCTTCGGCTTCCTGACAGCCTGGGGATTGACGCGCCGCATAGGCCGCTTGGCCGGTGCCGCTCAATCTTGGAGCCAGGGAGACTTCTCCGTGACTACCATAGACCACTCAAAAGACGAACTCGGACAACTCTCCCGAGAACTGAACGGCATGGCTGCGGAACTGGATACCTTGCTCCAGACTCGTGGCGAACTCGCCACCCTCGAAGCGCGCAACCGCTTCGCCCGCGACCTGCACGACTCCGTAAAGCAGCAAGTTTTCGCCACCTCCATGCAGATAGCCACCGCTCGAGCCTTGATCCATCAAAAACCGGAGAATGCCGAAGGACATCTCGAACAGGCCCACGAACTGGTTCAGCAAGCTCAGAAAGAGTTGAACGTCCTGATCCACGAGATGCGACCCGCCGCGTTGGAAGGCAAGGGGCTGCCGCAGGCATTGCGGGAGTACGCCGCCGGATGGTCGAAGCGGACGGAGATTCCGACAGAGGTTCACGTGCGGGGTGAGCGCGAGATCCCGCTGGAAGTCGAGCAAGCTCTTTTCCGTGTAGCCCAGGAATCACTCGCGAACGTCGCCAAGCACAGCAGCGCTGAAAAGGCCGAGATCGACCTGATGTACACGACCGAGAACGTAACCCTGCGCGTAACCGACGATGGCAAGGGCTTCGATCCTGCCAGCAACTCTGAAGAAGGATTCGGCTTGCGGAGCATGCACGAGCGGCTGGTCAAGCTCGGCGGACAGGTCAACGTCGAGAGTGAGACCGGCGTAGGGACTACCATCACTGGTTTCATCCCGCTAACCGTCCCCGAACGCGTCCCCGAAGAGAAGGAGAACCCGAGATCATGGCTACCCTGGGCGAACCAATAACCGTACTGCTCGTAGACGATCACGCACTGGTTCGTCAGGGTGTCCGGGCTTTCCTCGAAACCCAAGACGACCTGACCGTCGTCGCCGAAGCTGGAGGCGGCGAAGAGGCCATCAAACTTGCCACCGAACACGCTCCTGACGTTGCCCTGATGGACCTGATCATGCCCGGCATGGACGGCGTGGAGACCACCCGCCAACTCGTTGCCAAATCCCCTCGCACAAACGTCGTCATGCTAACCAGCTACCACGACGACGAGCATGTTTTCCCGGCGATCAGAGCCGGTGCGTTGTCCTACGTTCTCAAGGAGATTGGCCCCGACGAACTCGCCGACGCCGTCCGTAAAGCCGCCGCCGGAGAAGCGGTCCTCCACCCTCGTGTTGCGGCTCGCGTGGTCCGGGAACTGCACGGCGCCCGACGCGACGCACCAAACGTCTTCCACGAGCTCTCCGACCGCGAGATGGAAGTATTGAAGCTCATCGCCGACGGTTGCACCAACGCGGAGATCGCTGGAAAGCTCTACCTCAGCGAGAAGACCGTGAAGAGCCACGTATCGAATATTTTGGGTAAGTTGCATCTTGCGGACCGGACGCAGGCCGCCGTCTACGCCTGGCGTGAAGGTGTAGTGCGGCGAGACTAGAGTAGTTTATGCTAGTCCAAATGCCACGGCGAGGAAGCCGGGACCATTGAGGCCCGCATGAACGATCACGCCGACCCAGGAGTTTTGTTGACGTTGCACGACGTAGGGCAGAATGAACAAGATGGGCCAGAGGGCGACGAACAACGCACCGCCAAATGCTACATGAAACAGCATCCAGCCCAAGCCGTTTGCGAGCCACGCCCACCGCCCAAAAGCTATCTCCTGTCGTGGTAGCACTACGCCTCTCCAGAGGACTTCCTCGCCCAGGATATTGAGTATCCAAAAAGGTAGCCAGGCCGCCAGAATCCAGTAACGCCCTGGTGTAAGTGGCTCCAAGCTCATGAAAGAGGGTTGCAATTCCACGTTGCCCACAAAAACGGCCGTCATTGCCAACGAACCGGCACTCAAAACACCGATCGCTGTTAGCGCACCGAGGCTCCAGGCCCAGTCGGAGCGTTTCATGGTTCGGAAGCGCAGCCGATCCCACCAAAGATTCGGAGAGGTCAACGCGCCTTCCCAGCGGAGCAGCAAAAACGCTGCCACAACTAGAGGCGAGAAGACGAATAGACTGGCTACGGCGAACCACAACAGCACGGTTTCGACGCTGGTAAGTCTGGCGAGCAGCGGGATCGCCCCATGCGTAGCAATAAATAGGAGTACCGCAGCTCCTCCAAACATCAGAAGACTTTGAACCACGCCCGTTCGTGAGTTCTTCATGTTTATAGGCGTATGAGATTGATTGCTCATTCTTTGCTGCTCGCGCCAGTGGTCAGACCATCGGCTATCAGGGCGATCATTTTCTCCAGCACACCCGGGTAGATGTTGCGCCCGATGTCGTCTTTGTGGAGGCCGAGCACGACGACTGAACGTATCAAACCAGCCATCACCTCCGGGTTTCCGGCGGAGATCAACCCCGCCTCCTGACCTTGCCGAATGAAAGCCTCGACTGCGTCCGTGGAGTCTTCGACATTGGCTTCCAGTAACTCTGGTGGAACTCGTCGCACAACGGCCTGCCACTCTCCGGGGTCGGAGATCAAACGCCGCGTCAACGGGTTAGTCTCGAACTCCTGAATTATGGCCCGCAAGAAGTTCTCGACAGCCATCCGCCCGTCCCCGGCTCCAGCGAAGGAATCAGAGGAGATTTCACCCCGCAAACGTCCCCGCTCCTCTACCAACAACTCCAGGTAAAGCTCTTCCTTGCAACTGAAGAAACTGTAGAAGCTACTCTTGGCGATACCCGCCGCCCGCGTCAAATCCTCCAAACTCGTCTTCTTGAGACCGTGTCGCGCAAACGACTCACGGCCAGCCCCTAACAATCGCTCTCGAATGTACTCTCTTTCAGCGCCAGCAAAGGTAGGCATATTTCGCATCCTTATGAATAAATTATATTTTTATTTTTTAAATCGTATATGGTCGAGGAGGCGGCGTCAAGCGGATTTTGAGGACGGGGAAAGTTTAGTGTGGTCTTCGGTGATGAGGTTTGTCTAGGGAGATTAGTGTTCGTGGGAGTGGTTTGAATGGTCCCCTTTGTCTTTGGTTTTGGGTGCTTCGCTGCCGCGAGCTGCGAGCATCTCGTTCATGTTGGATATTTCGGCTTTCTGGGAATCTTTGATGGCTTGGGCTAGGTTTTGGACTTCTGGACGATTGGTGCGGGCCAGGATAGCGTCGGACATGTCCAGGGCGGCTTTGTGGTGCGGGATCATGAGATTTAAGAATTGTTTTTCGGCTTCTTCGGGCGGGGCGTTTCTGAGGGTGTTTAGTTCTTTGGGGGATGCCATGCCGGGCATTTGGCCGTCTATTTCGTGGCCCATCCACTTCATTTGAGGTTCGGTGCCGGTCATCGGGAGTCCCCAGGCGGCGAGCCAGCCTTGCATCTGGCCGATCTGACCTTGTTGTGTGAGCATCATGTCTTTGGCGAAGGTTTTCATGCTGTCGTCGTTTGTCTTGTCGCGCAGGATGCCAGCCATCTCGACGGCTTGGGCGTGATGGATGACCATGTCCCTAGAGAACCCTGCCTCTGCCGAGTTGTCGCCCGGTGTTCGTGAGCCTAGAAAGACGACCATGACTGTTACGAGCACGAGTGCTGCGGCCAATGCTGTGAGTAATGGCAGAACGGGGATCGAGACATTTCGCTTGTTCGAGGTCATGGTGCGCTCCTAGCTTGGTTCGCCGACTCCGCCGGAGCAGGCCGCGCCGGGTTCTGGGGTCTGGGCTCCTTGCCGGAAGGCTCGGATGAACCGGTCGAGATCCTCGCTGTCGGCTTTCTCTATCTCTACCTGCTTGCCCCAGGCCGAGGCGACTATTGGCGACGGGAGGTCTTCGAGGGGACTGACGAGTAGGTAGTCTCCGTTTGTGGCCCGATCGCGGAGGTTCTTTATCTGGGCCTCGGGGAGGTCTTCGGAGTAGGTGATCCAGACCGCCCCGTGCTCCAAGCTGTGTACGGCGTTCTCGCTCGGAATCGGCTCGGAATAGTATCCACAGTTCTGCCAAACAGGATTATGCTCGCCACCCGCAGGAGGATTCTGGTCGTAGTCGACCTTCTCCTCGCTGTGACGACCAGCATCCCCGACCTCGACATCCTGGACCGTATCTGGAGGGGTGCTCGAAGCTTTCTGGCGGGAATCTATTACGGCCAGAAGTATGAAACCCCCGATCAGCAGTGCCGCGACCATGCCGATGATTATGTACGTCCGGCGGGAGCCGCTAGATTCCTCGTCTACCCGCCTGATATTTCTGTTCGCCAAAGTATTTCCTTCTCTAGTTTTCGCCAAAAGACTAGCATAACCCGCGCCCGTATCAGGTAATTTCGTGACATCTACAGGAGAAATGCCAGCACTCCTACGAATACGGTCAACCAAATCCCCGCGACCACGAAAGCCGCGATGTGGTTTGGCGGAGGCACTCCTTGTTTGTCGACTCGGCTTCGACATTCGGAGAGAATCTCAGGTGGGATACACCGGACAGCCAGCGCTACTCCGAGCGGTATGAGGATCGCATCATCCAAGTATCCAAAGATCGGGATGAAGTCCGGGACCAGGTCGATAGGACTCGCCGCATACCCAACGACCACCGCCACCACAACCTTCGCATACCACGGCGTGCGTGGGTCACGATACGCCAAATACAGCGCGTACACCTCGTCCTTGAGCCTCCTTGCCCAAAGCTTCAACCTCTCGATGGGTCTCAAATCGGCACTCTATCGTTTGTTGCGACTCTGACGAAAGAGCCTCAAGCCGTTGAGGGTGACGGCGATGGACGTTCCCATGTCGGCCAGGACCGCGAGCCATAGCGTCACCAGGCCGAAGGGCGCCAGGAGGACGAAGACGCCCTTGATGAGGATGGAGAAGATGACGTTCTGGCGGATGATCCTCTCGGCTGACCGTGAGATCCTGATCGTCTCGGCGAGCTTTGGCAGATCGTCCCGCATGAGCGCTATGTCGGCTGTCTCTAGCGCTACGTCGGTACCGGCTGCTCCCATTGCGAGGCCCACGGAGGAGGCGGCGAGGGCGGGTGCGTCGTTTATACCGTCGCCGACCATCCCGACGTCACCGTGCTCCTCGACCATCTCACGCACCGCCGCGACTTTCTGCTCTGGCAAGAGCCGCGCCCGGTAACCGATGCCGAGATCTCGGGCGATCCTTCTCGCCGGAGCCTCGGCGTCTCCGGTGAGCATTACGAGCTCTCGTATTCCCATCTTGCGTAGCGCGTCCATCGTAGCCCTGGCCTCTGGCCTCGGAGCGTCGGAGATCCCGAAGACGGCGATAGCACCTTTCTCGTGGCCCAGAACGACCGGTGTCTCTCCGGCTCGCTCGACTTCTCGTAGCGCCTCTCCGGCGTTTGCCAGAGACACGGCTCTCTCGGCGAAGAGCCGGGGGCTGCCGATAAGGTACCGGCGTCCTTCGACATCGCCCTCAGCGCCCCGGCCCGCGACCGACCGGAAGTTCACGACGGATGGAGGATCGAAGTTCTGACCGGAATCTACACCGTGGGATTCGGCGGCGGTGAGGATAGCGTGCGCTAGAGGGTGCTCCGAGCGACGTTCGAGCGCTGCGGCGAGCCTCATAACATCGGCCTCGGGCGCTCCGTTCAGTCTCACCAAGCGAGAGACTACGGGGCGGCCTTCGGTGAGCGTGCCGGTCTTGTCGAAGGCGAGTGCCCTCAAACGTCCCGCGGCTTCGAGTGCCGCGCCGCTCTTGACGAGGATGCCGCGTCGGGAGGCGGCCCCGATCCCGGAGACGACGGTGACGGGGGTTGAGATCACTAACGCGCACGGACATGCGATGATGAGCAGCGCGAGCGCCCGATAGAGCCACTCACCAAAAGACGCCCCCAGCACGAGGGCCGGCACGACGGCGAGAACGACCGCCGCAGCCACCACGATTGGCGTGTAGACCCGCGAGAAACGGTCCACGAAAAGCTCCGCTGGTGCCTTTTTGGCCTGCGCCTCCTCTACCAGACGAGCTATCTTCTGGAGCGTCGAATCCCCGGCCTTCTTCGTCGCCCGCACAAGTATTCCGCCCGAGCCGTTGAGGGTGCCGGAGAAGATCTCGTCCCCCGGACCTTTCTCCACCGGCACGCTCTCGCCGGTGATCGGCGATTCGTCTACCGCCGAAGCACCTTCCACCAGCTCGCCATCCACCGCCAAACGCTCGCCGGGACGGACGATCATGATCTCCCCAACGCCGACCTCGCCGGCGGGTACTATCGTCTCCGTTCCAGCTCTCTTTACGAGAACTTCGTCAGGGGCTAGACGGATCAGGGACTGTACCGCGCCGCGAGTTCGGTCCACGGCGTAGATCTGAAGCGCGTTGCCAGCGGCGAACAGTACCACGACCGAGGCTGCTTCGGCCCACTCGCCGATGATGGCGGCCCCGATCACGGCCACGCTCATCAGTACGTTCATGTCCAGGTGGCGGGCTGCAAGACCCGCGAGCGCCGCTCGGAAAATGGGCAACCCCCCGACTACTATCGCGGCTGCATAGGCCACCACGTATACGAGTCCGGGGACTCCGGCGACTGAGAGCGCGAGTCCGACAACGAACAACATCGCGGAAGCCGCTGTTAGGAGTGCCCGTGGAGTACGCCAGAACGGCGGCCTCTCCACGTTCTCCGCCCGGCTCACCCCGTAGCCAGCCGCCTCGACGGCCGCTTCGATCTCCGCGGTCGAGACACTGGGATCGTGCTCGGCGTCGAGGCGGCCAACGGCGAAGTTGACCACCGCTCCACGAACGCCCGGCAACGCCGCGACCCGCCTCTCCACGGTCGTCGCGCAACTCGCGCAGTCCATCCCCTCAACCCTTACAATCGTTCGCTCTACCCCATCAAGAGTCGCAGAGGTTGCCGATCCCTCGCGCAAGGTCGGGTCTGAAGCCTCGCCAACCAGCTCCTGGCCCACGACCGGAAGCATCTTCTTCTCCTTCACGCGCCGACCTCCACGGGCTTTCCGGAATCACCGATTACAGTCGTCAGTAGCGGCAGAACTTCCTCCGTGAGTGCGTACATCACGAGCTTGCCGTCTCGCCGGGAGCGTACAAGGCCGTGATTCTTCAGGAGCCGCAGATGGTGCGAGACCAAGCCCTGCGAGCGTCCGGAGATCCAGGCGAGATCGCAGACACACAACTCCCCGCCTTCCCGAAGCGCCGCCGCCAACGTTAGACGGGTCGGGTCCGAGAGCGCTTTCGCCCGCTCCGACGCCCTCTGAGCCACGCCTTCCTCCAGCAAACCACGCCTTATATCCTCCGCCCGCGGCGCGTCTAGGCATAAAAGATCACAGCGATCATTACTCATATCTACATCCTAACGTTTGTTTGTACGTTATAACGTAAAGATAGCAGATTTTTGGTCTTTTGCGATCTCTCGTTGGGCTAGTGGTCTTGGGCTTTGGTGGGTCGATCGGTGAAGCTGAGGAGCGAGCCGTTGGAGTTGTGCTCTCCGACGTGGTCGACTTGCAGTGTGGTGTGGGTGATTCCGAACTCTTTCTGAAGGACGGTTTCGAGGTCGCGGCGACGGGCGTGGCAGTCTACATCGTTGTCTACGAGTACGTGGGCGGAGAGGGCTGGAAAGCCTGACGTGATGGTCCAGACGTGAAGATCATGGACCTCGGAGACGCCTTCGGTGTCGGCCATCTTGCGTCCAATATTGTTTGCGTCCATGCCGGGTGGCGTGGCCTCCAGAAGTACGTTTATAGAGTCCTGAATAAGTTTGCGGGAAGAGAAGAGTACGAGGACCCCGATCAGGACGCTTATCAGGGGGTCGGCGTAGCGCCAGCCGGTCGTAAGGATAACAACGGCGGCGGTTATGGCTCCGACTGAACCTAGCAAGTCGGCGAGAACGTGCCGCAACGCTCCCTGCATGTTGAGGCTCTCGCCAGAAGAGCGAGAGAGGATGACAGCCGCTACCAGGTTTACCAAAAGGCCGATGGCGGCTACCACGATCATGGGTGTCGCCAGGACTTCCGGGGGGTCGAAGAACCGACGGGCGGCCTCGATAAAGATCCAGACTGCGATGGCTACGAGAGTCGCGCCATTGAAGAGGGCGGCCAGGATCTCGGCTCGTTTGTAGCCGAAGCTCCGTTTGGGAGTGGCGGGCCGGTCGGCGAGCCAGAACGCGAAGAGCGCGAGAGCTACTGAGGCCGAGTCCGAGAGCATGTGTCCGGCATCCGCTATGAGGGCGAGGCTGCCGGTGATTAGCCCGCCAATAACCTCCACGACCATGAACGTACTCGTCAGAACGAGCACGATGGTCAGCGACCGCCGATCCGCCCCCCGAGCGTGGTCATGCCCTGCGTGATCATGGTCTCCATGATGATGTTCGTGGTGCGAGTGTTCGTTCTCCACGGAGATATTCTACCGCTTGCGGAGGACGTTTCTCGTTCTGGAGTTCTAGTTTACGGGACGTTCGTCCAGCGTTACTACGAACGTCTCCTCGCCGCCATTGCGAACGACGGTCATTTCGACTTCGTCTCCCGGACGATACTCACGGAGCGCGCCGAGCAAGTCTCCCGAAGTTTCGACGGTTGTACCCTCGATCTCCGTGATAATGTCGTTGGTCTGGATGCCAGCGTCGGCGGCGGCGTAACCGCGCTCCACACGGGCGACCACAATGCCTGCGTCAACGTCGAGGCCAAACTGTTCGGCGGTCTCGGGGGTCAGGTCCGCGAGGCTAACGCCGATGTACGGCTGAGTGGCTTCTCCGGTCTCGATCAACTGGTCCGCTACGGAGATCGCCGTGTCCGACGGGATGGCGAATCCGATATTCTCCGCGCCGGTCTGGGCCGGTGGGAGATAAGCGACGTTGATACCCACGATCTCGCCATCGCGGTTCGCCAGAGCGCCGCCGGAGTTACCCGGAGAGATGGCTGCGTCCGTCTGGATCAAGTCGACCAGAGGATTGCTTCCTCGGGAGAGTTGCTGCGGGATCTCGCGGTTCAGACCGCTTATAACGCCGGATGTAACCGTCGACTGATACCCTGAAGGGCTGCCGATAGCGACGGCTAGCTGGCCGGGGACCAGGGCATCCGTGTCGCTAAATTTGGCGGCTGGAAGGTCTTGGCGATCCACTTTGACCACCGCGAGGTCGGTCGATTCGTCCGTCCCGACCACTTCGCCCGTTTCGGTCGAGCCGTCGGCGAAAGCTATATTAACCTCGCTCGCTCCCTGGATGACGTGGTTGTTGGTGACGACGTAGCCATCCTTGCGGTAGATCACACCGCTACCAAGTCCTTCTTGCTGTTCGTCCCCAAAAGGAGTCGTCTGGATGGCCCGCACGTTGACCTGCACCACGCTCGGTTCCACCTGCGAAGACACCCGCGCCACAGGCTCATCCTCCGGTACCCGATCCGAGACCACTGCAGGCTTCTCAGCGACATTTCCCTTCTTGTCCTCAACCGAATTCTCGGAGCATCCTGCTAAAACCACAATAGACAGAAGCACTGCCGCCAAAAGCGGACAAACATTAAGCCTCATACGCAAACCTCTTCGAACCTCCTAGTGGCGACCACTGTAATTCTCGTCACGAAATCTGTGATGTCGTTCTCGAACAGAGACTTATACGAACGTCTTTATCAAGAGTTTCGTTATACCTCTACAACCCAAACCTCACACGGATGTCTGAGACAAGTCACATCATTCAAGCTGGCCTACGGCTGGTTCTATCAAGGAAAGCTCCGGTTCCAGGTCGCCAAAGTCCGCGACGGACCGAACGCCATTTGGGAGCACGAACATGGGGTCTGTGTGTCCGAAATCGAAGCCCGTCGCGATGGGGATGTCTGTTCCGGCGGTAGCGCCGAGGAGCAGGTCCTCTAGCGGATCTTCGTTAGTAAAGCCGGAGTCCGGGTGGACGCGGCCCACGACCAGCGCGGCGGCCTGCTCGAAAGCCCGAACCTGCCGCAGTTGCGTGAGATAGCGGTCGGTCCAAGCCGAATCTTCCTCGTCCGAGACCTCCACGCAGAGCACCACGCCTTCGAGGTCCGGCAGGTACGGTGTGCCCGCAAGCGCCGCCAAAGTGCAGAGGTTTCCCGCGAGCATACGACCCTCCGCCCGTCCGGGGCGCAGCGTTCTTGGGGCTTCGCAAGGCTCCTCGTGGCGTGGCCGAGTGTCGTCTTGGTCCCATTCGAGATATTCGTGGATGCTCACGCCGGATGCGACAAGTTTTCCAGGTGGGTCCGGGTTCATCAGGATTTCGCGGAGATAGCTTTCGGTGTAAGGGTGAAGACCATCATACTCTCCGAATTGAACCATCAAGCTTGGACCGAGAAAGGTGACGAGCCCGGTCTTCGCGTGGACGGCAAGAAGAAGGGCGGTAATGTCGCTGTAGCCCATCAGGATCTTTGGGTTGTCCCGGATCAAGCCGTAATCGAGATGTTCGAGCAGGGCATTGGAGTTATAGCCGCCTATGGAGCAAACAATAGCCCGCACTTCGTCGTCGATGAACGCGGCGTGCAGGTCGTGAACACGCTCCTCCACAGTACCGGCGGTGTGACCGTGAAGGGCACAGGCGTTCTCAGCAACGTGAACCTTGAAACCGAGTGCCTCTAAGTTGGATGTCCCACGGCCAAAACGCTCTGGTCGCAGGGCCGGGACGGGTGAAGCAGGCGAGACTATCTCTATCTTATCGCCTGGCCGTAGCGGTGGAGGTTTCAGCGGCATAGGTTTCTAACCTCGGAGATTGGACTTGAGCGTTTCCTCTTCGCTTATGGTGTGGCGGAGGAGGTCTTGAGCGAACCGCAAGGCGTGCTCCTCGGGTAGATTCACTCGCCGGTTCTTGAGCACCGAGTCTAGCTCTTTGATCGCTGCTTCGGCCATGCCCACCATTATCTCCGACTCCTGTAGCATCTGTCCGCGTTCGTCCTCGGACAACTCGGAGCTTCGCGCAAGACGCGCCCGGTGCTCCTCCAGAAGCTCGATAAAGTCTCTAATACCCACAGGACGGGATTATACCGAGCTTACTGTCGGGACTCTTGGAGGATGTCGCGGGTTACGCTTCTTACGTGGAGTTCGCGGGCGTGATCCTCGGCCTGACGACGGGCGCGGCCCCGGAGGAAAGCCGGAATCTCTTCCAGGTCTTCTAAGGCGGCGTCGGTCCAGGGGAGGCCGGGCGGCTCATCGGGGCGGCCTCGCGGGTAGCGCAGCGCGTTGTCCAGGGCATCGGCGAGATGATTGGAGCCTCGGTAGCCGAGCAGCGGTGGTCGGGCGAACGGATGTTCCTCGAATGGTGGGCAAAGTGGGAGGAACGGAATGTCCAGGGCTTCGGCCAGTGGACGTTCGAGGGTCGTCCCGATCAGGAGATCAACCCCAGCTTCTTCGACGCGGCGAGCGACTTCGTCCGGGTCGTCGGAGACGAACGCTTCATCGGTGAAAGTCTGGGCTTGAAAGAGGAAGTCCCGATCCATGTGCGTCAGATAGGTTCCGCATGGCCCGACTTCAAGGCCGACCTCGCGTGCGAGCGCGAATCCGAGCCCCAGAGGATGCGTGAAATCCCCGAAGATGGCGGCGCGCATACCCCTGAAAGTCTCGGGGGAAGCGAGACGGGCGTACCAGGGGAGGCGAGCCGTCAGGCCAAGTTCCGTCCACGTCGCTCGTCGGACGCGGCTTGGCTCCAGGCCACAAAGCTCACCGACGGAACGTAGAGCGGCGCCGGTTCCGGCGGAGCCGATCATGGGCGTCGTCACTCGCGGCATCCCAAACTCATCCTGTAGATACAACGTGGCGGACTCCGAAGTCTCTCGATACAGCACGACGTTCGCCCAAGCACGGGGCAACATGGAGAGATCCCCAACCGAAGCCCCGAGCGGGACGCGAGCGTTGACCTCGACCCCGATGGCGGACAACAGCCGCTCTACTTCGTCGTAATCCGCCGCGCCAGAGCCGAAGATCGGGGCTCCAAAAAGATTGACCGATGGCGCAACACTTCGCTCCCGCCCTTTCTCCGACTCCTCCAGCCGAGACGCGACGAGTGCTTCGAGCGTAAGGTCCGCCGCCTCGAACTCCCGAACGTCTGGTGTGGCCCAGTCGCAGGGGATGACGGCGGGCTGATGACCGGATTCGGAGTCCGGGGAGAGTTCCGGCGGCGCTTCGTGTTCTTCGGAGAGAAAAATTGCTTCGGAGCGGGCGAAGAGTACGGCCTCGACTTCTGGATGTCGCCGCGCTATCCCGGCGAGCGCCGCCGGACTAAGAGGTTCTTCTCGAGCGCTCCACGTCACGGGTGGAGGTGTTCCCGTGCGTCCCCAGGCCGCGTAGAGCGTGGGGAACGAGTTCTCTTCCGGCGTGGTTCGCAGGATAGCGTGGGCGCCGGTCAGGCTGGCGGCAACACGTAGGATGCCGTGGCTGGATGGGCCTTCGTAGACCCCGCGCAGAAGCTTCACGGCGAACGCTTCACAGGTCCAGCGAGTCCAGAGCTTCCGCTCGCTCGAAGGCTCCGGCGAGTAGTTCCAGGATGCGGCGGGCTCCCTCGTAGCCGTGGATACCCGCGTGCCGGAAATCCAGTGAAGATACACAGATATGTCCCTGGGCGACGAGTGGCACGTGCAGTCCGGGGCTCGACACGATGATGTCCGGGCGGGTCTCGTCGGCGCGGTGGAGTTGGCCGCGCCAGTCCGGGGATTCGACCACATCCACGCCAGCACCTAGAGCTTGGATCTCATCGGCCAGAAAACGCCGGTCCAGGCGGGGTGCGCCGACCTCCAGGATCACCGCTCCAGCATCCACCAGAAAGCGGGCGATAGGAATCTCAAGTCCCGTATCCCCGGCAAAGAAGATCCTACGCCCCCGGATACCGTTTCGGAGATGCCCCAGACTCTCCCATACGGAACGTGCCTTGACGACCTCGCTAACCTCAATCCCCGCCGCCGCAGCAACGTCCTGCACAAAACGGGCCGTACCATCCACTCCAATCGGCATCAGCGTCCTCACGACCGTCGCGCCGCACTCCGCCGCCATACGGGCCGCCTCGGAGAGATGCGGGTCCATTACCCCCACGATAACGTCCTCCCCAAACGCTGGTAGATCCCCGGCGATGCCCGAAGAAGAAGGAATTTCACCCTCCACTAGCACCCCGATCCGTTCGAGTTCCGCCGAGATCTCACCGGATGCTCCACTCGCGGACCCGAGCAACACGACCGGCTTTCTGGCGCTGGTTTCCGCATCGCCCCGTGCCAGTCCGCTCAACATGCCGCCGCGTCGGATATTGCGGCGCGTGATCCGCTTGGACGGAACTTGCAGCGCGTCGGAGGTTCGGGGAGGACAGGCTTGCACAAGTGCCGCGAGGGTCGAATCTTCTAGGTCGGTGGATAGTCTCTTGGATGAACGGCTGTCTAGCGGGACGGAGATCACCGGCAGGTCCAGGCGGCGACTGGCCAGGCGGGTCTCGAACGTAGGGTCCACGCCTATTAGAGCCGCGGAACGTGCCGTGACCAGCAGGATCGCACCAGTCCGCCGCGTACCGGCGGCGGCTTCGATGAGCCGGGAAGCCACGTGCCCGCTCTCCGGCGGATCATTAGGGTCAAGGAGAAGGAAAAGTACGCGACGGTCCAGAGGGTCAAAGCCCGCGGGGGCTGGTGAGAGAGCCGCCGGTGCGGATTGAGCCGCGTGGATCTCCGAGCGGGTCCCGAGCACGACTATAAGAGCGTCGCGCAGTAGCAAAGAGAGGTCGCTTACGGCGTGCAGCGGGGACAGTACATCCGCCGCCCCCGATTCGTTGAGGATCGTCAATGGTCCTCCTGCTGCTGCCGTCCTTGCTACTCTACCCTTAGTCTAATGCTTTTAGCGTTTCAAGTGCCAGTGTCATCATATTGTCCACGGCATCCTGGAGAGCCGAGTCTTCTATCCGAACGACACTCTCCCGACCGATGGTGTCGGAGACCGTGAGCAGGCAACCGGCTTTTACGCCATGCATGGCCGCTATGGTGAAGATAGCCGCCGCCTCCATCTCGACTGCCAGCACACCGAGATTGCCCCACAACTCGGCTGGATCGTCCGTCGGGTCGTAGAAGAGATCTGAGCTAACTATTGGCCCCATGAACGTACGAGTACCGGCGGCTTCGGCGGCGTGGTGAGCGGCGTGGACGAGATCGAAGTGTGCTGCCGGAGCGTATGGGACGCCTTGCGTAATAGAGTCGACGGTTCCATCCTGAGCGGTCGCGGCGGTAGCAACGATCAAATCTCCCAAAGACAGGCTCTCGTGATATCCACCGCAAGTCCCAACTCGCAAGAAGTTTTTGACTCCAAGCTGCACCAACTCTTCGGTCACGATGGACGCGCTCGGACAACCCATCCCCGTGGTCTGGACGGAAACCGGCTCTCCCTTGTAAGTACCGGTATAGCCGAGCATCCCGCGCTCCTCGGTAACTAGTCGCGCATCGTCGAAGAAATTCTCCGCTATGTACGTGGCCCGTCGTGGGTCACCCGGTAACAACACACTCTCGGCAAAATCTCCCGGCTCGGCTCTAACGTGTACTGGACTCATACGCGACTCCTTCTAGTTGAAAATTTCGGTTGCGGAGCTAGGTATGCTTTGGCTCCGGCTTTCTTTTTAGCGAGTGTCTAGGATAGCAGGGGCTAGCTGTACAGGCTCGACCGAGAGGCTGAGTTCTTCCAGCACTAGATCCTCGGCCCGCAGGACATTACGAGTCCCATGAAGCCTCGCTACCGTCTGCCCCCGACTCACTTCATTCCCGATTTTCGCCAACACCTCGACACCCGCCGCGTAATCCAGGGTGTCGTCCTTCTTTTCGCGACCTGCCCCGAGAGCGAGCGCGGCCCGTCCTACGCCAAGCGCCCCGAACCTCTCCACGTACCCGTCGCCCGGAGCTTTCACGTCGTGTATTTCGCCTGCGGTTGGGAGGTTTTCGAGAGCGTCCGCGTCGCCGCCCTGAGCCGTGACGAACTCGTTTAGTTTCTCGTAGGCCGCGCCTGAGGAGATCGCCTCTTCGACTGCCTGTTCCGGTTCGCGGATGCCTTTCAAACGGAGCAAGTGGACTGCGACGAGTCGGGCTTCGTCGGCCAGGTCTTGGGGTACTTGTTCGCCTTTTAGGAATTGGACGCTCTCCCGGACTTCGAGAGCGTTGCCGATAGCCCGTCCGAGAGGATTATCCATGTCCGTGATGATCGCCGACGCTCGCACATTCAGGGACTCGCTGAGACGGACGAGTAGGTCGGCCAGCTCGCGGGCATCATCGAGGGTCTTCATGAAAGCGCCTGCGCCGCATTTCACGTCGTACAGAAGGTGTCCGGCTCCGGTCGCGGCTTTTTTAGAGACTATCGACGAGCCAATTAGAGGGAGAGAATCGATGGTCCCGGTCGTGTCGCGGAGGGCGTAGATCTCTTTGTCCGCTGGAGCTAGTTCTCCGGCTTCGATGATCGCCAATCCTACGTCTTCTACCTGGCGTTCGAAGCGGTCGCGTGAGAGATTTACGGAGAAGCCGGGGATGGATTCGAGTTTGTCTATCGTGCCGCCGGTGGTTCCGAGGCCACGACCGGAGAGTTTGGCTACGGGAGCTCCACAGGCGGCGGCAATGGGCAAGGAGATCAAGGAGATCTTATCCCCAACTCCGCCGGTGGAATGCTTGTCCACGCAACCGGGGAAAGAGTAAGTATCTCCCGACTCAGCCATTGCGCGGGTCAAGGCGAGCGTCTCCTCGTAGTTCATTCCCTTTACGAAGATCGCCATCAATAGCGCCGACATCTGGTAATCCGGGATGGAACCTTCCGTATAACCAGTCACGACCTCTCGAATGGCTGCCTCAGACAGCTCCTCGCCATTCTTCTTACGCTCTATTGCTTCTACTATCGCATTGGCGTTGGACAAAACTCCGCTCCTCGTCGCCGCGTATCGTCGCCCATATTAGCCGCTACCGGGGATCCGGGCAGCCGGCGCACCGACCATAGAGCGTGAGGCTGTGTGCCTCCACAGTATAGCCGCCGGGGAGTGTCGTACCGGACGGTATACCGACGGGGCAGATTGCGAGGTCGAAGGTCTGCTCACACGCCACGCACCGGAAATGATGATGATGCCCACGTCCGAACGGTTCGTACCGAGCCTCCTCACCGGGCAACTCCACCGTCACCACGGTGCCCTCTTCCCGCAACGCCTTAACCGTCCGATACACCGTCGCGATACCGAGACCGGGAAGCCCCTGGCCCGCCCGAACGTGGATCTCACCCACCGACAACGGCCCGTCCGCCGACTCGATGCTATCGAGAATGGCTTGTCGCTGTTTCGTGCGCCGCATTCCACTCATAGAGATAAATATAGCATTTAGTGCGTCGCAT
>JBGTFQ010000055.1:0-4502 GCA_041747155.1 Rubrobacteraceae bacterium
ATTGTAGTCGGCTACGGTGGCGAGCCAGCCAGTTAAGGCTTGTTGCGGCAGAAACGCGGTCGTCAGAAACGCGAACGGAAAGAACAACAGGAACGAAGAGTTGACCGCTGCGGGATTTCCGGTACGCAGGGCTATCGCGTAAGGGAACCCGGTAAACGCGAGACCCCAGAGACCGCTGAGGAGTAAGAAGGCGAGCACGCCAAGCGGTCCCGTAGCGAATCCCACGCCGAGCACGAAACCCAGAAGGATCACGGGGAGACACAAAGCGACTACGAGCACGAGGTCCGCGATCATCAACCCTAGCAATAGGCTGTAGCGGTTCACCGGCGAGACGAGTAGCCGGTCGAAGTAGCCGGACTGAATGTCGGTGACGAGCGCGGAAGCTCGGGAGACACCTGTTACCGCGAAGACTATGGCGACTGGAAGCTGGAAAGCCTTGAAGTCGTCCACCCCAGCGAACGAGGCGATGTCCGAAAGAGCCCCGACGTTCACAGCGAAAAAGAAGATCGGGATGATGAGAGCGGGAGCAAGAGCTTCCGGCTCGCGGGGTATCGCTCGTAGAGCCCGCCCGGCAACGCTCACAAGGTCGCGCCAGAATCCCGCCGGGCGCGCTCCGACACGCTCCTTCGGTATCGCTTTCTCATTGGTGTTCAAGTATTCTCCTCCTCTTCTGTGGCACGCATCCGGTTGCCAGTTACTTCCAGAAATACATCGTCGAGGGTCGGGGTCCGCAGCGTGAGCCGCTCTACAGCCACATTGGCCTCTTCAAGCGCCACGGCGACACGCCCGATGGTCCGCGGTCCGTCCGGGGTGGCGACCGTGATCTCGCCATCGTCTCGCGCTTCGACCCGCTCGACGGACTCGATGTTCCGCAGTCGCTCCATGACTCCGTTGAGGGCATGTCCGTTGTTCCGCACCTGAGCCACGACGAGCTCTTGTCCAACGGATCTCTTCAGTTCCTCCGGCGTGCCTTCGGCGACGATGCGACCCCGGTCGATAATGCCCAATCGGTCGCAAAGGCGGTCGGCTTCTTCGAGGTACTGGGTGGTCAGGAAAATGGTTACGCCAAGCTCGGTATTTAGGCGACGGACTTCCTCCCACACCTTCGCACGGCTGACCGGATCCAAGCCCGTCGTTGGTTCGTCTAGAAAGAGCACCTCTGGATTGTGGACGAGGGCGGCGGCGAGGTCCAATCGGCGCTTCATCCCGCCGGAGTAGCCGCCGACGCGGCGTTCCAGCGCGTCCCCGAGGTCGATGAGGCCGCGAAGGTCTTCCATCCGGCGGTCTATCTCGGCGCTTGTGAGACCGTAGAGGCGGCCCTGCAAGCGCAGGAACTCGACGCCGGTCTGCTTCGCGTCCAGCGCGGCCTCCTGGAGAGCTACCCCGATCCTCAACCTCACGCCGCCGGGATCGGCGGCTACATCGCATCCGGCGACCTCCGCTCGACCGGCGCTAGGCGCGAGCAGCGTAACGAGCATCCGCACGGTGGTAGTTTTGCCCGCCCCGTTTGGACCAAGGAAACCATAAACCTCGCCGGGCGAGACCGAGAGATCCACACCGTCCACCGCCACGTTCTCGCCGAAACGCCGAACAAGCCCTTCGGCCCGTATCGCCATACCGTCAACCCCACCATCCGACCGCGAGCTGTCCCCAGCCAAACCTCTCCTCCACTCTCCAAGACACCACGACGACACGCCCCGTAACTATACTGAGGAAGACCCGGTTTCCACTCATGGTTTTGTGAGCAGCGAGGGTCTAGAGAAGTGAGCATTCGGCTTTGTCAGAAGCGTGTCAGCCGACGATAGGCCGCGCTCCTTCGACGCCGCCGGGCGCTTCAGCGTGTTCTTTGAGGATGCCCCGAGAGATGACTAGCTTCTGGATCTCGGATGTTCCTTCATATATTTCAGTGACCCGGGCATCCCGATAGTACCGCTCGACCGGATGATCCTTCATATACCCGCGCCCTCCGAGCACCTGCACGGCTTCATGCGTCACCTCGTTGGCGACCCGAGAAGCGAAGAGCTTCGCCCGAGCCCCAGATTCCGTGTGCCGCATCCCTTCGTCCTTCATCCAAGCGGCTTCGTGGACCAGTAGGCGGGCCGCTCGTATCGAAGTCTGCATCTCGGCTAATTTGAAGGCTACCGCTTGATGCTCGGCGATGGCCTTGCCGAAAGTGGTACGTTCGGTCGCGTATCTCGCGGCGTAGCGGAAGGCAGCTTCGGCGATGCCGACGGCCTGAGCCGCGATGCCGATTCGTCCAGAGTCCAGCGTCCCGAGAGCCACGCCCAAGCCCCTGCCTTCCTCACCGAGCCGGTCCTTTTTCGGGACGAATACGTTTTCGAGCAGCACGTCGTCGGTAGTAGCGGAAATTACGCCCATCTTGCGGGCGTGAGCACCGAAGGAAACGCCTTCCGAGTCCATCGAGACTATGAAAGCCGTAACGCCTTCGGGGGCGCGGGCGAAGATGATGCCCGTACCCGCTACACGACCGTTGGTGACCCATTGTTTGTGGCCGGTTATCCAGTAGCCGCCGTCGACAGGTTCGGCTGTGGTTTGGATCGCGGCTGCGTCAGAGCCGGTCGCGAGCTCGGTTAGAGCGAAGCAGCCGATACTCTTTCCCCCGGCGAGATCCGGAATCCACCGCGATTTCTGTTCCTCGTTCCCATACAACAAGATAGGAAGCGTCCCGGCGCTGGTATGAACCGCAACGGTCACGCCCACGCCAGCATCGGCCCGGCTCAGCTCCTCCACAAGCAAACAGTAGGATAGAAAATCCGAGCCCGCGCCACCGTACTCCTCTGGAACGCACAGGCCCATGAATCCCGCCTCCGACATCTTATCCAGCGTCTCGAATGGAACCCGGTCTTCTGCGTCCAAGTCAGCGGCATTTGGGGCGACCTCGCGGTCGGCGAAGTTCGCTGCCTGGTTTTGGACCTCCTGTTGGTCCTTGCTGAGATGGAAATTCATAAGCTCCTCCAGTGTACCGACTATCGGAATCCTTACACCATAGTAAGCGAATTGGCAGCGAGAATGCCATCTTCTTTAGCGAACCGGGGATTCAGTTGGGCTACAATGAACCTGGAAAAGGGAAGCAGCGGAGGAGAAGGCCAATGTTGGTGAAAGACGAGCTTCTGGACAAGGTCGTAGAGCGCGTCAGGGAGCAAATGCCAGAGGATCAAGCACCGCTAGTAGAGGAGTTCGTGCGCCAGTACTACTCCTGGATCTCACCGGGGGATCTCGCCGGACGCTCGCCTATCGACATCTACGGCGCTGCGGTCTCCCAGTGGACTCTCGCGCAACAACGCAAACCGGGGACGACGAAGATCCGGGTCTATAACCCTCAGTTCGACGAGCACGGCTGGCAGTCTTCGCACACCGCCGCCGAGATCGTCACCGACGACATGCCTTTCCTGGTCGACTCGACTCGTATGGAAGTAAACCGCCAGGGCTACGCTATACACCTCATGATCCACCCGATAATGCGTGTCCAACGCGACGGTTCCGGGCGACTACTCGAAATTCTCCCCCCAGACTCAGAAGACGAATCCGCCATATCGGAGTCCGTAATTCACGTCGAGGTCGACCGCCAAACAGAACCGGAAGTCCTCCAAAAACTCCAAGAAAGCCTCACACGCATCTTCAAGCAAGTGCGCTCCGCCGTAGATGACTGGCCGACAATGCGCGACCAGGTACACGACATCCTCGCGACCTTCGACGACACAAACCTCCCCGTGGACGATGAGAACGCCGCCGAAGTAAAAGCTTTCCTCGAATGGGTCGCGGACAACAACTTCACCTTCCTCGGTTACCGCGAATACGACCTGGAGACCAAAAACGGCGACGAATCCCTTTCCCCCGTCACCGATTCTGGACTCGGTATCCTGCGTACCTCGAACTCCAGGCCAGTCTCGCGTAGCTTTGCCAAACTCCCCCCGGACGTTCGCCGTCTCGCCCGCGCTCCCAAGCTCCTAAACCTCACGAAAGCCAACACGCGCTCCAGCGTCCATCGGCCTTCGTACCTGGACTACATTGGGGTCAAGGTGTTCGACGCGAACGGCGAAGTTACCGGCGAACGGCGTTTTCTCGGTCTGTACACCTTCAGCGCGTACAGCGAGAGCACCTTCGAGATACCGCTGATCCGGCGCAAAGTGCGCTACGTGCTGGAGCGGGCCGGTTTCCCCGACGGGAGTCATAACGAGAAGGATCTCGTCGAGATCCTAGAGACCTACCCGCGGGACGAACTGTTCCAGATAGACCGTTCCGAACTCTTCGACATCGCTATGGGAATCCTGCACTTGCAAGAACGTCAGCGCGTCCGAGTCTTTATCCGCCGCGACACCTACGGTCGATTCTTCTCGTGCCTGGCCTACGTCCCAAGAGACCGCTACAACACCGAGATCCGCCAAAAGATGCAGGACATCCTGCAGACGGCTCTCTCCGGCGAGAACGTGGAGTTCAACGTCCGGCTCTCGGAATCCGTGCTCGCCCGCATCCACTTCATC
>JBGTFQ010000056.1:0-2390 GCA_041747155.1 Rubrobacteraceae bacterium
CATGGATTCTTTCATCTGCGGATAGGTCTCCACGTAGCGATCCACGTAGAACTGGTATGCCTCATGGGCCTCCGCGTTCGGCTCGATAGTCCGTTCGGTGTGGACCATCGCGTCGGCGGCGGCCTGGATATCCTCGAAGACGCCCGCGCCAACTCCACCGAGCATTGCCGAACCGAGGACCGGTCCCTCGCTCTCGCGAGTGAAGGACACTGGCACGTTGGAGACGTCAGCGTGCATCTGCATCCACAGTTCGCTCTTCGTTGGGCCTCCCGCCACGACTGCCTCTCCGGGCTGAAATCCATTTCGGCGCATGGTGCGGAAGATGTCCTCCGTGCCGTAGCAGATGCCTTCGAGGATCGCCCGGAAGATGTGGCCCGGAGTGTGGCCGAGGGAGAGACCCCAGATCGCACCTCGCGCCAACGGATCGGTGTGCGGTGTCCGATTCCCCTGAAAGTAGTCGATTACTACAAGACCATCAGACCCTATAGGAATGTCCGCTGCCATCTCGTTGAGTACCTCGTAGGTGTCCACGCCGCGCTCTTTGGCCTGAGCCGCCGCCTCCGAAGCGAACTGATTCTTGAACCACGCCACGATGGACCCCGTCGAGACCTGACCACCCTCGACGCTGTACTGACCAGGAATTATGCCGTCCGTATAAGACCCGAAGAACCCCCGGCCATAGTGAGCCTCAGCCGCCTGCCCCACGATAACGTGCGACGAACCAGTAATGAGAGCCATCTTGCCCGGCTCCGTTACACCAAGCCCCAGAGCCCCCACGAAAGCATCCCCGCCGCCTTGCGCCACCGGCGTACCTTCTACGAGGCCCAGTTCGTCCGCAGCTTCCTTCGTGAGTCCGCCTACGGGCGTACCCATATCTAGGACGTTCTCGGGGAACTTCTCGATCACGTCTTCCAGTCCCACGGATTCGTACAGGCTCGTCGGCCAGCCGCCCGCGTCCCGGTCATAGTAGGCCCGGAAGCTTGCGGTGTTGACGGAAGCTGTCCACTCACCAGTGAGGCGGAATGTCATCCAGTCTTCGCAGTCAACGATGTGGGTGGCTGCGTCGTAGATCTCGCGTTCATTCTCTTTCAGCCACAGTGCTTTGGAGGGCATCCATTCGGCGGAGACGGGACCGTAGCCGTTGTATTTGAGAGCCGAGTCGCCAGTCGCCTCCACTTTCTCGGCTTGATCTGAGGCCCGTACATCCATCCACAGCAGTGCTGGACGCAACACTTTGTTCTGTCGGTCCATCGCTACCACCGTGCAAGTCGTCGCGTCGGTGGAGAGACCCGCGATCTCCTCGGGTGCTATGCCACTCTCCTCAAGAGCTTCTTTAACCGCGCCGACGGTGCAATTCCACCAGTCCTCCGGGTTCTGCTCAGCCCACCCGGAACGCGGGAATCGCGTTTCGAGTTCGACCCCGTGGAAGACTATAGCCTTCCCCTCGCGGTCGAAGATACCTACCCTGGCACCTCCAGTCCCTACATCAATGCCCATCAAGTACTGTCCGTCGGCCATACTTCTCCACTCCTCTCCCTTAGATGGCGGTGGATGATAGTTTTACACCGCCTCTGTACATTGCCGGACTTTCCCTATCCAGCTCGTTACTCGCACTTCCCCTTACAGCGACAACGTGAACAAGCTGTATCACACCAGATACGCAGAAACCTCGCAGGGACCATAGTCTTCCAGAACTTATCAACTGGAGGATTCAGTCTCATGCGAGGCTCTCTTTTGTCTGTGTGCCTGCGTCACGAATATCGGTTTCAACCTAGCGTATCAGCCTCAAAAACCCCGGTCAAGCACCTTTCCAAAGACGTTCGTCGCTAGTGGAGATGCCAATCGCACCAGCTTTTAAGATAGCGTGTTGGTCTCTACGGTCTTTGATCAGCCCGCCGCCCAGCACTGGTCGGTCTCGCAGTTCTGGGTGACGGTCGACCAGCAGAGGATACGTCAGAGCGGGCAGAATCTCCACGCAGTCCGGCTTGGCCCGCTTGATGAGTTTCAGACCGCGCTCGGTGGTTCCAAGGTCCAAAGCAAACAAACGCTGGACCGTGATCAGACCAACCGAGTTCGCCATCTCGATAACGTGCCGGTTGGTGGAGATCACCCCCTCCACATGCTGAGCCAGATATTCCACACCGGGCTTGTCCCCCGCGACCCCTCCAATAAGCTCCACATTTACGAATACTGCGGGCCTTTTCCCGTGGGCCTCAATGATGCGTGCAAGCTCGAAGATACTGCCCCCAAGCACGAAAATACCCGCGTGTTCCCCCGAGAGAGCCCGTTCCAGAGACTTCCATTCCGCTCGGACGGCAGGTATAACCGGGTTCTCTCGGATATCCCGGAAGAACTCCGTTGCCGTGAACTCCGCTACTTTACTCACGAGT